>NZ_JADPKF010000046.1:0-15596 GCF_023073815.1 Bradyrhizobium sp. 157 | reverse complement strand
GATGCCATTGGCCGCATCGTCGACACTTACTCGCCCGCAGAATCCACAAACTACTTCGCCGCCGCAGGATATTTGCAACCTGATCGGCTAACGCTCTAGACTCATGGTCTTGGTCAGCGCCCCCGCCACGGCTCGCGATTGACGACTTCTTCATCGAATTGGCTGTGCACATGGACCGGCATTGATGCTTCTCCTTGTGAGGGATGCGCGGCTCGTTGCCCCAACGTCCATCGAGAAACTGCCCCGCCGAGATCGCGATCCGCTCCTGCGTAAACAGCGGACGAATCCGTTGCTTGGCCTGCCGCAACAAAGAGGCCCACAGCGTCGCGTATCTTCGACCGACGCTCCACCAATCATCAAATCCCGAATCATGGTCGCCCATAGATTCAGAACCACCCGAAAATTGCAACTGTAGTGCTAGACACGGTCGCCAAATGCATCGAACTCCGTCCGGATCGCTTGTCGGACTTCGGTTACGCGCATATTCCCTCCTTCAAGAAGCATCAGTGCAAGATCGGCGAATACGCCCTGCCCCAGAAGTCGTGCGTCATCTTCAGTCGGAATTGCGGAAGCCCTGGTCGACGCGGGCTACGTGCGCATTAGTTTCGACCACTTCGCCCTACCCGGCGACAATCTTGCCGCGGCGAAGCGCGAGGGGCGGCTGCGTCGGAACTTCCAGGGTTACACCGACGACGCCGGCGAAACGGATAAAAAGAACACAGTTTATCAATTTTTGGTTCTGAATTGCGCTACAGATTTGGCAACGCCAGCAGTACGTTATCGATCAGCCGGGTCGAACCGACGTAGGCTGCGGCACAGAGCGCCGCCGGAAGCCGCAGCGGACTCTCGGCACGCTTGAGCGTATCACCATCGACAAGTTCAAGGTATTGCAGCCGATCAACTGTCTCAAGATGCCGCTCGGCGATCGCAATCAGCTTATCCACCTCGCGCACTCCTGAGCGGAACTCATCCGCCGCGGCGAACAGCCCACGACTGATGGCAACGGCTCGCCGACGTTCTTCCTCGCTGAGATATCGATTGCGACTGCTCATCGCGAGCCCGTCCGGTTCCCGAACGGTTGGCACGGTGACGATCTCGATGGGAAGATTGAGATCAGTTGCCATGCGACGAACGACCGCGCATTGCTGAAAATCCTTTTGCCCGAAAAACACGACGTCCGGATGCACCATGTTGAACAGCTTGCATACGACGGTTGCGACGCCGCGAAAATGCCCACGCCTGAAAGCCCCGCATAGTGGCTTCGCCAATTCGCCCGGTTCGACGAAGGTCTCGAATTGAGCCGGATAGACTTCCTGTGCACCCGGCGCGAAGACAATCGCAACACCGGCATCGCGGCACAATTTTTCATCGCGCAGGAAATCGCGAGGATAGCTGCTGAGATCCTCGTTTGGTCCGAACTGAGTCGGATTGACAAAGATGCTAACGACGGTGACGTCGCATTGCGCTCGGCTCGTCTTGATCAGGGCCAGATGGCCATCGTGCAAATAGCCCATTGTCGGCACGAGCCCGACGCGTTTGCCCGCGCTGCAAGCCTTCGCGAGCTCACGACGAAGCTCAGCGACCGTGGTAATCGTCTGCATCGTAGCACCTTACATCAGGTTGGGTTGGGAGGAGCCCAGTTTGCGATGATGTTACCCAGGCTTTCAGGAAGCCGATAGGACTCTTGCGGCGCCGGGAACGCTCCACTGCGGACATCGGTAGCCCAGCGCGACAGCGCCTCCTGCAACAGCTGAAAACCATCAGCATAGGCGCGAACGAATTTGGGCCGATGACCTTCGGTCAGCCCCAGCACGTCATGGAATACGAGCACTTGGCCCGAGCACCCGGGACCCGCGCCGATTCCAATAGTTGGTATCGACAGCGATTCGGTCGCTCGCTGGGCTAGCTCGGCCGGAATGCCTTCAAGCACCAACGCGAAGCATCCGGCCTCCTGCAGACGGTGAGCGTCATCAAGCAGCCGCAAAGCGTCATCGGCTTTCCGGCCCTGCACCTTGAATCCGCCCATGATATTGACGCTCTGCGGGGTGAGGCCGAGATGGCCCATGACGGGAATTTCGCAATCGACCAGGGCACGCACCATCTCCACGCGCTTGGCTCCGCCCTCGAGTTTCACTGCATCTGCGCCTCGCTGCAGGAACCCTCCGGCGTTGCGTATCGTCTCCTCCGGACTAAGGTGAAAGCTAAGAAACGGCATATCGGCCACGAGCAAGGCACGGGGCCTTGTGCGCGCAACAGCTTCGAGATGATGATTCATCATCGCCATGCTGACTGGCAACGTGTTGTCGAATCCGAGGCAGACATTGCCAACACTGTCGCCGACAAGAATGATGTCGACGATGGGGTCAGCGATGCCTGCCGTAACCGCATCGTAGGCGGTGGTCATGGCGACACGCCGCCGCTCCTGCTTCCACCGCTGCAGGATTGGAATCGTGATCCGCTCAACTGACACTTCCAAAGCGTGGCTCATTTTCGATCCGTTCCGTCAAAGGTCGATTTCGCAGCTCGAAGCGATACTGATTTGATCTCACCTGGTCGCCTACGATTTTGAAGCCACGGCCCTCCGCACCGAATAAGCTAGGCGAACGGTAATCCGATTCTTGCGACCGAAGCCGTTGAGTATTGCGCGCATCCCCGGGGGACCACCCTTTTTCTATGGCGGACGAGTGAAAACTGTCAACCATGAAAGGGAAACATACGTCTCCAAAGTAGCAGGCGCGTGCATAAAAAATCCAATGGTCGCCCGACCATCAAGCAAGAAACTCCCCAGATTCAAATTGTCATTTGGAAGCGCCTTGCGTCACGCTGGGCCTCAGGGCGCGCCGATCCGATCATTCTGACGCAATTTGCGTGCGGCGTTGTCTTAACCGCATCTCCTGCATGTCGGACTGGCTGGCTCTGCCCCGGAGGCAATACTCTACCCGAGCGAGTTCGTTTCCGCGATGCAGTGGCCATGCACTGACAAAATGACGAGAACTGGCAGTTGCCAGGATGCCCCAGATACGGTCTTTGCAGACAATGAGCGTCCTGCCAAGCGGGTCGTAGGACGTACACTCGAAGGCGAGACAAAGCCAACTAGCATGGGAAGTGCTAGCAGCGACAAACAGCAGATTGCGCATGACTTGCCTCCGCTAGGCTTTGCTTAAGGATAGACCATCGAATTATATCTATTGATGTTGATCAAGCAAATGGCAGCCGCGCTTCCCTGGGCGATCGCATCCACCGATGTACTAGCGCGTTGGGCTCTCACGCGCACGCAAGCAACGCGGTTCAAGTGAAGGCAGTCTAAGAGTGCTCGATCAGAACCGCGGCACCTGGGGCGGCCATTTTGCCAAAACTTCGGCGAAGGCGGAGCAGCATTTCAGCGACTTTCCGGAAGGGAGCGCAGCCTTCCGGTGCGATGCAGCTGCGCGCTGAAAGCGCCTCCAGGCAAGCATGTGCACCAGGTACTACCTTTCTTCGTTGCTTCGCGACGAGCAGCGCCCGAAACGATAAGCTCCTCCCAGGCGCCATGTATGGCTGAGACTATCGCCACGTTCCGCGATGAAAGAGTTTCACGATCGATCTCTCTGCGGTGATCAGCCGAAGAGCGGATTCAACCTTGAAGTCACGTGCCGATGTCAACGCTTCGGGGGCTGGCGGCGGCCTTCCCCTTCTGTTTTATGACCCAGCCTGTATTCAACGAAAGAGCGCATTTTGCTGCAGTTCTTATGCGGCGATCCTGCAAGTGAGACCGTTTCATGCACGAGATCCGCGCGAAGCTAATGACCGTCGACGGAAGCATCTACTGAAAGTTGTCCTAGCGACTGATGATCAGGCGGTTCCTTACTTCGATGCAGAAATTCGTCTCAGAGATTGTCTACCTTGCGTAATAGCGGACGAAGAATCAAGCTAAACACCCGCCAGCGCGATCGTGCAGGGAGCCTGCCGTGCAGTGGCATCTGAGCGGCTGCCCGAGCCTTGCAGACTTTGCGATGAGGCTTCTGTCGCTTTGGGCGAAGTCAAACCGCAATGACCGACGGTCATCTATGATTCGACACATCGTATTATTCACCGCAAAAGATAAGGCGCATGTCGACAAAATAGTCGACGGCCTTTCCGTTCTCGCCAAAATCCCGCACGCACGCCGGCTTGAGGTCGCTCGTAACCGCAAGAGTGACCGGCTTGGCAACGAAATTGACGTGATCGTCTACGGTGAATTCGACGACGAAGTCGAACTCGAAGCCTATAAAGCGCACGAGCTTTATCAGGAGTCGATCCGGCAGGTCAGACCGCTCCGAGAGCTACGTCTCGCGGCCGATTACAGCATGTCAACAGATGCGGAGCCATTTGGCAGGCCCTACCCGCGGGCGCAATTAACCTGGCAGGCACGTAGGGGTTTTTGGGTGCCCGTGAGGCTCGCCTTCGCCGGGCGGGATTACAATCAGCCATGTATCGCTGAGCGACAGACTAATGCATGTATTGGAACTGCAGTGGATTGAGCCCGTCACAGCCATGCGACGCCTCTCGATCGACGGTCGCTGCAAGCTGCGCCCGGCTCCGCTCGGACTCGCGCCTTAACTCCTCAACCGATCGTGGCATGGCCGTAACCGCCTATCGTTCTTATTTGAAAGCGAACTCACGCTTTGTTGAATCGTTCCTCCGCGGATTTGGGGCCCCGGTTTCCCGTCGGACCTGAAGACTCGTTCCTATTCCCGAGCCCGGCGTACAGCCCCTCCAGCTTCTCCTTCTGCTTCTCTCAACGAGCCTCTTCGGCTTGAGAGCGATTTTCGACCACCGCGCGTTCGGCTTCGATGGTGCTCGCCACTTGATCATGCTCCCGCTCGGATTTCTCGAGTGCTGCTTGCGCCTTCACGACTGCCTGTTGGCGCCGCTCGCGCGCCTTCTCCCTGGCTCCGCGTTTCAGCCTTCGCTTCAACCTTCTCCTCCCTTTCGAAAGCCAGGGAGGCTTGCCCGCTGCTTTAACGGGTGAAGGAACGGACGGCGGAAGCAGACCGGCACATCGGATGGTGGTCGCGCGGACAACCGCGGCTAGACTAGTGGATATTTTCATCACCACCTATACGAAATATTCCTGAAACCCGCTGCTTCTATCCTCGGGCCGGCACAGGGAGTGAATTTGATCATCTGGTTTTTATCCGCCTTGTGCAGACTTCAGGGTCGCCGACAGGCGGCCCTTTCTTCGTTCCCTATCGCGGCGTCCTAACGAGGACGGCCATTATGCCAAAGGAAAATTGCCTGATCGTTCTTGCTGCCGGAAGACAATTGGATTTGTACGGGGCGAAGCCTCTCGCGTCGCAAAAGAAAGCAGTGCTGATTGGTGGAGCGATCGCCTCGAGATAGGCAAGCGGTTTTGTTTTGTTGAGGATAAGCCAAAGCGGCGTTCGCGCTAACCTGCGACAGCTTCGGCATTGCCTGCCGAGACGGCTAGCTCAAACAGACCCAAGCACCGAAACGCGCAGCGTGAATCGGCGAGCCTTGAGGAGCAACGGGTCTCACTGAGCTGGGGCTTTTTTGTCATCGAAGTCGGCGGCTTCGGCGTTCCGCTTTTCGGGGAGCCATCGCGCCGTATTTCTTCCGCTTGGCTTGCCACCCATTTTATTGGCGCAGGCCGGGACCCGCCAGAAATCCCGCGGCGATTACGACGCCGCCCGAATGCGACGATTGCGAAGTTGGGCAATAGCTCTTAGGACTGACATTTGCTGCTCCTACTATGCTTATCCAAAACCGCCACGTAAATATGCGCGTGGCTTGGAGAGCCTATTCCAAACCGACTTCTGCAAACCGACTTCGGATTGCGAGCGATTTCCTCTAGCCAGAGGCCCGCCAGCGTGAACCGGCGGGCCTCTGGTCTCAGCGTTTCAGCCGTCGGATGCGTCCTCAGCAGGCGGTTCGTCTGGAACACGTGCCGGCAGAACAGTGCAGGCGCTCTGCCCTAACGAATTAATGCGCCGAGTGTTACCGATTGTATAACTGGAAGGCCAAGTATGGCAGGACGGACGTCTCCGACGCCAAGCGCCTGAAGGCCTTGGAAGACGAGAACGCCAAGCTGAAGAAGCTGCTCGCCGACCAGATGCTCGAAGCCTCGGCATTACGCGAGCTTCTGTCAAAAAAATAGTAGGACCCGCCGCCAGGCGCGAAGCCGTCGCGCATCTGCAGGCCGTCATGGGCCTATCGGAGCGTCGGGCCTGTTCCTTCGTCTGCGCCGATCGCAAAGCAGTCTCGCCGACCGCCAGAGACGGAGTTGCACGGCAGGTTGCGTGACCTCGCCAACGAGCGCCGACGCTTCGGCTATCGGCGGCTGGTTCATCCTGCTCAGGCGCGAGGGCGAGGCATCCGGGTCAACCGTATCTACCGTCTCTATCGCGAGGAAGGTCTGACGGTTCGCAAGCGTCGGGCGCGACGACGAGCCGTCGGCACGCGGGCGCCGATCCTGTCGAGGCAAAGCCGAATGCGCGCTGGTTGGATTTCGTGCATGACCAGTTTGCCGGCGGCTGACGCTTCCGTGTGCTCAACATCGTCGACGACGTGACGCGCGAATGCCGCGATCCCGGACACCTCGATTTCCAGCCATCGGGTTGCTCGCGAGCTGACGGAACTGATCGCCCAGCGCGGCAAGCCAGGCATGATCGTCTCCGACCACGCACCGAGTTCACCTCGAACGCCATCCTTGCATGGTCGAAGGATCACGGGATCGAATGGCACTACATCGCGCCAGGCAAGCCGATGCAGACGGATGTTGTAGAATAGCCCTATCGGCTCAGAATGCCGCCTTTTCCACAACCTTCGTCTTGCCGGGCCGAATCCGCCATCGGGAAGTCGCTGCTGTGTATGCAGCTTCCGCCTTCTCGGCTTGCGCGCAGTGGCGACGGCCGCGATATGCTTCGATTCGCGAGGCTGGGAAGTGCGACACGAACCGTTGCAAACCGGTGGATCGGAAGCCCTGCACGGTTCGTTCCCGTTTCGCAGCGGCACATGCGAATGCTCAACGCGATCGTCAGCCCCTTGTGCCAGCGATGCTCGACTTGCGGCATCTGGGTCTTTGCCGCGCCCGCAATTTGTCGGTGGTCATGCGCCTGGGCCCGCAGCCCCGCTTCTTCAGCAACCGGGTCGGCAGGCGCTTGGCAGCCTTGGCCTTGCGGGCAGTTGGACGATCTCGTCGAGCACATAGGATGTGCTCGAGGTACCCGAGCGCGAGGTTGGTTGGCATAACCTGCTGCGGATAAGCCGGAGCTCGCTCAAACCACCACCTATCAGGGCAGCGAATTAGACCTTTTCCGCTTTGGGAATCTCAAGTGAGTCAGCCAACAAGCTCGTTGGTATTGGAGGCTGGCTGAGTGGCGGCCGCCTCGCCGCGAAGATAGGCGTGCAGCGCCTTCACGCAGGGATCCGCATTCTTTTTGTCTTGTTTGCGGGGCGGCACGAACGTGATATCGGCTTGTGCATAAAGCGGCGTGCGCTCGCGCATCAGTCGGCTGATTGTCTGATCCCGGTCGGGGCCTTGCAGCAGCGGGCGGTTGATACCTTTCCTAAGACGATGTTGGATCACGTCGAAGTCGGTGTTGAGCCAGATCGAGACGGCTTTCTCCCCGACGAGACGCCGGGTCGACTCATGCATGATCGAGCCGCCACCAGTCGCGATCACCGCGGGCCCTTCATTGAGCACACGCGCGATTACCCTCGCTTCGAGCTCCCTGAACCACTCCTCGCCATGGGTATCGAAAATCTGCGGTATCCGTTTACCGGCATCTTTTTGGATCTTTTGGTCGGTATCGATGAAGGGCAGCCGCAGTCGCTCGGCGATGGCCGGGCCAATGGTGGATTTTCCGGCGCTCGGCATGCCGACAAGCACGATCGGCCGCACGCCGAGGGCGGCGATAATCTCGCTTGCCTCCGTTGACCTGGCGATCTCGGGCATTCTTGATTGTTCGAAAGCTCGCAATCCAAATGCCGCAGCGGCGCCGCCCTTACGATCTCCTTCGGCTCCCCAGTGGTGTATGCCCAGGGCGCCGTCGGGGATCGCAATCTGTGTGCAGACCTCTCTCGTCCGCTGCACCAGTTTCTCGGCCTTAGCTTGCTCCAAAGCATCCTCGCTTGATTGCCGCCGCAGCCTGCCGAGAATTTTATAGGTGTCGTGATTGGCAAGCTTGGCTTGATAGCTGCCTGGCGTGTGGAACTCCACTTCGAAGCGATAAGCTTCCGACGTGGTGAGCACTGTCTTGATGCCGACGAAAGTCGGACTGCGCATTCTGAACCAGTTGGTTGTCTGGCGTTCGGTGTAGTCCCGCTCCTCAAAGGCCAGCATGGCTTTCTTGAAGGCACGTGTAAAATCCTTGTCAGGAATTTCTAAGACGTGGCGTACGGCGTTGCTGAAGAGCTGTGGGGCGCTGCCGGGCGGGATGCTCATGCCGGTGAGCTGATCTGTCATGGAGGCATGCGATTTCAAGCGGCGCTCCAGATGGGGCATCTTCACCTCAATGCCGGCTTCCGCAAGAATTCCGGCAATCTCGCGTGCCGCTGCGGTGATTTTCCTCTCTTCGGCTATAGCTCGGTCAGCCTCATTTTGGGCGCGTTCTGAGGCCTCCTCGCGGGTCAGCGTGATCATGTCAGCATCGTCGGCGGCGGGCCGGAGGCCGGAGGGTTTGCGCAAAATGCCCTGCTCCGCAGCGAGTTTGATCGAGGTCTCCATGATTGAAGCCGCCAGAGTGGGGTTGTCCCTCAGATCCTCCAAGGTCGCATCGACATCAAACCTTCCGTGGGCGAGGGTCGCCGCCACGCCCTTGACGTAGGGCACGGACTTCAAGCCCGGCGTCTCGTAGAGGAGCCGCTGAAGGTGACTGCTCTTCTGGAAAAAGAGGTTGGCGCCAGTATCGGATTTATAGGCATCAGTGCCGACCTTGATGCCGAGGCTCAGCAAGTTGTTTGCGCTTTTTACGAGGTCGTCCGCATTGTAACCATCCGGGCGGGGATCGATGCGGGGAGGATAGTGGTCGAGTAAAAGCTGGATGCGGTCTCGTGGCTGAGGCGTTGCCGGATAGGTCTCCGCCAGATCCGGGAAAAGATTGCAGAGCCTTGCGCTGAGGCTCGGGTTTGCGGCGTTCGAGCTTTCGATTGTTTCGGGCAGGGGTTGCTCATTCGGCTTCACTGCCCATGCCGCTAGGTCGTCGACGAGCAACTCGGCCATTTCGCGAGCAACCAGATGTTTGGCGACCTCAATCTCGCTCCTCGCTCTCGCAAACGTGTTCTGGATATCCTGGCTACTCACCTCTTCCTGGCCCAACAGCTGACGGATCTCTCGCCTGAGCTCGTGGTGAACGCCCTCATAGGTGCCAAAGACAGCACGCTCGGCAAACCAGCGTTGTGCTTCATGGGATTGAGCCAGAAAGTTTCGCTGCAGGCAGCTATAGGTTTCCAGGACATCCTGCGTGGCGGCGAGGATCTGGCGGGCGCGACCGAACTGGTAATTGTCGCCCTCAAGCGCCGGGGTATGCGACTTTGGCGGCTTCAGCGACGGAAGTCCGAGAGCTTGCTCCTTGCGATCGAACTGGCGCACATGCTCGTAAAGCTGCGGCCGGTCGCCGACGATGACGACGGTGTCCCCGTCGAAGTCCCCGTCAAGTTTTTTCTGTTCACCGATCGGGACGGCAACCAACGAGCCCGGAGCGAACACCTCGGTAGCCTGCAGGATGCCGACGCACTCGAGCGGCGTGTCCACCTTGGCGCGGTCCTTGCTCGAGGTCCAGCTCGAATGGCATTTGACGTCCTCGGCAGACATCACCAGCCCACGGTCGGCGTAGCCGGCCGGCCACATCTTATCCGGCACAACCATCAGAATGCCTTTGGCAAAAAAAGTCGGATCGTCGCCCGCCAGTTCCTTCCCCGACTTCTGGGCGACATTGAAGCTGTATTGGATGGCTGTGCAGTTTTCGAGGAACACAGCGGTCGGGTCCCCCTTAACGGCCGACTTGACTCGCTCGGCGGCAAACGGGCGCAGATTGGGCTTGTCGTAGGGCGAGCGCCCGATCAGCACCCCGCTCGCCCCCATCAACGTCTCGCTCTTGAGCGTCGGCACATGGAGACAGTCATCGCTGGACGGTACGGCAACCGCGCCGGGACCGTCGATGTGTCCGGCCGTCACGGTGCGAAACAACTCTTCAGACGTCAACTCTCGCCCTTGTCTGCTCTCGAGCCAGGTTTTGGCCTTCTCCCGCGCCTCATCGGTCACCGGCTCGCTTCGGGGATAGTGTTGCAGCGCCGATGCGGGAACGGACATTCTTCTTCCCTCACCAAAGGCAGGCACCCGATCAGGACCTTCCTGTCGGCGGGCGCGATTTACAGCTGGCATACGGTTGGCCAGCGAGGCCTTGATGAAACCGCAACCATCATGCGGCCGCAAGGCGATCGGGCCTTCTGGCCCAGCCAGCTTGAAGGGATGCTCCTCGCCGGCAGGACGGTCCGGCAGCAGCGACAGTTTGAAGGCGCCCTCCAGCGCGTAGTCCCGAGGACCTAGGTCCTTGATTGCCGGCGGCGCGGCAAAACCCCTGCGCTGAGTGTAATAGTATGCCTCTTTGAAAGGGGCCCAGGCACGCGACAGCTGCTCGAACGCTGTGCCCGGCGCCGTTTCGGCATACGGAATCGCCAGCAGCTTTCCCCCGGAAGACTCTGCCCTCGCCCCACCTGGAAGGCGGGCGGCGATCTGCGACACGGGCTTTTTGGGCGGCTTTAACTTGCTTCCGCCGAACAGGTCCATGCGGTATGGCACACCCTCGACGGTGACCGTACGCGCCAGCATGAACGCGCTCGGCTTTCCTGGCAGCTGGACCGCGACGACGGGCAAAACCCCCGAGGTCAGGCGATGAAAAATCGAATAGCGTGTCTCGGGCTCCGTGGCCACTGGCCGGCCCTGCATGTCCACCACTGACAACTGCATAAGTCCCGCGTCGCCCTGCGGAGGTCTGGGCTCGTGGGCCATGGTTCGCAACACTTGATGGACGTCGAACACGGACGCTGGATGTTGGGCCTGGACCGTCGCCGCATTCTGCGCCAAGAACGTGTCCAGCGCATCGACCGGACTCTCCGCCGCGATCTCCGCCATCAGGTTCCAGCTCATGTTGGAAAGATCGCCTTCGACGAGGCCGCCCGTTTTGTCCAAAATCTCCTTAGTCTTGCGCTGCAGCTCTTCCTGCCTCACCCGCAAATCGGACTTCTTGCCTTCGACATAGGGCCGGCGGAACAATGCCGCCAAAACCGCACGGGCCTTGAGCGTTTGATAGATCGACAAGGCGGGGCCACGGCTCGAGTACGGCCCTCGGGCTCGCTCGGCATCGCTTGCTTTGAGATGCCCCTCGATCTTGTGCTCGACGATCGGTTGAATGTCGTTCAGCAAGTTTAAAGCCCGCCTCCGGTGCCAGCGCAGGTGCGGGCTGCGCGCCAGCGGCAGCAGAGCGATGCAGAGAGTACCCATGATTTCGAGGTCGTTCTCAGCGGCAAAACCAGGGGCACGATGCAGTTCCGTCAGCCGGTCTAACCCCGTGCGTGCGAGCAAACCGAGATCGTCAAACAATTGAGCCTTAGCCAGCGCTTTGAAAATCATGGCGATGTTCAGAACCTGGGCCTGCTCCAGGCGATCACTGGCATAGTGAAGGTAGTGGGCCAGATCGTGCAGCCGATTCTTCAGCAGAGCGGTCTCTATGATCTCTCCAGTGCCCTCTCCCCTCGTGACACCTCGCCCCAGAGCATTGGCTATCATGCTGAGCTGAGTTGTGGTGAACGCTCCGAATCGGAGGTCTCCCGAGCCGAGTTTGCCCGCTATGTCGATTATCGCCCCATGGCACACCGCCTCTTCCGGCCACTTGCTAAAGCCGTTCACCAGGATCGCCAGTTCCCGCGGAGTAAACTCAAAGAGCCGGTTGTCACGGCGAGAGACCTCGTTGGCAATCGCGACTGTGGCTTGGCGAGTGTCCTGCTCTTGCAGCCACTTGCTGAAACCGTTCACCAGGTTCGCTAGACCCTGCGGAGTGAAATCAGACAGCCGGTCGGCGCGAAGGACCTCATCGGCGATTACAACGGTGGCGTGACGTGAGTTCTCCTCTTGTGGGCACTTGCTAAAGCCGTTCACCAGATTCGCTAGGTGCTGAGAGGTAAAATCGGAGAGCCGGTCGGCGCGGCGAAGCACCTCACCGGCGATCACAGCGATGGCGTGACGTGAGTTCTCCTCTTGTGGCCACTTGCTGAAACCGTTCACCAGGTTCGCCAGACCCTGCGGATCAAACCCAGAAAGCCGGTCGGCGCGGCGACGGACCTCATCGGCGATCGCCAGCATGGCGTCGCCACAGCCCGTCTCGTCAGGCCACTTGCTGAAACCGTTCACCAGGTTCGCCAGACCCTGCGGATCAAACCCAGAAAGTCGGTCGGCGCGGCGACAGACCTCACCGGCGATCGCCAGCGTGGCGTCGCCACAGCCCGTCTCGTCAGGCCACTTGCTGAAACCGTTCACCAGGTTCGCCAGACCCTGCGGATCAAACCCAGACAGCCGGTCGGCGCGGCGACGGACCTCGTCGGCTATTTCAACTATAGCGCTGCGGCAGTCTGTTCTTTCCGGCCACCTGCTGAAGCCGTTCACCAAGCTCGACAAGTGCTGGGGAGTAAAACTGGAGAGCCGGTCCGCTCGGCCAGCGCGGCGACGAACCTCGTCGGCGATTGCAAGTATAGCGTCGTTGCACTTCGCCCCCTCGGGCCACCTGCTGAACCCGTTCACGAGGTTCGACAAGTGCTGGGGAGTAAAATTGGAGAGCCGGTCGCCGCGGTGATGGACCTCGTCGGCGATTTGAACTATAGCGTCTCGGCAGTCCTGCGGCCACTTGCTGAAGCCGTTTACCAAGTTCGCCAACGCCTGTGGATCAAAATCAGAGAGCCCGACACCGCGGCGGCCCGCGCGGTAACGCACCTCGACGGCGATTTGAACTATAGCGTCTCGGCAGTCCTGCGGCCACTTGCTGAAGCCGTTCACCAGGTTCGCCAACGCCTGTGGATCAAAATCAGCGAGGCAGACATCGCGGCGACCCGCGCGGCGACGGACCTCGACGGCGATTGCCCTCATCGCACCGCGACACTCCGCCTCTTCCGGCCACTTGCTTAAACCGTTCACCACGGTAGCCAGGTTCTGCGGACCAAAGTCAGAGAGCCAGACATCGCGGCGGCCCGCGCGGTGACGGACCTCGCTGGCGATTGCCCTTATAGCACCGCGACACTCCGCCTCTTCCGGCCACTTGCTCAAACCGTTCACCACGATGGCCAGGCTCTGCGGACCAAAATCAGAGAGCCCGGGAGCGCGGCGGCGAATCTCAGCGGCAACTGCTATTGTGGCCTCACGAGAGTTCTCCTGTTCCGGCCACTTGCTGAAGCCGTTGACCAGCAGGGCGAGACTTTGAGCGTTGAGCTCCGAAAGCGCTCCGCGTTGCTCACGAAAAAACCTGGCGATTCGGATCATTCCATTGCGACATTCCGCCACCCGGGGATATCGACTGAACGACAATACGAATAGGGAAAGCGTTTTGCTTTCGACGTCGTTTAGCGCATTGCCGAGGCTCGACACCTGAGCTGCCATGGCCCTGCAAGCTTCCACGCCTGCCTGACCTCCAGCCTCCCGGCTCATCGTGTTGCATGAGGTGGCGTACCCCCATGTATTCCGGGCGCGGATATCTTGTTCCCATCTTGGGACAAATTCGCGTTTGAACTCGGAAGCGGCCTTTTGCAGGAATGTTGCGTGGTCCGCTCGACCCTGCAGCTTCCTGTCATACTCCACCACAGCGCATGAGAATTTAGTGATATCGCCAGCGAAAGAAATGTCATGTAAAGCGTTATTAAGTAGGTTTTCCGAGTATCCACGCTTGAAGCTCTGTTCGGCTACATGGACGAAACGCCGCCTTCCCGGTCCTGCACCCGGGTCGGACTCCGTTTGCCTATGGGGTGGCACCGTGTCTGGTTGCGAGCTTCTGGATCCTTGATTGCCGAGCCAGGGTTTGTCATCAGAACCTAAAGAGGTTTCTTCTCGACCTGGCGCTCCACCCTCCGGCACTGGGGGAAAACCGCACCGTCGCGCAGTGGCTTCACGTGGCGCAGCGCCCAGGATCCGATGTGCGCCAACGGAGGGTCCGGAAGATCTGTCGCCAAGGGCATCATCGGCACCGCGCGCAATGCGAGCGAAGGACGTCCTTCTATCTTGAGGCCCAGAGTGCATCCGCTCCAGGACGGAATCGAACGATTGGCTGCCTTCCCCAGGGGCAAAACTTGATTCCGAGTTCGCCGCCTTCGCCAGTCCCTGCGCCTCGGACAACATCATCTTGAGCCGGACTGTTTTCTCGTGCACTTCGTGCACATGCGCAAGCGTGAGCAGGCCGCGTCGACGAGGCTCTTCCAGCGCGTCCAGACAGGCCTGCATCTCGGCGGCCTGCGTCTGCAGGCGCTCGACCACGATGCCCAATACGTGATCGGCGTCCTCGGGCTTCATCTGGCGCGCTTGCGAGACGGTCCTTTGCTGACCAGCCAGATCGAACTGCAAAAGTTCGTCCAACCGCTTGACCAGTGGCGCCAACGCCTCCGTCGACGCCGGGGCCTGCCAGACCGCCGAGTGTGCCGCCGCCGACGACGCACTTGCATGCGCCTCCTTGGCGCTCACAAGCTTCTTCGTACCTAGATCCGAGCGCACGAGAACCTTGTCCGCTGGCGCCGTGTCGCTGTCGCCCGCGGCGACTTGCGGCTCGGGCCGCCCGGCCGAACTCGCCGCGTCAGCAGCCGGCTTGCGGTTGCCTTTCCCCTCCCTGCGCGCTGCGGTGCCTTTGGCCACCGCTGCCTTGCCGGCAGTGTCGGCCGGTATCGTAGCGCCAGCGTCGGCCGGCGGTGCAATGATGGCTGACGTTTTCAGCTGCAGTGCCAGGAAGTGCATGACCTCGTGCGCAGTGATCCGTGCGTCGTCCACGATCTGGCCCAACAGTTCCAATGGGAGGCTGGCACCTGTTCGGTTATCGCTTAGCTTGGCAAGGATATCGTCGTGCAACGCCAACGCAAATTCCGAAAGCCGTTCCATGACTCCTTCCAGAACGGTGCAGTGCTCTGCGTCGAGTGCCGCTCCGTCCTTGTGCAGAACGGCTTCCTCCGTCGAGAGGAATGCCGGAAAAACATGCTCGACAAAGGTCCCGAGCAGACGCACCCCCCCGTTCTCACCCATGAGGGCGTCCCTCACGGCTGGTTCAAACGTGCTCGCCTGAGACTCAATCATAAGTTGCGTGAGCGCAATCCGCGATTGCAGACACCTGTACCTCGCATGAAGTACCAAGCCGGTATTCAGGCGTAGTGCGGCCTCTTCGGGCTTCCGCATCTCGGGCGTCGTGCTTGGCAAGTTGGCGGTGGCCTCGCAGACGGACACCATCCGTTCCGAGCGCAACAGCTTCTTTCCCCACCACTCCATGCAAGCCACATGCTCCTTCGCCACACTGGAAGCCATTCGGCTCAGCTGGTCGGGGGTAGCGTTGGATTGGAGCGTCCGCTTGAGCAGGTCTGCCGTACGCTCTCTGCGCTTT
>NZ_JADPKF010000036.1:0-15799 GCF_023073815.1 Bradyrhizobium sp. 157 | reverse complement strand
TCGGCAATCGCTACCTGCGCGCGCTGTTCGT
This sequence comes from Bradyrhizobium sp. 157, assembly GCF_023073815.1. Taxonomy (NCBI): domain Bacteria; kingdom Pseudomonadati; phylum Pseudomonadota; class Alphaproteobacteria; order Hyphomicrobiales; family Nitrobacteraceae; genus Bradyrhizobium; species Bradyrhizobium sp. 157. Next base: position 15,768 of record NZ_JADPKF010000036.1, on the reverse strand, counting down.
GCAAGCCGCTTGGGTTGTGCTGGTCAAGATCAGGTGTTGGGAGCGCTATGGCCTCAACTCTTGGATCCGAGCCGCCAAGAAACGATTGCATCACAACGTGCTGGCGATTGCGCTCGCTAACAAACTCGCCCGAATTGCCTGGGCGGTCCTCAACAAGGGACGCGCCTTCGCGAGCGTCAAGACGGAGGAGACAGCGTCCCAACCTGCTTGACCCTCGCGCCGTGCGCGGGGCCGTCAAGGCGCAGCCTGGCAGCAGAGAGCAAGACGTCAGGACAGCACGACGGCCGGCCTTGACGACCCCTTGCGCGCGGCGCGTCTGCGCGCGCAGGCCGGGACGAAGGAACGACCGCCAGGCACAAACAAAGGAACAGCGCGAAGTGAGGAGCTATCGATGACGTAACAACACCCCTTACCCGCCGAGGTCTGCGAGAAGATGAGACGACGATGGAGAATCGGTCTTCCCGGCGCATGCGAACACTGGTGACCCAAATGGCCCGGTCGAGGCCTGTCCGCTAACCAGATCACATGCGCGCTGATATCCATGATGGCCCGGAGCACTGCGCTCCAAGCAGAGGCCGGATACATTGATGCAAGACCGCATCTACCGGATCGTCGAAATCTTCTTGCACCGCACGGCCGGACCATACATTGGGTCAAAATGCGACGTCGCTCGGACTTACAGCCACTTCTGCTTTGGTCCGGAAGGCTGACATCATCCGGCCCGCTCGGCATGTCCGTTGAGTGCCAAAAGCGAGCATAAGCGGCGTTACTCGATCACCTCGTCAACGAGCGTCGGGGCGACTAATCAACATTCAACGCATTCTGTTCTGAGACTCTGAACAAACGCGACGACGTCGCGTTGTTCGGCCTCAGGCACCTGGAATTTCGCCAGGGTCGCAGCGGCATGGCCGAGAAACACGTTCCAATCGCTATCGCTAATGCGCATGCCTCGATGCGCGAGTGCCATGTCCCTGCCCCGATAATACATCGCTCCGCCCGCGCTCGCGCAGAGGAAGTCGATGAGGAGCTGCTTTTCGCGCATGATGCCATCTTCACCGCGATGCGCCCAGAAGCGCCCAAGCTGCGGATCGCACCGGAGCCTCGGCAGAAGATCGTTCGCCACAGCTGCGATAGCCTCATATCCGCCAAGACGCTCGTAAAGGGTCTTCGTCCCATCACTCATTGTATCCTCCTCAAGTCCGTGGACCATCGGCATCTCTGGATATCGAATTTAGCAACCGTGAGTCAGCGGGCATCGCGATCCCTTAAGGCTCAATTGAGCAGGACGCGATCATCAATCCGTACTGTTCCCGGCGCAGCGACCACGGCGTATACCCCAGCGCAAGGGAACCGGCCGAGATCGCCGACTTGCTCTCTATTGTGGCGAACGAGTGTCCGAAGAACATCCGTATCCTGGGCTAGACCATCCTGAGCAAGCGTCGTCATCACACATCGCGGATCGAGTAGCGCCACATTGATCCGTGTTTCATCACCAAGCGCGAGCTTGTGACCGATCCAGCCGTTCTCGACCAATCCAGGTTGTTCCGTCTTCACGATCACGTTCATGCGAAACCTGCGCTGGTCGAAGCGGCTCTGGGGTCGAATCCCCTCTAGATGCGCGAGCGTCGACGTCGTCAGGACCGAGAGGGGAAACACGTCGAAGAAAGAACCGACAGGAACCGGTGAATCCATTCCAAGTTCGGCAAAAAGAGCCGCTCCAAGCTTCGCCGCGACAACCATGTCTCTGTTGCCCCCAGGGTCTGCGCCCTCTATGTCGGGGTGGTATTGGTCAATGGTGAAGTCATCCGGCGCTGCCCGCCCAAGCGTAACGTTGCGTTTGAAGTACGTTGACAGCACGCGGTCAACCTCACCGGAGTCGCTCCTTGCGGTCGTGCCGTCCGGCAACAGAATTTGCACTGGTGGCAAGTCGCCCCCCCGGCGCGGTTGCTCGACGAACACTGCTTTGCAGCCGAGCAGGTTGGGGAAGAGCCTAACACTCTTCGCGCTCACAACCTTGCCCGTGTCCTTGTCGATGAGCGCATAGGCTCGGTCTCCCAAGACTCCTCGCTCCGTCACCTCCACGCTGTGGAGTTGTTCGCCGGCCATGGACTTCACGGGAAACCTCCACAGAGCCACCACGGAGCCTACGTCTTCACTGATCGCCATGTGTTCCTCCTACGTGCTCCTGCAGTACCGGATCGCATCGACACGCTGTGCCCCTATGGGAGACGAGTCGAGGGAAATTGCGGTTGGCGTACCTTACGAATAAGGACAGTAAAGCAGTCCCTTTACACCGCCACGTCCGCAACGGGTCATCAGCGGACCTGACGGCTCAGCTGCGGGATGTCCGCTTTACCCCTGGTAACCGACGTCAAGGGCCGCAATTCAATGTCCGTTTGGTGCCAATAGCGTTGCCGAAAACAGCCCGCGCGCAAGCCGACGATCAGCACATGCGGTTGACTGATGACCACACACCAAAGCGAGGACCGAGGAAAGCAATGGCGTGATGACGATCCGACCATCACAACGCGACCAATGGGCGATCCGCCACATCAAGTGCGTCCCCGGTAACTACGTCATCAAGGGGGCGATCTGATGCCAGTGAGCCACCTGCTATCGCAAGAAGGGGCATCCGCGTCCGGCCCCAACGTATGACGGCGCCCGGCGCAACTCTGACGCGTCCGTAGCCACCGCACCGACACCACCAGCAAGACCGGCAAGCCGACCACGATGGACACTTCCGCGATCGGCAAGCAGAGCGAGAGTCTTAGAGACCAATCGCTGCGTTACCGCATGCGCGCCGCTGATGAGGCAGGCCGGTGTGTCCGCGGCCGCTTCGACGCCATGCCTAAGGTTTCGCCGCTCGACCAGCCCTGCGGCCCTTGATTGCGGTGGAAGTTCGGATCGGTATAGGGGTTGCCCGGCCCTTTGTTCTGGCAGTTGGCATTGGGATAGAAAAACGCGCAATAGCCGGGTTCGGAAATCACCGGCTGCGCGGTAACCGGGGTTACGATCGCGGTCGACAGGACAGCCATCACTCCAAGGCGCCTAGAGGTCGACATTGTGTGTTCTCCTCCGCTGTGGATTTGTCGGTATCCGGAGAATAACACCCGGGCGAGTGCGGTCTTCCTCAATCACTCGGCCGTGATGGCGTTTGCGGTGGCCACTCCCTGGAACTTGGGCAGTCCAAATGATCCGCCGACGGGCGCGATAAATTCGCAGCAATGATTGTGGCAGACTTACTGACGGGAAAACGTGTTAGCGGAGCGCATGTTTAGGGATCAAATTCTGCGTCCAGAGCTAAACGCTTTTGAATTTGAAGCCCCTGCGGCAGATTGCGGCACATCCGGCCTCACACCACGTTCCGTCCCGCGTCCAATTCCGGCTGAAGGATATCGGCTACGTGAAAGAAGTGCGGGGCGGTCTCGTTCTGACTGATGACGGCTTACGCCGCATTGCGATGGACAGAAGAACCTCATCGCCGCGGGCGCGTTGATGTCGGTCTCATTGATCATCTGGGCGCTTCAACATATCGGCCTTTCCCCTCGAAAGACCAGTGCACCTCATAAGCGTGTCATTCAGTCATTAGTGAGTCATTTCTTCAGTGACGCGACGGACTAGATTTGGCTGTCCGCTCCAATGTCGGCTTGGGGTCAAACTCAGAATTGGCGATGCGCGCGTTGAGCGGCCGTTAGACTCCGAACAACGGACATCGACCGACGCCAAATACATTGACCCATATAAAATGCGGGTTTATGCCGTGCATATTATATGTGCGAAATGGAGGGTGGCATGGCGGTTTTTGGATACGCGCGCGTAAGCACGGACGGCCAGTCGTTGGCCGCTCAGGTAGCAGAGCTAAAAGCGGCAGCATGCGAGAAGATTTTTCAAGAGAAAATTAGCGGAGCTCGGTCCGACCGCAAACAGCTAGCCAAGCTGATGGCGCTGCTCGCAAAGGACGACGTATTGGTCGTCACCCGGCTCGATAGGTTAGCACGATCTACACGCGATCTCCTGAATCTACTGGGGACGATCGGGAAAAAAAGAGCGGGTTTCAAATGCCTAAGAGATACTTGGGCTGACACCACGACGGCGCACGGCCGATTGATGCTGACCGTTTTGGGCGGTCTCGCCGAGTCGAGCGCGAACTAATCCGGACGCGGACCGGCGAGGGGCGTGAACGTGCGAAGGCGAGGGGGGTAATCCTTGGTCGGAAGCCGAAGCTGACCAGCCATCAGAAAAGGGAAGCGATTGCACGCCGGGAGGCGGGGGAGGTGCTTACGGACATCGCTCGGTCCTATAACGTCAGTCACTCAACGATCAGCCGGCTGAGCTAAGAATCAAGCAACGAGACAAGTTGAGCTGCGGGGTAGCTAGAATGCCACGGATCGGCGCCTGTACCTCGCGGAGTGAAGCCTAAGGCTGTGTGCCGTATGCTAACTGACAAGGGTCATCAAGCGCTTGATCAATGATTGCACCTGTCGAGCAGCTACATGCGGTGCCCGACTGCTCGGCTCCGCAAGACGCAGCCCTACGCGAAGCGCATCGCGTGACCGCGACGATGAGCGCGCGGTCACCGACAAATCCTGGCTATAGTTTTGAAATTAAGCGGCGAGAGTGGTTGCAGCGATTTTTTTCTTGAGCGTTTCGCAGACAGTGCGAACTTCGGAAGTCGTCAGCGAACACTCCTCGATCTGCAAGAAGTAGCGCTTGCCTTCGTCGCGATAGCTTGCCGCCAATTCCTTGATCTCGCTGACCATCGCATGAACGCCAGCAACCGTGGCCTCGCACTTCTTGGCAGCCTCTGTCAGTTCGGCACCGAGCGCTTCGATCTCTTTCACGGCCGCATCGTATTCGCGAACGACGGCTTCGGCGGACAGTTTGCCGACCTGATTGACGCCTTCCTTGTGCTCGACGTAATCGGGCATCGGGCCTTTCGGAAGGCCTTCTGAACGAGCTCTTGCTTCGGCCAACCTACTTTTAAATCGATGACTGTTCGCTGCTGGTGGCGCTGCGGTTCTCCACGATTCGCGATATTTCGGAGAAAGTGGGAAGGAAGTACGTCAATCTTCAATCGACGATTCAACGCGTCTCGCTGACGAGCGCTTGAACCTTTGGCAGTTTTTGCGAGACATACGCTCTCAACCACCTCCAGATCGGTATGGCCAATGAAACATAATTACCGGGCTTATATAATCGGTGGTAACGGAAGTGTCATCGGCCGTGTGGTAATCGCATGTGACGACGACGAAACTGCTAAGTCTCGCGTAGAGCAATTGGTCGACGGTCAGGCGCTGGAACTGTGGGACGGTGATCGAAAAATCGCAGCTTTCGAGGCTCGCCTTAAACGGCGCTGATACGGGTACTGCTTGATTTTAGTTCCTGCTGCTCAGGCAGTTTACCCGGATCGAACTTTGGCGACCACACGGTCGGCTCTGGGACAGGCGGCTGTTGCTCGCTGAGAATGAGTGTTCCTTCAAGGACTACACCGGGGAACTGCTCAGCGGTGCCAATATAACGAGCGATCTTGCCGTGGCAGGTCCCCTCAAGCGTCAGCTTGAGTCCACAGTCACTTCCGAAAACCGTGTGCCCCTCGGCATGCTTTTTCGTCGCTACAGTCGCGGTGAAGCGATATCCATCGATCGCGCAAGTGCCACTGTAAGTCATGATGCTATCGCGGCCCCAGATCTTCCCATCTGTGACATGAGCAATGCCGGTGCCTTGACCGAGTGGCGTCTTGAACCACGCCGCGTAAGTCCCGTCCTTGAGCATGAGCAATCGCCTCGATGCTAAGAGGCAGTTTCGCGTGAAGCGCCATCCGTCGGCTGGCTCGGGGCCTCAACGGCACATGCAAAAGCGCAACACCGTTTCGCAGCGAGGGTATCTGAAGCATTTAAGCTCGTACCGTCCCGCGAGAGGTTCGACTCCGATCAAAAACCGTTCGATCTTGCAGGTCGTGCACTCTTCAGCGGCCATGCCCAAGCCCCTCGTTCCGAAGTTGTTGGTCATCAGAAACTTGCCATCAGTCTGACCCCTGTAGGCTTAATCGAGACTTAACTTGTAGAGCCGTAGGAGTACGGGCCGCGCTCAACAATCTAGACGTGACGCTAAGGTGGCGGTGTGCCGACGTTGAGAAGCTGGGAAATAGCGGTGACCAGCTGCGCCGGCGCAAAGGGCTTTTGCAGCAGGATGCTGGTTAGCGCCGCTCTTGCATTTTGCCGCTGCTGTTGACGACGATGGACACTTCCTTGCCGTTTTTCGTCGCCTTGACGGACGTACCTTCGGCGGTGGATTTGATATCTCGAATTGCGAATAACTTGCGGCTTGAAGCTTGGCTATAAGCTCCTGCTCGGTCAGGGCGAGGGCAGGCGATAAGGCACCAAGCATCACAAGACAACAAAGGACCGCTTGAAAGACTGCTCGGGCCGACATGATCTGTGCTCCCTATGCTGGTGCAAACCACAAACGCCTATTCGAGACAGCGCTTTCGCGCTCAGCGCTACGTGGTGCCGCGCGGCCGGCGGTTTCGGGCATGTAGGCGATTATCCAGTGTTAGGTACCCAGTCTAAATCCTCGTCGCTCTTCTTCTCCGCGTCAGGAGAACACGGTTTGATCGTCAGTCCACTCACAAGCGTCGGCTTTCCGTTGGCATCGATCTCGACCAAGCCAGCCTGATCCGCCTTCTTGATGGCTTCCTCTTTGGTCGGGAACGCCCGGCTCACCTTGCTTTCGTCTTCATAGAGCGCGTAGGGCATCTCGTTTTCTCGGACGAAGTGACCTCATAACCCCACGCACGCCGGTCAGTTCCCCGTCGAGCTCGCGGCAGACCTGTTCAAGCGTTAGGTCCATGTTGGCTTGGATACGATCGCCGGATTCGCTCATGATGTGCCCTCCAGCCTGATCATTTCCTTCCCTCGAGCTTATACGACAGCCACCAACTGAGGCGGCGTTTACCGGATTTCCAGTTCTTTGATCGCGAGGGCCGAAATTTGTGCGGGGTCCTTGATACCGGTCTGCGCGACCTTGATGATCTTCGTCGCGATCATTTCCGTCAGGGGATCGTCGCGATCCTTGACCCAGAGGACCCGTAATGTGCGGTCGTAAGCTTCCATAATGCGGCTAACCTCTTTCGGCCCCATCGTGTGGGTTTGTAGATATAGAAAGATAGCCATTTCTCACCCTCCCAACCCCGTGCAGGTGACAAAGGACATCACTATCACGGGACTTCACGGCGGGAAATCGGTGTGGCAAGCCGTTATGCTGAGCGCGCGATGGATAGTTGCGATCAAGGGAAGACTGCGAAGCCGCCAGCAAAGCAGTAACGGCCGCCAGCGACGGCGAGTTGCCAAAGAAACGGCCCCAGCAGGGGGCTTTGGGGGTCAACCGCTGGGGCCGTTCTTGCTTGTGCCGGGCATGCTCTCCGCAAGCCGTCCCGGCACGCACCCATCAATCAAATCCGTTTTCGGCCCCTCTGTCCCAAATCCGACACACGGGGAAACCCGAACCGCTATGGCATTCTAAGTGCCTTGGGCGCCGGGGGAAGCGCACGTCCAACACGAAACGCGGGTCCGTTTGCCCGATCTGCCGAGCAGCCAAGGGGCGGTGAAAAGGTGGCCCCAGCTTGGGCCAGGGGCAGGCAAGGCTCGACTGGGGCCGTCCGAATGCGTGCCGCTACTTCCACGGACACGCGATTGCGCGAATGCGCACCGCCCGCGATCGTTCCCGGCGAGCCGGCGCATAATTCAACGCTCCCGTAGTCATACGGGGAGCGATGAAGCGAAACTGAAACAGAGCTGAGGTACGGGTATCATCAGGGCGACGATTTCAGTACGGCAGAATTATTTTAGTCGGTGTGCGGCAGAGCAATCTGCGGCCATTCCGTTTGTGGATAGCGACCGCTTCGCGCTGATCAAAGCTCCAGTCCGCGCCGGCCGCCCAGCGCGAGCTACCGGCAACGGAAGGAGGATGCCTGCCTTTGGGGGCTTTGGGGGCATAGAGGCCAGGCCGCCTCGTATGCAGTCCAGCACGCCTACGCCGATGCGGTCTACCCGTAAACGTTCATCACGAGCAGCGAGCGCTTCGCGCTGATCTAAAGCAAAGGAACGTTCGGCGAGGCGGCGCGTTTCGGGCCATGGACATCATGTACTGGATCGCTGGTTCTGCCGCCCTGGTCGTACTTGCCGCGGTCTCCTTCGCTCTCATCCGGTCAATGCGCTGAGTGTTCCGGCGGACGCTTCACGCCAAAGTCTAATCGAGACGCGCAGCGGCGGGCGTGGGTAGCGAGCGCTTCGCGCTGATCTCCCAGAGGGTAGCGGCTCCGGCGCCCGGGGATAGGGGGGCTTTGGGAACGCCGGAGCCGCCTATTGCTGCCGATCACCCGCGGGTCCTGTGGAAGGGCACCGCTCGGCAGACGCATTCCCAGTGAAGCCGCTACCGTCATTCGCGGCAAGCGAAAGTTATGTCGATGGTTGTGAGATGCGGGAGCGCGACCCCGGCGACTCGTATTTTTGCTGGGTGTGACCCCGGGGTCGTTTCAGGGCAACACACGTCGCCAGCAGGACTACGTCGATTTCCCCAGATCGTTCCGATACCCATGCGGCGGCGAGCGCCTGCTCACCGCTGGTGACCCAGGCCGATGCCGAGCTGGTGCGCCTTCGCCCTCAGTGCGGGGACCGACCTTTTCAACTGCTTGGAGATCTTGGCGATCGGTGTTCTGGCCTTCGAGTGCGCCTTCAGCGCCTTCACGTCATCGCGGGTGTATTCGCGCCGCATCGCCTTCTTGGCCTTCGCCATGGTTCCTCGCACCGATTGTTGGGGTGCCCCCAGCTCGACGGGCTGGTGTGAGCTGGGGGCGTCCGGATAGCGTGCCGTCTGAGCCGGCGACGCGAACGGCAAAGCCGCAAGCCGCGCAAACGTTCCGCAAATTTTTCTGCAAACAGGACTTGATGGCGACGCAAATGCCGCGAGCGCTTCGCGCTGATTTGAAAAGCAAGGCGGCCCAGGCCAGAGTGTCTGAAGCTGAGGCCAAGGCCGCCTTTCAGGCCGCTGCACCGCAGCCGGTACTAACGCGGAGCCCTGCGTAATGTTCACTTTGTAACACGGGGCCGGAACGAATCCCTCATTGCTGCGTAACTCCGCGGGCAGGGCACCGAGAGAAATGGACGTGGTCGGCAAGCAATACCTCAAAGCTCAAGCAGCGACCCTCCTCAAATTCGCGCAGGCGGTCTTAGACCCGCAAGTTGCCGCCGGCCTAGTTGAGAAGGCTGCCGACCTTCAATATCAGATGGATCAATCGCAGGAGCCGGACCCGACCGCCCGAGCACCGGATGTGGAACCGCGAGCGAGCCAATCCTAAACATGAGCGTCATTGCAAACCTCCTTGTTCGAAAGCAACAGCTGCGAGAGCGGCTGTAACAGGAGCCCGACGCTGACGAGCGCGAGAAAATCGAGCGTCTCCTGGTTCAGATTGACTTTGCATTGAACTGGCTGGAAGAGCCGGACGCTTACAAAGATTTTCGTGCGGCGAGCGCTTCGCGATGATCCTAGTGCTTGTCCGGCTCTTGGTCTGGTTTTTGGCCATGCATGTGCGCTGCCACCTGAGCGAAGTCGCGCATGTCAATCAGTTCGCCGCAGATGGGACAGTTTCCGAAATGCTCGATCTCCGGCCGGTTCGGATCGTCCATATCGGCGCCAGTGTAGCGCGGCAACTGCTGAGAGCTTTCGACGTCCGCCTGAAATCCCTCGGGAAGATCCGGCGCGGTGGACTCATCGGATTGATTGCAGACCGGGCATGGCGCTCCGGCAGCGCCACAGGTACAGGCGCGCGCGCCCAACCACGGCTGGTCCGGATGTCCCTCGCAGACCCAATGACAGTTGTCGCAGCGGGCACACCACTTCATTGCAGGTCCTCCCTCTGGCCACAGAAACCAGCGCGGGATGTCACTCATGATTGGCGCTTTTTCGGCTCCAATCCCAGCTCTCGACACTTCTGCCTAACCTCCTCAATATCGGCGCGATCGAGAACTTCCGCCGCTTCCTCAACTGAGAGGCCATCGTTGATTGCCGCCTTGAGCTCTTGGACTTCTGTCTCTGTCCATGCGCCCGGTGCCATCACAAATCCTCCCGCAGCCCCTTGAAGAACGGATGCCTAACCTTGCCCTCGGCTGACTTGGCACGGTACTCGATCTCGGCGAGCAGCTCGGGCTCCACCCAAATCCCTTTGTGAGCGATCCGCTTGGTGTAGGGCTGAGTCTTGCGGATCAGCGATGTCAGGCGCTTGCGGAGATCGGCGGCAGACGCCTTGTCGAAGCCATGGTCGACCTTGCCGGCATAGACCAGGTCCTTGCCCTTGCGGCGGCCGACATAAATTCCGTCCCACTTGTTGCCGTCGAGCGCGAAGCCGGCGATGGTCAGCGTCTCGCGCTGGGCGCAGGTTTTCTTGACCCAGTCATTGTGCCGGCCGGACGTATAGCGGCTATCGCGGACCTTGGAGACGACGCCCTCGAGCCCAACCTTGCAGGCGTGGGTGAACATCTCACGGCCGTCGATCTCAAAGCTTTCGCTGAATTGAATATCGGTGCCGCCAATTGTCTTTTTCAGTAGCGCCTTGCGCTCGATCAGAGGCAATTTTCGTAGGTCGTAGCCATTAAGGTACAGCAGATCGAACGCGACCATCACGATATTGTTGGATTTGCCTCTCAGGTCGTTCTGCAGCACTGAAAAGTCAGTAGTGCCGTCGGCTGATGGCACCACGATTTCCCCATCGATGATCGCCGATCCGGCAGGGATGTGCCAGGCATCGTCGGCGACCTTTCGAAAGCGCCTGGTCCAGTCGTTGCCGCGGCGGGTGAAGATTTTGACGGCTCCGTTGATCAGGTGCACTTGGACCCGATAGCCGTCGAACTTGATTTCGTGGATCCACCGCTGCCGTTCGGCACTCTTTCGATCGACCCGGCCAGCGCGGGTTCGATGAATCCGGGGAAGGGCGCCTCTACGCCGATCGCTTCCGGTTTCTTGCGCTGAAACGCCACGCCGAAACTCCACGCCACACCACTGATTCAAATTGGCACAGATCCAATCGTTCCGATCGGGAAAAACTGGAACCCCGGCGCATAATGACGCGTTGCCACGCGCAATAGGAGGTATTTCAGGATGGCTAAGGCAAAGAAGCAGTCGAGCCGTGGGCGCAAGCAGGACCGGCCCCGGGTCGCCGGCGGGCAGGATTACGAAGTGCGCTACACCGCGGAGAAGACCAAGAGGTCGGCAGGTGCGGTGAAGAAGGCGGTCAAGAAAGTCGGCAGCAGCCGCAAGCGCGTCGAGCGTCGGCTGGGGCGTTAGAAGCTGCATCGACGCGATAGTTGGCAGTGCGTGGCGATAGGCTGTCGTTCGCAAGTCGAGAGCGATGCAGGGAGGATTAGATAGTGACGCCTCGCGAACGTCGAGATATGCCCTGGCTTCTTGCCGGCCTTGCCGTTGTTGTCGCTATTGTCGTTGTGGGCACTGTCCTTCGTTGGTGACTAACGGTCTGCCTGAGCCACCTCATAAGGGCCTGAAAGCGGGAGCGCTTTTCTCGGCTTCTTCGGCCAGCTGTAGTCAGTCAGCGCGCGCGATCACACCTTACAAATGGGTGCATCCGGACGAGGAGCAGTGAGAGCGGATGGCGGGCTCGATCAGGGCTGTTTCGGCGGGATTCCAGATGCCCTCATTAGAGTAGCACCAAAGTCCGTCAATTTCAGCGTGAGAAAGTTCCGTCCACCGGTCTGCCGGCCATTTTCCATGATCGGTTGCATTGGCTTCAGTGTGTCATACCTGATAAGGCCGAGCCGCTCTAGGTGGTCTCGGTACATCACTTCGTTCTGAGGAAAGACCAAACCGTCGGTTGGGACCTCGCTCCTCTCGATCTTCGACCAAGTTAGTTCGCCCAGGATGTCGAACTTCATGACGATCTCAAAGCGTTTGGGTGTCGAGGCAATCGTGCGCAGGATGGCAGCCTCGTCAGTGGAAAGCTGCTTGATTATGAGAGGCAGAGCCGGATGTGCGTCGGCTACTCGATCCGAGTGCATCGAGCTGCTGAGCAATTCTGAAAACATCTGTTCTATCGAACCGCCTTCTCGTTCATAACGAACCCCCTCCAAAATTGGTCCCACGATTTCGGGAGCCGGCGAAATACGCTTTTCAGCAGGCACCCGATCTACCGCGGACTTCACGAACTTTCGAAGCGGTCTTGCGCAGCAGCAAGCAGCTGAATAGGAAACAGCGCGAGCCGAATCGACTTCACGAGATCTTCGGCCAGCTGCCCCGTCTGGCGCGCCGCTGGCTGAACTGCATCTTCATACGCAGCCTTGACCGGCAATTGCTTTGCAATTTCTTTCGCAAACTCTTCTTCGATGGCCAAGACGTCCTCGCGCTTATTCGTTGGCTGCGCACCCGATCAGCATCCAACCGCAACCGGAAGGCGAGGGCAAGATACACCGCAAACAAAAAGACCGCCCGAAGGCGGTCTCTGTTTTCTTGATCTGAGATCCGATCAGGCGGCGAGTGCTGCGACCTTGCGCCTGCGATACGTGATGTAGCCAATCCCAGCGAACCCGATCAACAGCATTGCCCATGTTGAGGGTTCGGGTACTGCCGTGACAGAATTGACGAAATAGCCATAGACGCCGCCACTGTCATCCAGGCCCGTCACTCTGACATATCCTCGGTGGTCGAAACCGGGAGGGTCCAAATCGACATAGACTCCGTTGCTACTGAAGAAGCCTCCGTACAAGCCGCCAAATCCAGCAAATGCGCTCTGATTGTTGATCAGTTCGGGATAGTATTCAGTACCTAAAGAGACGAACTGCCCGCTATGAAAAAAGAACCCGCTAAACCCAGCACCGGCTCCTTGGTCGAAAATTCCGACGACTTGGCCTAGATCGTTGATCGCGTATGGGATCGTCCACAGAGAACCAAAGCCAAAAAGCGAGTAACCACTGCCGTCGTAAAAGAAAGCCTTAGAAGTACCGACGCAATTGCAGGTGCCTTGGTCGAAAGTCCCGACGAATTGCCCTAAAGTATTCGAGCCCGTGAAGTGGACGTTGCGAATATTTGTGAGTCCTTCAAAATCGGGAGGGACTGGGAAGTTCGTGCTTTTTAACGCACTAGTGTAATACGCTGGGCCACCAACCGTGTAGCTGCCGTTCTGGTAGAAGAAAGTGTCAGCATAGCTTGGCAATTCAGATGCTAATAGACAGAACGCCACCAAAAACCATCGCATAAAATCAACTCCACTCAACAAAGCCCCATTCCACCTTCCCGCGGCGGTTGAGTCAATCGGAGTGGACGGAAGATAGAGGGTTGACTCTGCTGGAGAGGGCACGATGTCGGGCCAGCGCTTTTCTCAAACGCCACGCCTTCGAGATCGCCTGATCCGGCTGTTGATCTGCCGACATTCGCTGCGGTACGAGTGCTGGCGGCTTCGTCGGTAGTTGTAGAGCTTCTAGGGGCCCGCCGGTTCACGCTGACGGGCCTGCCTTTGTCGGTGACCGTACCGACGGTCCCCAACTGGCGGCCTATTCTGTACGGCCCCTGGCTAAAATGCCCCCAAGCCCCTAGCCGGGGGTAATCTCGAGTGCGGCGGCCCCGGTGCGTTGCGCATTGCCGGGGCCGCTTCATTCCACGAGCCGCATGGTCCGGCGCCGCTTCATGCGATCCAGAGCGTGGACAACCTCATCTCTATTAAGAACGGTTATCAGCCGGTGCACCGTATAGGTGGCGTCGCGCGGGCCAGGTGCAATGTATTCCCCAAGGATGCGCCTAGCATCCTCGATAGCCCGCAACACGGTGTCTTGATCCGGCTCGGTCATTGGTACGCGCCTTACTGAGCGCGGATTCAAATTCAGAAAATTGAACTTCGTTCCTACTGGTTTGTACCCAACCTACGTACCTCAAAAGATCCGATTGGACACCCTAAAGCGTAATACGAGGTGGTCTGCCATTTGCTATCAAGGGATGTGCCGAATCACGTTTGTTTCTCGGCACTGGAGCATATCCCTTACTTTCGGCCCCAGTCCGCCCCCACGCCCGCTGGGGCCGTATTTTAGTTGGCGGCGCTTGCAGTCTACAGCGACCCGAGCACCTGCCAGATGATCGGCAGCGCCAAAAAAGCGACTTGAGGTGATCGGGGTCGCCCGCGTCATGAATATGCTCGAACACTTGACGAAGGTCGCGCATATCGAAGCACTGCCCGCAGCCGGGCATTTTCTGTGATGATCAACTTCGGTCTTGGCGATGCCGTCAGCGGCCTTAGCCGGTTTCGTCATCCACGGCGCCTACGACCTCGTATTCAAACACGACGCCTTCAGGATCGTTCACCAGAAACCACTCATCGGCAAGGTCCGAGTTCGCAAACACCTTGAGATGGTCACGGTCGCCGACCTGCTTGCTGGTATCTACGTAAATCCAGACCGTTTTCATTGGTCTCTCTTTAGCTTCCGGCGCCCCCAATGATGCTTTTTCCCTGGCTCGGTAAACTCGCGGACGTGGCCGCGGTTCAACGCCCGCATGGTGCCGATCCTGGCCAGCATCGTTGGCCCACCGTTTTCGGCCACGAGGATTAGCGCCTCCATCGCGGCCTGCCATTCCGGCGCGGAGTGCTCTGCCTTCGGCAGCTTCATGACGTAGCTGGCCGCATCCCCTAAGGTGAGGAGGCGCCGGCCATTCGGAAGCGGAATCGGGTCTTCAAACGGTGTGGACCAGGGCAAGGAAACATCAAAAGGACAAGAGCAGCGGAATTTCTTGCTTAGGCGGTCCAAGTGCGATCTCCGCACTGCAGGCATTCAAACATTTGAATCACAACTCCGCTTTCAGATTCCACGATCGTCCGGACGAGAGTGAGCTTTCCTCCGCAGAAACGGCAGTCATAGTTTGATTGGTAGTGAACAGTGGCAATCTTCTCAGCTCGAAATAGCTCCATGACGGGCCCCACCCGCGAGTTAGGATACGGAGCATCGGTTTCGGAAGCTTACGGCGCCGTTGTCTTACGGGAGGGCGGCTCCGGCTCGGAGGTTGGGAGTGCGCGTTCCGGAGCCGTCCTCTTGCGCGCCTGCCCGAGCGCAGAATCTACACTATGGGGGAAAATAAGGGCCGGGCCGGCTACTTTGTCCGCAACTCTGGCGGGGTAATCCCTTGCACGTAAGCTTCGTGGAACTTGACACCGATCAAGTGTTCCATTCGCCATATAATCCTGCACCCGCACCTCAAGCGATCAGCAACGATCAGAAGGATAAATTGCGCCGGGATGCCGAGGGCGCTGGCCACCTCCAGCGCCGCCCCAGTATCGGACTGGTTACGAACGAGATACGCAGGCGCGTGCCGGCCAACTCAACGCTCGCTGTCTTCATATCTTAGGCTGACCACTTGTCTTCTTCGCGCCAGGCTTCGTCCTCGTTAAGACGCTCTACGATTTCGGCAGCGACGGTGGGACTCTCCGCATCTGCGATGGGAGTACCGTCCTGCTTCTTTATCTTCTGATCTTCGACATCCACGGGAAAATCTTGGGGCCTTAGTGGCTTCTTTGAGTTCGGCGTCATGTCCTTCCTCCCTGCGTCGCGCCACGCGATCATTGCTGTTGCCTAAGCTCCGCGCCAGGAAAGGTTCCTATTGCGCGAAAGAGCCGCTCCGCATTTGGCCGCAGCAAAAATTGGAACGAAAGCAGCGAATGAAAATTTCCGGAGCTTCCACAGCTATGGAGCTTCCACAGCTATAAGGAGATCGTCATGAAAGCATCAG
>NZ_JADPKF010000119.1:0-16583 GCF_023073815.1 Bradyrhizobium sp. 157 | reverse complement strand
CTTGCGTGAGGCTCTGCCCGGCCCATCCGGGTAACCCTCGCACTCGCATCGAGGGTGAGTCGCCTCCGCATCGGAAGAGGGACATACGGTCTGAGGAGCGCGAAGCGCGTCTCGAAGGACGAGGCCAATAGCCGGGCCACATGGTTCGAGACGGCGCAAGAGCGCCTCCTCACCATGAGGGTCACCCTTGATTTCGCGCACCGAAAGCCGCCATGGTCGCCCGCCATGACAAAAAACCAGCCCTTCTTCACGCATAATCGCGATAACGACACCTTCATGCCGACGCCCGTGTCAAACGGCCCATGGGACCCCAACTCCCTGCACGGCCGCGTCGTGATCGGCCTGCTTGCGCACGTGATCGAGCAGCGCCACGGCTCCAGCGAGTTCGTGCCGGCGCGGCTTACCGTCGACATGTTTCGCCTACCGAACATCACGACGCCGATCGAGGTGACCACCAAGCTCGTGCGCGACGGCATCCGCATCAAGGTGGTGGAGGCCGAGTTCTTTTCCGGCGGCACCAGCATGGCGCGCGCCTCGTGCCAATTACTCCGCAAGACGGAAAACGCGCCGGGCAATGTCTGGTCGCCGCCGAACTGGGATGCGCCAAACCCCGCCGACATTCTAAAGCCCACCGATTCCCGGCTCGGCATGAACGGCAAATGGACCACACGACCGATCGTCGGCCAGATGGGTTCGCTCGGGCCGCGGCGGCTGTGGATGAGCGAGGTGCGCGAACTCGTCGAGGGCGTGCCGATGTCGCCCTTCGTGCATGTCGCCACAGGTGCCGATTTCGCCAGTCCCTTCGCCAATGCCGGCGATCAGGGGCTCGGTTACATCAACAGCGACGTGACGCTCTATCTGCACCGGCTTCCGGTGACGCCATGGGTCGGCTTCGAAGTGGTAAACCATCACGCCACCGACGGCATCGCGATCGGCGAATGCTGGCTCTATGACGAGCAGGGGCCGATAGGGACCTCGACGGTCGCGGCGCTGGCGCAGCGCAAGCCGATGACAAACGTGCCGCCGCCGTAGACACACACCCGTCAATTGCGAGGAGCGAAGCGACGAAGCAATCCATCGTCCCGCATATGCCGAACCTTCGCTTCGCTCGCAATGACGCGGAGAGATAGCGCTCAGGCCAAATGCCGCTCCATCTCCGGCCGCGCCTTCAGCGCCGCATCCTGTTTTGCGACAATCTTGGCAATTCGCTCCGGCGCAAATTTAAGATCGACGAACGCCGGCGCGGTGTTGGCGACCTCGTGGTACTCGGCGATTCTGCCGTCGCGCAGCCGCATGATCGCGACGCCCTCGAACATCGCCCGCGCCCCTTTTGCTTCCGGAAGCGTCGAGCGATAACTGAACGTGTAACGCGCATAGAGCATCTCGCCCTCACTGACGGGATCGTGCATGTCCCAGCGAAAATCGGTCGCGGTGCGATAGAACCAGTCGTCGATCATGTCAGCGATTTTGGCCCGGCCTTCAAACGCGCCATAGAACACGTCGTGATAGATGCCGTCCTCCGTGAACAGTTCCGCGAACGCCCTGCCGTTGCGCTGCTCGACGGCGTCGCAGAAGGCGCGGAGCATGGTGGATGGGTTCATCGTATTGTCTCCCGCTCGTTATGCCCCGCGAAGGCGGGGCATCCAGTATTCCAGAGCGCGCAAGATAAATCGATGGGCCGCGGCGTACTGGATCGTCCGCCTTCGCGGACGATGACACCGTGGTTGCGGTGAGAACTCACCCCATCTCCGCCACCGCCGCGAGAATCCGCGCGATGTCCTGCGGGCGCGACAGACGGTGGTCGCCGTCCTGGATCATGGTCAGCACCACGTCCTCGGCCGGCAACCGGTGCGCCAGCGCGAAAGCGTGCTGCCAGGGCACGTCGGGATCCTGCGCGCCCTGCAGGATGCGCACGGGGCATCCGACCTCGATGGCGCTGCCGAGCAGGAGATGGTTGCGGCCCTCCTCGATCAGTGCGCGCGTGATCGGATAGGGTGCACCGTCGCCATATTCCGACGGCCGCATCCACACGCCCTTGGTCCTGATCTCCTCGCGGACCTCGTCGGAGAAGCTGTTCCACATCAATTGCTCGGTGAAATCAGGCGCCGGTGCGATCAGCACCAGGCCTGCAAGCGTCGCACCCGCTGCCTCACGGTTGGCAATGGCGCGCGCCAGCAAGAGCGCGAGCCAGCCACCCATCGATGAGCCGATCACGACCTGCGGGCCCCGGCAGAATTGCTCGAATACCGCAACGCTCTCTTCCAGCCAGCGTCCGATGGTGCCATCGATGAAAGCGCCGCCCGATTCGCCGTGGCCGGAATAATCGAATCTAATACAGGCGCGGCCGTGTTCCCCAGCCCAGGCGTCCAGCGCGAGCGCCTTGGTGCCCCGCATGTCGGAATTGAAGCCACCGAGCCAGAATAGCCCGGGTCCGCTGCCGGCGCGGGCGCGCACGGCGATCCGGCGGCGGCCATCGCCTTCTCCCACCTCGATAAAGGCCGGTTCCTGGTCGATTGGTGCTGAATTGGTCGCTGAATTAGTCATGGATCCGTCACTCTCGCCCTGCCGTCTTGTCCGCGAGCGCACTTCATCGGTCAAGCGCGACCGCCCCGCGCTTGCGGATCAGGTCGCCGCGCTATATTTGCCGGACGTGACCGAAATGCCTCGCATTTGACGGTTTTCGGGCGCAGACCGCGAGTTCGCTTGCTGTCTTGAGCGTATTGCTTCAAACTACAGCCCTTCTTTCACAACTTTGGAGAGTTACCCATTCGCCGTCCCAACAGAGCCCCGCCCGCTGCAACCAAAGACGGGCCGCGCACCAATGATGATATCCGCAACGCGCAGATCCAGCTGATCGATCAGAACGGCACCAACCACGGAACGGTCGAGACCGTGGTCGCCATCAAGATGGCCCTCGAGGCGGGCATGGATCTTGTCGAGATTTCGCCGAACAACAATCCTCCCGTTTGTAAAATCATGGACTACGGGAAGTTCAAGTATTCGGCGCAGAAGAAAGCCGCCGAGGCGCGCAAGAAGCAGAAGGTCGTCGAGATCAAGGAGATCAAGCTGCGGCCGATGATCGACGATCACGATTACGACGTGAAGATGCGCGCCATGCAGCGGTTCTTCGAGGAAGGCGACAAGGTCAAGATCACCTTGCGCTACCGTGGCCGCGAAATGGCGCACCAGGAAATCGGCACCAAGCTGCTGGACAAGGTGAAGGCCGACGTCGCCGAATTCGCCAAGGTCGAGCAGGATGCCAGGTTCGAGGGACGTCAGGTCGTGATGGTGCTGGCACCGCGCTGATGTGAACTCGGTTTAGATGCGAAGCGGCCCGTCAATGATCTGGCGGGCCGTTTTCGTTTTTTCGTAGCCCGAGCTAGCTCCGCGTGGCCTGCCAGGTGCCGCTGCAGTAGTCGCCGGTGATAATGCCGCGCCATGCGCCGGCGCCGTAGGCGCCGGCGAGCCGGCCACCGCCGCTCGCCCTGGAAGCGCCAAGCGAAACGCGAACCGAAACAACCCCGGCGCGATTCACCGAGCCCGAAACCCTGCCACCGCCAGCCGATGAGACGCGGCCGCCTATCACGGTGAAGGGGACGCTGTAGCCGGAACTGCAATTGCCCCGCGTCGTGGCGAAAACCACGTTCCAGATACCATCATAGGCTCCCGCGGCCCTGCGCCGGGTCGCGGCGTCGGCTGCGGGCGCCGCCGCTATCGCGGCGAACGCAGCCAATATCGGAAGCCAGCGCAGGCTCCGCGGGCGTGGAAAAGCGGCAAAACGGGCAATCGATCGCTGAAAATGGGCCATTTCTCTTGCTCCGGGCCGGGATGTCCATGATATCAGCGATTTGGTCACTGCACCGCGATCCGCGGTTCATCGTTGCCATTTCGCGTTTCCTCTGCCATAAGCCCGACCTTCATCGCCCGGCTGATCAAGGGCTGCCGTGTCGATGACCGTGCGGGTTATCTTGCTTTCTGAGAAAAACCTGAGCACTTTCAACGCTCTAACGAGCATTTTAAGCCGCAAAAGCGTCCCTCGGGCGCGTTTTTCTGCGGCCACAGGAGAGCCAAATGCCCAAGCTGAAGACCAAGTCAGGCGCTAAAAAGCGCTTCAAGGTGACTGCCACCGGCAAAGTGATGCACGCCCAGCGCGGCAAGCGCCACGGCATGATCAAGCGGACGAAGAAGCAGATTCGTCAGCTCCGCGGCACCCGGGTGCTGTTCAAGACCGACGGCGACAACGTCAAGAAGTACTTCTTGCCGAACGCCTGATCGCGTTCACGCCATTGCAGCCGAGCCGCGTCCGCGCGGCGATCCGTCACCGATTTTAAAATTCAAGGATAGCAGTCATGTCTCGCGTCAAACGCGGTGTGACCTCTCACGCCAAGCACAAGAAAGTCTACAAGGCCGCCAAGGGTTTCTACGGCCGCCGCAAGAACACCATCCGCGCCGCCAAGGCCGCGGTCGAAAAGGCGGGGCAATATGCCTTCCGCGACCGCAAGCGCAAGAAGCGCACCTTCCGCGCGCTCTGGATCCAGCGCATCAATGCCGCGGTTCGTCCCTACGGCATGACCTACAGCGTCTTCATCAACGGCCTTTCGAAGTCGGGCATCACGGTGGACCGCAAGGTGCTGTCGGATCTCGCCATCGCCGAGCCGGCGGCGTTTCAGGCGATCGCCGAGAAGGCCAAGGCCGCGCTGGCGGCGTAAGCCGTCGCCCCCACTCGGTTCTTCTGCGATGTTTTTGAGGTCGTCATGGCCGGACTTGTTCCGGCCATCCACGCCTCCTTCTCGCAAACGCTGTAAGACGTGGATGCCCGGGACAAGCCCGGGCATGACGGGCTAGGAGCATCGGCTTTAGCATCCTAGTCAAAAGGATTGCCATGACCGATCTCGCTCAACTCGAATCCCAAATTCTCAGCCAGATCGCTGCCGCCGACGACGAGGCAGCGCTCGAAGCCGTGCGTGTCGCGGCGCTCGGCAAGAAAGGCTCGATCTCCGCGCTGCTCGCTACGCTGGGTAAGATGTCGCCGGACGAGCGCAAGACGCAGGGCGCCGCGATCAATCTTGCCAAGGACAAGGTTACACAGGCGCTTTCCGCGCGCCGCGACGTCCTGAAATCGGCCGCGCTCGATGCCCGTTTGGCGTCAGAGACCATCGATGTCACGCTGCCGCTCCGCGAGGCCGTGGCCGAACAGGGCCGCATCCATCCGCTGAGCCAAGTGATGGATGAGCTGACGACCATCTTCGCCGACATGGGATTTGCGATCGCCGAAGGTCCCGATATCGAGACCGACGATTACAATTTCACAAAACTGAACTTCCCCGAGGGCCATCCGGCACGGGAGATGCACGACACGTTCTTCTTCAATCCGAAGGAAGACGGTTCGCGCATGCTGCTGCGGACCCACACCTCGCCGGTGCAGGTGCGCACGATGTTGTCGCAGAAGCCGCCGATCCGCGTGGTCTGCCCGGGCCGCACCTATCGCATCGATTCGGACGCGACCCATACGCCGCAATTCCACCAGGTCGAAGGCCTCGTCATCGACAAGGGCTCGCATCTCGGCCACCTCAAATGGATTTTGCACGAGTTCTGCAAGGCGTTCTTCGAGGTCGACCATATCAACATGCGGTTCCGCCCGTCGTTCTTCCCGTTCACCGAACCCTCGCTCGAGGTCGACATCCAGTGCCGGCGCGACAAGGGCGAGATCCGTTTCGGCGAGGGCGAGGACTGGCTGGAGATTCTTGGCTGCGGCATGGTGCATCCGAACGTGCTGCGCGCCTGCGGCATTGACCCTGATGTCTACCAGGGCTTTGCCTGGGGCATGGGCATCGACCGAATCGCGATGCTGAAATACGGCATGTCCGATCTCCGGCAATTGTTCGAGAGCGACGTGCGCTGGCTTTCGCATTACGGCTTCAAGCCGCTCGACGTCCCGACGCTCGCGGGAGGATTGAGCACGTGAGCCTGAGCGGCATCCCGCGAAAGTATCTCGGCTTGCAGTCGTTCGCGTTCGGCGACGGGCCTGGTCTTGCCGACGAGTTGCTCGATCTCGTGATCCGGGGCGTCAAGACGGCGACCTGCAGCACCGAAGATCAGGCCTCGACACCGGGCGCGCTCTGGATCGTGCGCGATGGGCGCGGCCAACCGCGCTGCGTCATCGAAACGACCGAGGTGACCTATCATCGCTTCGGCGAGGTTGATGCGGCCTTTGCCTATGACGAAGGAGAAGGCGACCGCAGCCTCGATTACTGGCGCAAAGCACACTGCATCTATTTCGGACGGCTGGGCGAGTTTCGCGAAGACATGATGCTGATGTGCGAACGCTTTCGTCTGGTTGAGGTGTTTGCACAGGTGGAAACGTCATGAGCCAGCTTGAGGTGACATCTGTCGTGCCTTCTTTCGCCACCACTTTCGCGGAGAGAGCCCCCACCCTGACCCTCCGCCGCAAGCGGGAGAGGGAATGGACTGCCCGTGGGGCAAACGCACTTGCTCGCTCTAGCTTTGTGCGATTTCGCGAGGATACATATACCCTCGCGGCTCGACGGCTCGGCCTCCCTCTCCCGCTTGCGGGGGAGGGTTGGGGTGGGGGTCTCTCCGCATCGGAGGTCTCAATGGTCGATCCGGAACATCCTGACTGGAAGGTCTCTGACACACTGCGCACGAATGCGCGGGCGCTGCGCAAGAACTCTACCGATGCAGAAAGAATCCTCTGGTCAGAGCTCCGCGGTCATCGACGGAACGGCGCCAGCTTCCGCCGCCAGGTCCCCATCAAGAACTACATCGCCGACTTCGTCTGCCACGCCGCCAAGCTCGTCATCGAGCTCGACGGTGGACAGCACTTTTCCGACCATGCCGAACAAGCCGACGCCGCACGATCAGCCGTGATCGAAACCCAAGGCTTCAAGGTTCTTCGCTTCAGCAACCTCGATGTGATGAAAAATCACGCAGGCGTCCTTGAGACAATTGCCGCTGCCGTTGCGGAGAGGGCCCCCACCCTGGCCCTCCTCCGCGAGCGGGAGAGAGGACAAGAGAAACCATCGTCATGAAATTCACGCTCTCCTGGCTGAAGGAACATCTCGACACCGACGAGCCCTTGGAAAAGCTCGCCGACAAGCTCACCATGATCGGGCTCGAGGTCGAGAGCATCGAGGACAAGGCAAAGGCGCTCGCGCCATTCTCCATCGCGCGGGTGATCTCGGCCGAGCAGCATCCGAACGCCGACCGCCTGCGCGTCTGCATGGTCGATACCGGCAATGGTGCTGCGCCGGTGCAGGTGGTCTGCGGCGCACCGAATGCGCGGGCGGGGCTCGTCAGCGTGTTCTCGCCGCCCGGCACGTTCATCCCGGGCAAGAACATCACCCTTGGCGTCGGCACCATCCGGGGCGTCGAGAGCCGCGGCATGCTGTGCTCGGCAGCCGAGCTGCAGCTTTCCGAGGACCATGACGGCATCATGGAGCTGCCGGCCGATGCGCCGATCGGCAAGGGCTATGCCGAATGGGCCGGCCTCGGCGATCCCGTGCTCGAAATCAATTTGACGCCGAACCGCCAGGACTGCACCGGCGTGCATGGCATCGCGCGCGACCTTTCCGCCGCCGATATGGGCAAGTTCATCGATCCCGGAATTAGGCCAGTCAAAGGCGAATTCCCTTGCCCGGTGAAAGTGACGGTGGAAGATGCGACGCTGTGTCCGGGCTTCGCGCTACGTCTGGTGCGCGGCGTCAAGAACGGTCCTTCGCCGGAATGGCTGCAGAAGCGCCTGACCTCGATCGGCTTGCGGCCGATCAATACGCTGGTCGACATCACCAACTTCATGACCTACGACCGCGCCCGGCCGCTGCATGTGTTTGACGCCAGGAAAGTGACAGGCAATCTCACCGTGCGCCGCGCCAAGGATGGCGAGAGCCTGCTGGCGCTCGACGGCCGCACCTACACGCTGGATCCCTCGATCTGCGTGATATCGGATGAGCACGGCGTCGAATCGCTCGCCGGCATCATGGGTGGCGAGACCTCCGGCTGCGATGAGAATACCACTGACGTGCTGATCGAATCGGCGCTGTGGAACGAGATCAACATCGCGCAAACCGGGCGCAAGCTCGGCATCAATTCGGACGCACGCTACCGCTTCGAGCGCGGCGTCGATCCGGCCTTCATGGTGCCGGGGCTCGAGCTTGCGACCAAAATGGTGATGGAGCTCTGCGGCGGCACGCCGTCGGAGACCGTGGTCGTCGGCAATGCCTTTGGCGACGACCGCATTATCGATTTCCCGCTGAGCGAGGTTAAGCGTCTGGCGGGAATCGAGGTGCCGCTGGTCGAGATGCGGCGCATCCTCGGCCATCTCGGCTTCATGGTCGCCGGCAGCGGCCCTGTGGTGAAGGTCGCTGTTCCCTCCTGGCGCACGGATGTTCACGGCAAGGCCGACATCGTCGAGGAAATCGTTCGCATCGTCGGCGTCGACAAGGTGCCGATGACGCCGTTCGAGCGCGGCGAAGACGCGCGCAAGCCGGTACTGACCACGATCCAGCTCCGCACCCGCCGCGCCAAGCGCGCACTCGCCGCACGCGGCATGGTGGAAGCCGTGACGTGGTCGTTCATCTCCAAGCCGCATGCTGAGATGTTCGGCGGCGGACAAGCCGAGCTCGTGCTCGCCAACCCGATCGCTTCCGATCTCTCCGACATGCGGCCGAGCCTTTTGCCCGGTCTCGTCGCCGCGGCGCAAGCCAACGCCAATCGCGGTTGCTCCGACGTCGCACTGTTCGAGGTGGGACAGGTGTTCAAGGGCGACAAGCCGGAGGACCAGTTCGTCGCAGCCTCAGGTGTGCGCCACGGCTTTGCGTCCTCGAAAGGCATGGGGCGGCATTGGTCCGGCTCTGCCCAAACCGACGCACTCGACGCCAAGGCCGATGCGTTCGCGGTGCTCGCGGCGGCCGGCGCGCCGATGCAGGCGCTGCAGATCGTTCCTGGTGGACCTGCGTGGCTGCATCCGGGTCGCTCCGGCACCATCCAGATCGGGCCGCAGAACGTGCTGGGTTATTTCGGCGAACTGCACCCGCGGACGCTGGGGGCGCTCGGCGCCGACGGCCCGATGGTCGCGTTCGAAGTCATCCTTGACCGCATTCCCGATGCCAAGAAGAAGCCGACCCGCGCCAAGCCGTTGCTCGAACTCTCCGCGTTCCAGCCGGTATCGCGCGATTTTGCGTTCATCGTCGATCGCACGGTCAAGGCCGGCGACATCGTGCGCGCGGCGCAAGGCGCGGACAAGAAGCTGATCACGGACGTCACCGTATTCGACGTCTATGAAGGCAAGGGCATCGATCCGGCCAAAAAGTCGATCGCGATCGCCGTGACGATCCAGCCGCGCGAGAAGACTCTGACGGATCAGGAGATCGACGCGGTGGCGGCGAAGATCGTGGCCGAGGTGATAAAGAAGACCGGCGGCGCGTTGCGGGGATGAGCCCTCTCGGTCTCATCCCTTCCGACGTCAGCCTCAACGCCGCCCTCGCGATTTGCGCAGTCGCCTTCGTCTCGGGAACGGCGCGGGGATTTTCCGGCTTCGGCTCGGCGCTGATCTTCATGCCGCTGGCCAGTTCGATCGCCGACCCGCGATTGGTGGCTGCGCTGCTGCTGATCATCGACTTCGTCGCCGCCGCGCCGCTGCTGCCGAACGCGTGGCAGAAAGCCGACCGCAAGGCGACCGCGATTATGGTAACCGGCGCGCTGATCGGCGTGCCGATCGGCACTTATTTTTTGAGCCGGTTAGAGCCGGTGACGACGCGCTGGATCATTTCCGTTTTCGTCTTTGCGTTGTTGTTGCTGCTGCTCTCGGGTTGGCGCTACCGCGGCAAAGATCACGCGGCAGTTTCGATCGGCATCGGCGGCTTATCAGGCTTTTGCAGCGGGCTGGCCCAGACCGGCGGGCCGCCGATCGTCGGCTACTGGCTTGGCCGCCCTCTCCCTTCCGTCATCGCGCGCGCCAACATCGTGCTGTTCTTTGGTGCCTCGGATCTCTTCTCGGCCGTCAGTTACGCCGCGACCGGACTGATTGCATTCGACGCCATCAAGTTTGCGCTGGTGGTCGGCCCGCTCTATGGCGCTGGCGTTTGGTTCGGCGCCTCGCTGTTCGGCAAGGCCAGCGAAACCGTATTCCGCTCGATCTGCTACGCGCTGATCGCTGCCGCGGTGATCTTCGGATTGCCGGCGCTGGATGGTGTGTTGCGGTGACGTCGTCGTCCCTGCGAACGCAGGTACCCATAACCACAAGCGTTTGACGTTCGAATTGGACGTAGCCCCAGCGTGCTACACCTCTAGCAACTGTGGTTATGGGTCCCGGCTCGCGCTTCGCTTGGCCGGGACGACCGATTCATTGTCCATCACCAGATCGCAATACGCATAGCCGTCGCGCGCGACGCAGTCGCCGGTCATGACCGCAAGTCGCCCTGAAAACATCGGCCCGGCCACGACGCAGGTGTGAAACTCGCCGTTCTCACCGCAGGGGTCGATACCCTCGGGCAGATCAGCGAGCAGCGTTGCGTCGAATTTGCGACCGGCGAATTCCGCCGGCAGCTTCTTCAGATCGACTGTCGCGATATGGGCTTCGAGCCCGCTTGCGATCATTGCTCGCGCGAGTTCCGGCGTTGGCCGCTCCCAGAGCGGAAATACCGGCGTAATTCCGGTGCCCGCGAGCTTCTGTTCGCGATAGGCGCGGATGTCAGCCAGGAACAGATCGCCGAAGATCATATGCGTGACCCCATCGGCAACCGCTTGCGCGACTGCTTCGCCCATCCGCGCCTCGTAGATCTCGTTCGGACAGGGATAGGGAATTGCCACGATCCGCTGCGGCAAGCCGGCGGCCTCGCATTGCGCCTGCAATATCTCCTGCCGCACGCCATGAATCGAGACGCGGCCGAACGTCTCGGTTACCGTGGTCAGCGCGCCGACGACGTCGAATTCGCCCGCGCGCATCACTTCATGCAGCGCAAAGGCGGAGTCCTTGCCGCTCGACCAGGAGATCAGTGCCTTGGGACGGGCCATCAGTTGATCGGAGACGGTGCACGCCGCCGCTGCTTCGTCGGCCGCGCCTCCGACTCGGGATCCTTCAACGCGCCGATCCGCCGCAATGCGGCCTCTGCCGCGCGTTCGCCACTCTCCCATGCGCCGTCGATTGTTCCCCACAGCGTTTCGTGGGTGGCTTCGCCGGCGAGATACATGCAGCCGATTGGTTCGGTCAGAACCTTTCGCGAGGACTGCCCGCCGGGACCGGCCGCCGACATCGCGCCGAGCGCGAAGGGGGCGGCGTTCCAGCGCGTCGCGCTCGACTTCGTCACCTTGGCGGCCGCCTCGCTGCCATACAGCTTCGTCAGCCATTCCACCGCAAACGCCACCATGGCCTTCTCGCCCTGCGCCGAAAGATCGCGGCCGAAGGAGCCGCCGACATCGAGGGTGCAGAGCGAAGAGCCGCCGACATTGGCGAACAGCAACGCCGTCTTGGTCGAATTGCTCTGCTCGATGATGACGTCGTCACGGGCGAGGCCGAGCGGATTGCCCGCTATCTGCAGCGCGATCCGGTCGTAGCTGCCGAGACTGAGTTTCGAAGCAGCGTCCAGCATGCGCTTCGGGATGTCGGGCGCGAATTTGATATTGCCGGCCGTCAGCACGTTGCTCGACACTGTGACGACGGCAGCGCGGGCGACGATCTTTCCGGCTGGTGTTTCCACCATGACGTCGCGGTTGCTCCAGGAAATCCGGTTGGCCGGCGTCGACAGCGCCACCGGCACCTGCTCGCCGAGTTTTGCGATCAGTGTGCCCAGTCCCTGGCGGCAGCCGATCGCGATGTTGCGGTCCTGCGCGCGCGACTTGTCGCCGACCGAGACGTCTTTCAGATCCTTGCCGGAGAAACCGGCCCCCAGCACGAATTCCGCCGTGCCCGCCCAGTCGCCGAGGTCCTTCGGCAGCACGGAAGCACAGGAAACATCGAACCGCCGCGCGGCGTCGTCGATGGCGCGGTTGGCGCGCACCAGCGCCGCCAGAAACTGTTCGGTCTCGCCGGCGCGGGCATTGCGGCGGCCGATGCGGATCTTCTGGCCCGATGGTGCGGTCGTGATCTCAAGGCCGGCGGCGCGCGCCAGCTTGATCATCGGATTGGTCTCGGGATTGTGCATCCAGCGTGCGCCGCGATCGAACGGTACGTCGAATGTCGAAGCGTCGGTCTGGCAGCGACCGCCGATCTGGCTCGCCGCCTCCACCACGATCACCCTGCGGTTCGCCGCCATGATCCGCCGCGCCGCAGCAATGCCGGCCGCGCCCGCGCCAATCACCACGATGTCGGCGTCCCGCGGCAAGGGTGCAGACCCCGCACGTGCATGAGACAAAACCGGAACCGCCGCCAAGCCTGCGGCCGCCGACAGGAAGGTACGGCGGGTCATTGTCATGTCATGGTTTCCGGGACCTGAAGGACGCGAGAACAGCTAGCGAACTGTGCAGCATCTCACGTGACGCAGCAACACTCATGGTAAATCAATCATGATTGATCCGCCTCCCGCATGAACTAAATTGAAACGGCTTGCGACCATGATAAGGAAACAAAAAAAGCGGAAGAAAAGCCGCTCTGGGGGAGTTTCATGGGCGTAATGCTCGACACGATCGGCCAGTTGATTGCGGGCTACCTGCAGAAGGAAGTCCCGGGCTATGAGCCGTTCACGCCAAGCGACCCAGAACATCTGCGCGGCGTCATCGAGCCCGGCGATGTGCTGCTGGTCGAAGGCAACAACCGGATCTCCGGCATCATCAAATACCTCACGCAGTCCACCTGGTCGCATGGCGCGCTCTATGTCGGCCCGGTTGGCGGCGCCACCGAGCCTGACGGCGAACCCCATGTGCTGATCGAGGCCAATATCGGCGAGGGCGTGACCTCGGCGCCGCTGTCGAAATATTTTCCCTATCACACCCGCATCTGTCGGCCGATCGGCCTGTCCTACGAGGACCGCACCACGGTGTGCCGCTACGCCATCAACCGGATCGGCTTCGGCTACGACACCAAGAACATCGTCGATTTGATGCGCTATCTGATCCCGCTGCCGATACCGCAGCGCTGGCGGCGGCGCATGATTGCTTTCGGCTCCGGTGATCCCACAAAAATCATCTGCTCGGCGCTGATAGCGCAGGCATTCGACGCCGTGCGCTATCCGATCCTGCCGAAGATTACCCGCGCCGCCTCGCGAAAGGCCCGGCGCGAAATCCTGCATATCCGCGATTCCTCGCTCTACATGCCGCGCGATTTCGACATCTCGCCCTATTTCGAAGTCGTCAAACCCACCATCGTGCACGGGTTCGACTACACCGCCCTGCACTGGGCCGACAAGCAGAAGCCGCTCCCGGAGGTAGCGGGCCAATTCGGTGTGTTTCCAGAGGTCAAGTCGCCGCCGCTTGTTCCTGAAGAGATTAACGAAGAGACGCCGCTTCCGGCTGCGGCTGAAGAAGTGACCGTCGTTGCGACGATGGTCGAACGCGTCACCGTGTCAGAACATTATCTCGCCGTCGAATATGTCCCGGTCCGCCCGCCCGAGCGCCGCATGAAGCCGCGCACGCCAGAGATGATCGCCTGAGACGAGTAGCCCGGATGGAGCGCAGCGTAATCCGGGGCAAGTTGCCGAGCGGATTGAGCCGCCCGGATTACGCTTCGCTCCATCCGGGCTACAAGATTCCTAAAATCTCCCCGCCAGCGTCAGTCTCACCGCGAGCGGCTCGGCGGGATGGACATGCCGGTCAGCCACGCCGCCGATCGGCTCGCCTGGCAATCGCGACAGGTAGTAGTACTCGATCTGGTTGGTCTTCGCATTGAAGAGATTAAGCAAGTCGAGCTGCAGCCGCAGGCCATTGTCGAATTTGTAGCCCGCGCGTGCATTGAAGATCAGCGATGATTGCGAGCGGACGCTGTCGTCCTCGATCAGGGGACGCGGGCCGAAATAGCGTCCCCGCAGCGCGCCGAACCAGCCGGCCTCGCCGCCGAACGTTACGCCGCCGCCTGCGACCCATGCCGGCGCGCCCGGGATGAAGTTGCCGGCGGAATCGACATCGGTGAAGCGGGCGCGGGTGTAAGCGACATCGAAGTCGAGCCGCATCCACGGCAGCATTTGGCACTGGTTGGTCCATTCCACGCCGACGCGTCGGCTCGGCCGGCTGGCTTCGGTGGTGCCGGCGTCGCCGACGAACAGCAACTCGGAATCGAAATCCAGCATGAACACCGCAAGCGAGCTGGTAAGGCCTTCAATCGCTTTGGTGCGGATGCCGATTTCACCACCCTTCGATCGCACCAGCAACGGCACGCGATCCTGCGGCGTCACCTTGTCGATGGGATCGACGGTGATAGTCGAGCCTCTGATATCGTTGGAGTGCAGGCCGTACCCAGCATTGCCGTAGAACTCGGTCCGGTACCACGGCCCCAACACAATGTCTGCTTTAGGACTCGTCATTGACGCCTGTGCGTTGCCGGAATTTTGCGCCGTATCGCTCAGCACCCTCCCCGCAAAATAATCCTCGCGGATGCCGACGGTGGTGCGCAGCCAGTCGGTCCAGCGCGCCGTCGTGTCGGCCCACAGGCCAACGTTACCTTCCCTCACGCTATCTTCGCGGACGGTCGAAAGCGTCTCGCGTTGCAACGTCTTGAACAGGCCGACACGAATATCATCGCTGCGCGTCTGCAGTCCGATGCGGGTCTGCGTTTCGATCCCGCCCACGCGTAAATCGAAGGCGTGGCTGGCGTTAAGACCATAGATCGTGCGCCGGTCCATCTGGCTGAACTGGTCGCCGTTGATGGGGTCGTCGAGAGAATAGGTGAAGTTGTTATAGAGCCGCAGCGACGAATTGATCACATAGGCGTTGATCTTGCTCTGCCCGTATTCGCTCGATTGCGCCCAATTGCTCGACAGCGAGAACCGGCTCGAGACGCCGCCATCGGTCGGATCCAGCGTCCCGAACCGGCCGATCAAACCCTGGTCGATCGCGCGCTGCGCCATCTGGTCGGTCGAATTCCAGCCATTGGAATAGGCCATGGCCGACAACGTAAACCCGTCGGTCGCGGTGCCCTGGCTGTAGCGCAGCACGCCGTTGAGCTTGCGCACATTGTCCGGCACGTCCCATGGACCATTATTCGCGACACCCTCGAAGGCGGCGAGCAAGGCGCCCGCGCCGACCGCTGTCGATCCCGCCGCCAGTGCGCGGCGATAACCAAAACTGCCGAACGTCAATTCGGCGATGTTCTTCTGCAGCCTGTTGACATAGTCGATGGCGACAGCGCCCGCGGACGCGAAGTCGCCCTGGTCGGCGAAGTAAGGTCCCTTGCGGACACTGACCGACCGCACCAGCTCCGGAATCAGGAAGTTGATGTCGGCATAGCCCTGGCCGTGGCCATGGCTCGGCATGTTGACCGGCATGCCGTCGACACTGATAGCGAGATCGGTGCCGTGATCGAGATTGAAGCCGCGCAGAAAATACTGGTTGGCTTTGCCCTCGCCGGAATGCTGGGTCACGATCAGCCCCGGCACCACCTCCAGCGCCTCGCCGACGCGCGAAAAAGGCCAGGCGTTCACCTCCGTGCCGCTGATTGTCATAGCGCTGGCTGCGGTCGGTTGCATGTATGTCGGCCCCGTCGTCGCGGAGCCGGACGTCACGCCGCCACCGACGGGCAGCAGAACAGGTACGTCCCTTTGACCGGCGGATGAATTTCGGGCGGCTTGTTGACGGCGCGGCGGCTTGCCCCGGTTGCGCGGCCGCGCTTCGGGAGGATTGATGGTCACAGCAGGAAGCCGGGCGCCTGCGGCAGCGGCGCTCTGCGCACCCGCCGGCGACATCATCGCGAGCAGTGATGCGGCGGCGAAAAATGCCCCCCAAGCAGATCGACGCAACGCTCATGCCCCTGCATGATAACTGTTACAATCGGCGCGCGACCGCATCAGTTCGACTTAACTGGCGCATTACGCTAGCAAGCGCAGTATGACGATACAACAGGAATATCATACTGCAGTCAGAACGGAATTTTCCATGCAACGGATTACGATCACGATCGAAGACGAGCTGCTCGCCGAGATCGATGCGGCGGCGGAAGCCCGCGGCTATCAGAACCGCTCCGAGATCATACGCGATCTCGCCCGCGCTGGCCTGCAGCAAAGCGCCGAGGACGCAACACCCTCCGGCCAATGCGTCGCCGCACTGGTCTACGTCTACGATCATGCCGCGCGCGACCTCTCAAAGCGGCTGGTGCAGAACTTCCACGGCCACCACGATCTGTCGCTGGCGACGCTGCATGTGCATCTCGATGATGATTCTTGCATGGAGGTGACGGCGCTGAAAGGCGCGAGCGGCGAGGTCCGGCACTTGGCCGATCACATCATCGCCGAGCGCGGCGTGCGCTATGGCCGCGTGGTGATGATCCCGACGGCGGCGGATAAGAAGCTAAAGGCGCGCAAGCACGGCCATCGCCACGACTAGGGCGTAGATGGGGTAACGGGCCGGCCGATCGAGCCGCACGCTCGCTACGGCGCGATTTGAGAGCGCGCTCGCGTGCGGCTTTGCTGGGAGGCGGTCGTCCC
>NZ_JADPKF010000021.1:0-234123 GCF_023073815.1 Bradyrhizobium sp. 157 | reverse complement strand
TCGCAAGATCGACGTCCGACCTCAGACCGGGACAGCCCCAGACGAACCAACGGAAATGCGTGAACCCGCGAATAAGAGCTTGTTGACCGACGTCTCTGGGTTCTGCTTCCACCCTTGCACGATCATTCCACCGACACCTCTCCTGCAATTCCTGGAGACAGCCCTTCATCATGTCCCGCCTCTTGACACGGGACATAAGAGGATGAGGGTTGGCGTCTTCCGCGTCAGCCCGACCTTACTTCGTAGACTCGAATGCTCGAAATGAAAGGGTTGCCTTGCGCCATCTTCTCGGCGTCGTCGAGCGTTGCCGCGTTGACAATTGTGAAGCCGGTGATGGAGTCGGGTCCAAGCGGAAGATCCTTCGTTCCGCCCCTCGAGATTTCGCGACCATTGCCGAAGCCGCCCATGTCCACTGTATGCGGCTTGGTTGCCTCGAACCACTTGCCCCAGGCGGCCATGATTTCCGGAGTGGGTTTTTCAAATCCGTAATGCAGCAGCACAAACTTCTTCATGCTCGGCTCCTTTTCAGCGTTCGGGGCAATTGCTTTTTCTTTGGAGATTTCGCCTTCGGCGCGATTGCCTCGGCATAGTGCAGCGAAAGATTGATCCAGAATGCGCGCTTATCCGCGTCGGCCAGTAGCTCCTCGGGCAATCGCACATATTCGCGCATCGGCCGGCCCTTCATCGGCTCGAAGATCCGTTCGCCAAATTCGGCGGCGAAGCGTGCGCGATCCTTCTCCGAGAGCCGCATGACGAAATCGTTCTGGTGCAGCCCGATAAAGAGATTTCCGCTGGCAAAGGCCGCCGGGTAGCCGAACATCTTGCGGCGGGAGATATTGGCGCCTGACGGAACCGACTTGTCGAACAGATCGATCAGCGACTGCGGCGATTTCGTCCAGGCCACCGGTCCCTCCGTCAGTTTGCAGCAGGTGTTATGCGCCGGCGTTCCGCAAGGTCGAACAGAAGGGGAAGCTTGCGGACGGCTGCCATGGAGCCGCTCACGCTGGCGCGCTTCGCATCGATCGCGTCCTGAAGGGACACGCTCGTCCCGACAATCTGGAGCACCGCGTCGAACGGGGCTTCCAGCGTCCCCTTGCAATCGGTGATGCCTCTCTCAATAGCCGTCCCGACGCCGCCGCCCGCGACGGTGAAGCCTGCCGATTTCTTGCCATGGGTGACCACAACGCCGACCCTGATTTCCGGCACGGGTGAACGCTTCGCAATGGCATCGAGGCCGAGCAGCACCCAATCCGGCTCGAACGTGTCGCCCGGCACCGGTGGGAACAGGAAGCGGCCGCCCCAGCGAATCAACTCCCGGATCGCAGGCTGAATTTCCCGGCCGATCTCGGTCAATTCGTACACCTGCGCATTGGCCGGCGGCGGCAAGGCGGTCCGCCGCACGACGTTGCACTCGATCAGGGCGGTGAGGCGCGTTGTCAGCAAGGTGGGACTCATGCCGTCAAGATGATCCAGGAGATCGCCAAACCGCTTCGGCCCAAGAAGAAGCTCGCGGATGATCAGGAGAGTCCAACGCTCGCCGATGATCTCCGCCGCGCGGGCGAGTGCGCAGAATTGCGGATAGTGAAGATTGCTCATGCCTTCGAGGTCGGCTCCTCCGTATCATCGTCGGTAGGCGAGGGCGATCAACGGCCCTACGACCGCAAATTGCAGGATCGTAAACGCGGTTTCGAGCAGCACGTAATCAGGCACGGAAACCATCACATTCTTGGCTGCGACCGCCAGCGTGGTGAACGACCACGACAGCAGGCCAGCGCCAAGACCGTACAGGAGCCCGTCCTTCAGGAACGAGCCGCCACGTTGTGCAAATACGCGCGGGAACAACCACGAGAACACCGCGCCCTGGATAATCATTGAACCTAGTCCGAACGCGATCACCGGCTGGTCGCGATAGATCTGGAGCGCGTGGTACTTCTGCTCGAACAGGACGAGGTGCCAGAGATAGGCGATCGGAAACGAGGGAAGCAGGTAGGCGGCAAAGCCAAGCCAAAAGCTGCGGGCGCCGGTTGGACGGGCAACGTAAGATGCTGCTGGCATCGGAACAGCTCCATCGTACTACATTTTTTATAGTACATGCTATAAATATGGAGTCAACATTCGTGGGCGGCAGCTTCGCCGTGCGGCGTTCCGGAGGCCGTAACGCGCCCTGAGCTCTGTCGCTATTTCCCTGTCTTCACGAAATCCAGGATCTGATCGGTCAGCCGGGTGTCGGCGGTGTTGATCGAATACACCTCCGACATGTGGCTGTGCTGCGGCAGCAGGAAAGTGCGTGCGCATCCGCTGGGGCGTTTGCAGCTTGCATCCTTCGCGAGCTCGAATTGCAGCACGAAGCCTTCCGGGTCCAGTTCGGCGGCAGCTATCATCAGCGGGATATCCGTTGTTGCCAAACCGGACAGCGAGGATCGTTCGGCGTAGCGCGCGGGATCGGCGCCGAAATAGGCGCGCCCGGTATCGGCAAGCGGAGTCGCGGTCAGGTCGTAAATTCCCGAGAGCATGATCGCGCCGGCCAGGCCGCCGCCCTTCACCTTGTGGAATTCGGGATGCGAGACATAGCTTGCGACGTGAACCGCGCCGGCGGAATGTCCCATCAGGTAGATGCGCGCGGGATTGCCGCCATGCTCGCCGATCTTGTCGGTGATCCACTTGACCGCGGTGGCGATATCCTCGGTGCCCGCCGGCCAGGGTGCCGTTGGCGCGAGCCGATAGGTGACGTTGACGCCGACAAAGCCGTTCCTTGCCGCCCATAGCATGATGTTGTCGTAGAACGGGCTGGTCGGTGTGGTCCGCTTGTTGCCGCCGACGAATGCGCCGCCATGGACAAAGATCAGCACCGGCCGGGCCGATGTCACGTTATCCGGTGCGAATATATCGAGCAGGTTGCGATCGGCGGGGCCGTATTTAACGTCTCGTTCGACCTTGACGCCCTGATACGGCTCTTTTTCCTGCAGCGGCGCGTAGAGCTCTACCGTCTTGGGTGGGTCGATGACGCGCCCGAGTTCCAGCAGCTTCCAGGCCAGATCCTCCGGCATCTGTGCCCACGCCGTGCTCGCGACCATTGCCGACAGAACGGTCAAAGCCGATCTTGATAAGTTCATCCGGACTGCCCCCACGTTTCTTGGTTGTTTGGCCTAACATGGCCGATCCGGCACCTGATTTGTACTGAATTCGCCGTGACGGTTCACGACGCACTTGGACATAGCGGAATTACTATTTACGTAACTCGTAAATGATGCTAACTTCGCTAGCGATGATCGTTAGCTATCGGGATAGGCGCACCGAGCGGTTTGCTTCCGGTCAGCGTGTCAAGGAGTTCTCGGGTTTCGCGCGGCAGGCCGAGATGCGTCTTGATCGGCTAGATGCTGCTGCGAGCCTCGCTGACCTCGCAGGACTGCCGGGTAATCGCCTGGAAGCGCTCAAGGGCGATCGTGCTGGACAGTTTTCAATTCGGATAAACGACCAATGGCGTATCTGCTTCGCATGGCCTGACGGGATGCCGGGGCCTGTCGAGGTAGAGATCGTCGACTATCATTGAGGGAAGACCATCGTGCCTCGTACACCTATCCATCCGGGCGAACATCTCGCCGAAGAGTTGCGCGAACTTGGCTTGAGCGCTGCCGAGCTTTCGCGTCAAATTGACGTGCCGGTGAATCGGATCACGGGGATCATTCACGGCCAGCGCGGCATCACCGCCGATACGGCGCTGCGTCTTGGGCACTGGTTTGGCACCAGTCCGCAATTCTGGATGAACTTGCAGCAGAATTACGAGCTGCGTCTTGCCGAAAGTCAGGTAGGTGCAAAGATCGCGGCATTGCCGCGTCGTGCCCTCCGCCCGACAGCTCGAAAGCTTGGAAAAACGGCATGAGCCGACGCGTCAAGAGACCTCTCCGCCCAGCGGGCGATCGCCCCAAGGGTGCGCGTCCGTATCGGGGTTCGCAGGCCGAGCGGCCACCGGCACATCGCCCGGGCGGAAAGCCAGCGGTGCGGTTTGCGGCCTCGCCACCCCGAGCCTCAAAGCCTCCTGTCGCCGAGCCCGTAAAGGTCGTCGCCGAGCCGCCGCCGCTGCCGACGAAAGTCCAGACTGTCGTCGTCACCGCGGACGAGAACAACATGCGCGTCGATCGCTTCCTGGAAGCGCGTTTCCCCGGCCTGTCGTTCTCCCACATCCAGCGCATCGTCCGGAAAGGCGAGCTGCGCGTCAACGGCAAGCGCGCCGACAGCAAGGACCGGCTGGAAGAAGGCCAGAGCGTTCGTATCCCGCCGCTCAAGCTCGATACGCCGAAGGGCGCAGGCGCGCTCTCGGAAGCCGCAACGAAGACGCTGCAGGCGCTGAAGGAGATGACGTTGTTCGAGGACGCCGACGTCATGGTGCTGAACAAGCCGGCGGGGCTGGCCGTGCAGGGCGGCTCCGGCATCACGCGCAATGTCGACGAGATGCTGGAAGTGATGCGCGACGCCAAGGGGCAGAAGCCGCGGCTGGTGCACCGGCTCGACAGGGAAACGTCGGGCTGCCTGCTGGTCGCCAAGACGCGCTTCGCGGCGACCGCCCTGACCGGGTCGTTCCGCCACCGCTCCGCGCGCAAGATTTACTGGGCGCTGGTGGCGGGCGTGCCGAAGCCGAAGCAGGGCCGCATCTCGACCTATCTCGCCAAGGAGGAGAGCGAGGAGGACAGCATCATGCGGGTCGCCAAACATGGGGACGAGGGCGCCAGCCACGCGGTGACGTATTACGCCGTGGTCGAGACCTCGGCGCAGAAGCTCGCCTGGGTGTCGCTGAAGCCGGTCACCGGGCGAACCCACCAATTGCGTGCCCATATGGCGCATATCGACCACGCCATCGTCGGCGATCCCAAATATTTCAACAAGGAGAACTGGGATCTGCCGGGCGGGCTGCAGAACCGCTTGCATCTGCTCGCGCGGCGGATCGTGATCCCGCACCCGCGCGGCGGCGTGATCGATGTCAGCGCGCCGCTGCCGCCGCACATGCTGCAATCCTGGAATCTGCTCGGGCTGGAGCACGATCGGTTCGATCCGATCGAGAACGCGCCGGAAGAATAGCGGGTAGCAACGCTGGCTGGCGCAATAACTGTCAAACGCAGAACGCGCCAATTTGATATTGCGCGATTGAGGCGGCCTCTAACATCAGGCCGTCGTGTGCAGGGGACCGCGCATGAACGGAAATCTGGTCACGCTCGCGTTCTGCTTTTTCGTTTTGATCGGAGCGTCCGGCGCAAGTGGTCCGGCCAACGCGCAGACGCTTGCTCTCGTGAGCGGCAGCGTCTACGCGTCACCCGATTCCGCCCCACTTGCCGATGCAGTCATTGTCACGTCCAACGGCGCGATCACTGCGCTCGGCAGCCGCCGCGACATTCACATTCCCGCTGATGCCCGCGTCGTCGATTGCTCAGGCAAGACGGTGGTTGCGGGCTTCTGGAACAGCCACGTCCATCTCACGGAAGCGGTATGGAAGAACGCCGGCTCAGCTCCTGCCGCGCTGCTGGCCGAGCACATGCGGGCGATGCTGACCCGGTGGGGGTTCACGACCGTTTGGGATATCGGTTCAGACGGGAAAGATACGCTGGCGTTGCGCCGCCGGGTCAATTCCGGCGAGGTGCCGGGCCCGGATATTTATACGGCAGGCAGCATCTTCCCCAGGGACGGCCATCCTGCCTACCTGCCCCCCGAGATCAAGCTGCCGGAAGCTTCCACGCCGAAAGAGGCCACGCAATTGACGCGCACCTATATGGGCTTCGGTCTTGATGGCGTGAAACTGTTCACCGGCTCCTTCAAGGGCACCGGAAAACCGGTCGTTAACATGGACCCGGCAATTGCCAAAGCGGCGGTCGACGTGGCGCATGCCGCGGGCAAGCCGGCGTTCGCCCATCCGCAAAACATGGCGGGCGTGGAGGCCGTGATTGCGGCCGGCGTCGACATCATGGCTCACACGGTACCCGGCGAGCCGGTCTATTCGCCCGAGCAGCTCGCGCGATTCAAGCAGCAGGGCATTGCCCTGGTTCCGACGCTCTCGCTGTTTGCAAAGCTTCCCGTTGCGCCAGATATATCTGCTCGCCTCGTCGCGACGACCGTCGCTCAAGTCAAGGCGTTCTCCGACAATGGCGGTCCGATCCTGTTCGGCACCGACGTCGGCTTCACCAAATTGTACGATACCACGCTCGAATTTGAGCTAATGCATCGCGCACTGTCCGCGCGCCAGATCCTGGCCTCGCTGACCACCAATCCCGCGCAATATTTCAAGGCGGCGAAGAAGGGGCGGGTCGAGAACGGATTTGACGCCGACCTCGTGGTGCTCGACGGCGATCCGCTCGCCGATGTGACCAACCTCGCCAAGGTCGCTTACACGATCCGGGCGGGGAAGGTGATTTATCAGAAGTGAGCTGACGTCTAAGCCTGTCTCCGTCATTCCGGGGGCGCGCGCACGCGATCCCGGAATCCATCAGGTTCGCTGGTGCGGCGAATGGAACCCGGCGTCAGCGGGTCGTCCAGCAGAACCAGCATCGCAGCTTGCCGCCGCAACCTCCTCATCGCCTTTATTTGCATCCACCGGCATCGTATTGTCGGGACTGGATTAATCACCGACCTGCTGGATACCGCATGCGTGAACTATTCGATGACGTCGCCGGACAGTCTCCGCTCGATCCGACGGAGGCTGTGCGCCGCGCCACGCGCGCGCCCCACCGCAAGCGCTTCTACAAGGAGGCCGGCGTTGCGCCGGCCGATGGCGGGTTTGCCGTGACGCTCGACGGCAAGTCGATCCGCACGCCTTCCGGCCGCCATGTCGTAGCGCCGGTTAGCGCCATCGCGGAAGCGATCGCCGCCGAATGGAATGCGCAAGGCGAGACCATCGCCCCCCTGACCATGCCGCTGACGCGCTTTGCCAACTCCGTCGCCGAGGTCGCCAATCGCGTCGATGCCGTGGCCGACGACGTCGCAAAATACCTCGGCTCCGACTTGCTGTTCTACCGGGCCGGCCATCCCGAGGCGCTGGTCGCGCGGGAAGCGGCGCATTGGGACCCCGTGCTGTCATGGGCCGCGAACGAGCTCGGAGCCCATTTCATCCTGTCCGAGGGGATCGTGCATGTGACCCAGCCGGAGCAGGCGATCAAGGCCGCTCGTCGCGTGTTTCCGGCCGACCCTTGGTCCGTGGCGGCGCTGCATGTGGTGACGACGTTGACAGGCTCCGCGCTATTGGCGTTGGCGTTGCTGCGCGGGGCCCTCGATTCCGACCAGGTTTGGACGGCGGCCCATGTCGATGATGACTGGAACGCCGAGAAATGGGGCGTGGACGAGGAGGTGGCGGCTCGCCGGGCCGCCCGGCTGGTCGATTTCCGGGCCGCGGTGACCATTCTGGACGCCCTGAAGACCTGAGCGCCCGCCGTCCGGTTAAGGAGAGGTTTACGGCGCCGGGGTAGGCTTCGGGCTTGGCCGAGACCTCACACTATGGCGATTTCCATCAATCCCGTTCTCCCGGTGCTATCAGCCCAAGAAGCTGGCGGCGTGGCGCCCGAACTGGTGCTGCAGCCGGGTAGCGTGGTCAACGCCCAGGTCCTGAAAGTGCTGTCCGCCGATCTCGTGCGCATCGCGATCGCCAGCCTCTCGATCGACGTGGCCTCGGAAATTCCGCTGCAGCAGGGCCAGAACCTGCAGCTTGCGGTATCACAGACCAGGGACGGTATCCGCCTGGCCGTGGTCGGCCAGGGCAGTGATGCCGCCGGGGCATCCGCGGACGCCGTCACCTTGTCGCCCGATGCGCTGGCCGATGCCGCCGTCAATCGGCCGGCTATCGTGTCGGCGAAGAACGTGCTGACGCCGCTGGAGCGCGCGGTCGTCTCCGCTGCCGCCCAAGCCGCGGCGATCGAGCAGGACAGCCTGGCGCCGTTGTTTGCCAATCTGGGCGCGGCGATT
The DNA here is from genome assembly GCF_023073815.1 of Bradyrhizobium sp. 157. Lineage (NCBI taxonomy): Bacteria > Pseudomonadati > Pseudomonadota > Alphaproteobacteria > Hyphomicrobiales > Nitrobacteraceae > Bradyrhizobium > Bradyrhizobium sp. 157. Next base: position 226,185 of record NZ_JADPKF010000021.1, on the reverse strand, counting down.
TCGTCCGGCAATCTGCCGCCGAAATTGCAAGCGGCAATCGCGCAGGTGCTGGCGCAACAGACCAGTCTCGATCAGAACCTTGGGGGCCCCGACATCAAGACGGCGTTCCAGAAGTCCGGAATATTCCTCGAAGCGTCGCTGGCGTCGGGCTCCGTCCCCCCAAGCGGCGTACCCGATCTCAAGGCCGCGCTGATCGTGCTGCGTCAGACGCTGCAGTCGGCGCTCGGCGGCAATTCGACGATCCCGCCGCCGACACCCGCCGGGGCACAACAGGCTGCGCCGCCACAGGCCGGCGCGAGCCTTGCGCCGTCTTTGTCGCCCAACGTCGATCTGCCGGAAATCCTGCTGCCGCAGGCGCGATTGCTTGCAGCCGAAAATCTCGCGCTGCCGATCCATGCCGCCCGAAGCTCACTGGCGACGCCGCCTGGGCCGTCGGCGGGCGCAACGCTGAACCTGCTGCAGGAGGCGCTGCACGAACTCGGCGTTCCCGTCAGGGCTGCCACAGCCACATCGAAAGATGTTCGGGGCGGCGACGTCACCTTCCACACCAACACGCCGCCGCCCCCCATCCGGGGCGGACTGCCGGCCGCACAGCCGATAGCCTCTCCCACCATCGCGCCGCATGCGCCGCTCGAGGCGACCGCGCATCATCTGCTCGATGATACCGATGCCGCCATCGCGCGGCAGACGCTGCTGCAGGTCGCCTCCTTGCCTGATCGCATCGATGCGGGGCCGAAAGCTGACGTCGCGGCGCCACGCTGGAATTTCGAAATTCCCTTCGTGACGCCGCAGGGCACCGCGATGGCGCAGTTCGAGATTTCCCGCGATGGCGGCAGCGAGACCGTCGAGGCGGTGAAGCGGGTGTGGCGCGCACGGTTTTCGCTCGACGTCGAACCGGCCGGCCCGGTTCACGCGCTGATATCGCTGACCGGCGACAAAACTTCGGTGCGGATCTGGGCGGAACGACCGGCGACCGCAGAGCAACTGCGCGCCGGGACCTCGCAACTGAGCGAGGCGCTCAGCCGGGCCGAATTGCAGCCCGGCGATATCGTGATCCGCGACGGTGCGCCGCCGCAGGCCGCGCCCGCCGCCCGTGCTGGCCATTTTCTGGACCGCGCGTTATGAGCGTCGAGACCAGAAACAAGCTCGCGGTCGCGCTGCATTATGACAAGACCGGCGCCCCGCGGGTCGTCGCCAAAGGCAAGGGTGTCATCGGCGCGAAGATCATCGAGCTCGCCCGGGAACACGACATCCCGATCGAGGAGAACGAGGTGCTGGCGGGCGCCTTGTCCCATGTCGAAATCGGCGACGAGATTCCGCCGGAGCTCTACAAGGCCGTTGCGGAGGTGCTGATCTTCGTGCTGCGGCTGTCGGGTCGGATACGGTGATTGCGGTGGTTTTTCGCGCGAGCGGATGCCGGCTTGTGCCGGGAACATGGATCTAAGTAAGGGCCCACTTGTCATAGTTTTTCCACGATGCCATCCGCATCGTCGGCATTCCTCAACCAGTTCGGATATCCTCGTGATCAATCGTCGTCATGCGCTGGGCCTGCTTGCCGCGACCACGCTGTTGCCCGCGCGCGCATTTGCAAATGTCTCCTATCAGCGCAGCGAGTTTCGTGACGATCTGGCCAAGCGCTTTTTCGATCTCGGCACCGTCGGCACCTTCGTCGGCTACAAGGTGGACGACTATTTGATCATCGCCAGCGACAAGGTGCGATCGGGCGAGGGCAGGCTGCCGGCCTCGACGTTCAAGATACCGAATTCGATCATCGCACTCGAGACCGGCGTGGTCGAGGATCCCGACAAGGACGTCTTCAAGTGGGATGGCGTGAAGCGCAGCATCGAGCCCTGGAACAAGGATCATACGTTGCGCTCGGCGATCGCGGCTTCAGTGGTGCCGGTCTATCAGGAAATTGCCCGCCGCATCGGGGCCGAGCGCATGCAGAAATATGTCGACCTGTTCGACTATGGCAACCGCGACATCGGCGGCGGCATCGATCAGTTCTGGCTGACCGGCAATTTGCGCATCGATCCGATTCAGCAGATCGATTTCATCGACCGCTTGCGGCGCGGCGTGCTGCCGGTGTCCAAGCGCAGCCAGGAATTGACGCGCGACATCCTCCCCGTGACGAAAGTCGGCGACGCCACCATCCGCGCCAAAAGCGGCTTGCTGGGCGCAGAGCAGGGCAAGCCATCACTCGGCTGGATGGTCGGCTGGGCCGAGAAGGGCAGCCAGCAGACGGTGTTCGCCATGAACATGGACTGCAAGGAGCAAAGCCACATCGCCGCGCGCATGACGGTCGTGCAGCAATGCCTCGCCGATATCGTGGCGATCTGATTGGCCAGAAACAAACTCGAATTTAACGTGATCCGTCACCCTGAGGCGGCCGTGCGCAGCGCGGCCCTCGAAGGGCGACGGCCACCAGCCGGGCCGCTCATCCTTCGAGACGCGCGTTCCGCGCTCCTCAGGATGACGGAAATAATGCGAACACGTTGCTTCGACTTGCGCGTGATCAGCGCCGGTTCAACGCCAGCGAGACCGACGTGATATTGGTGCCCTGGGGCTGGATCGACACCATCTGCTTGCCGCCACGGGTGGTCAGCGACAGATGCGCCGAAAAGTTGTCACCCCGGGCAGCGGCCTCGACATGATCGCCGGCGGCGCGGCCGGTAAGCGTTCCGGAAGCGTTGCGGCTCGCTTCGCTCCATGAGCCCGAAATCGCGCCGCCACGGTATTCGACTTCGCTTGCGAGATCGAAATTGTAACTCGGGCTGGCGCACCTCAGATTGAGCTGAAGCTGATCGCCCCTTCCAGCGACGTCGTACGACGCGCGGCAGCGCAATTGCTCGCGTTGTCCATCACTGGTGCTGATCACGCCGCCGCCCGACCACGTACCCGCCATGGCGGTGAAGGGCGAGGCGGGTGCGGCCAGAGCCGCGCTGCCGGTCAGGCTGAGTGATGCCAAAAGAAGCGCTGCTCTCGTGAGATTGGATCCGTACATCTGATGGCCTCCTTCGGTTTGGCAATCAACGCCACCCAAGGGTTCACGGTTCCTTCACTGGCAAGTGTACGGCGAGGTTCCGTTGCCCGAGATCGCAGCAATGCCTGTCCGATACGGGGCGAATGGATTGGCAGCCGCGCCCGATCGACTGGTGCCGGGGAGCAAGTTGTACTAGCTTGCCATGGCTACCAGAGGGATTGTGCATGCCGCATCGTCGCTCGGTGCTGTTAAGAGGCTTGGCGTTTTCGCTTTGGCCGGATTGGGGTTGGGCCCAGATGCAACCGGGGCAGGATGTTGCCGCCATCCTCAAGGAGAGGGTGGATGTCGGGCGTGAAACGATGGGCCTCGTTGCCGCTTTCCTCGACGGGGACCGGCACAGCATCACGGCGTATGGTCAATCCGGCTCCCCCGACAATCGCCCGCTCGACGGCGACACCGTGTTCGAGATTGGCTCCATCACCAAGGTGTTCACGGCGCTGCTGTTTGCCGACATGGTGCTGCGCGGCGAGCTCGCACCTGGTGACCCTGCGGCGAAATATCTGCCTGCCAGCGTGCGGATGCCCGACTTCGAGGGGACGCCGGTCACGTTGATGGATCTTGCGACCTACACGTCGGGCCTGCCGCGGATGCCGTCGAATTTCGCGCCGAAGGATTGGAGCAATCCCTATATCGACTACACCCCCGAGCGGCTCTACGACTACCTCTCGAGCCACAAGCTCGCCCATAAGCCCGGCAAGCACTACGAATACGCCAATCTCGGTTTCGGCCTGCTCGGCCACATCCTCGAACGGCGCGCCGGCAAGAGCTACGAGGAACTGGTGGTCTCGCGCATTTGCATGCCGCTCGGCATGGACAATACGCGCATCACGCTTTCGAATTCGATGCAGCAACGTCTGGCGCGCGGCCACAGCGCCGTGCTGGCGCCGGTCGCGAACTGGGATTTTTCAGTGCTTGCAGGCGCCGGCGCGTTCCGTTCGACGGCGAATGATCTGATGAAATTCTTGCGGATGTGCCTGAATCCCGCTGAAGGGCCGGTCGCTTCCGCGCTGCAGATGACGCTTTCCGAACGTCGTCCAGGGGCGGAAGAGCTTGACGTGGCGCTGGGCTGGTTTATCTCGTCGCAGTTCGGCGATGAACTGATTTGGAAGAGTGGCGGCACCGGCGGCTATGCAACCTTTATCGGTTACTCGACCAAAACCCGGCGAAACTGCATCGTGCTCTCCAATGCAGCCGATTATGACCCAAATATAGCGCTTGGCACGCATCTCATCAACGCGGCATACCCGCTCGCAAAAATTCGCCGCGAGGTGCCGGTAGATCCGGCCGTGCTTGCGGCCTGTGCCGGACGTTACGAGGTGTCACCGAACTTCATCCTGACGGTGCATGCGGAAGGCACGCGCCTGTTCATTCAGGCGACGGCGCAGCCTGAGTTCGAAGTCTTCGCCGAGAGCGAGACCGAGTTTTTCTATCGCGTAGTCGACGCCCAGGTCAGCTTTGCGCTGTCCGGAGGCGGCGTGGTGTCGTCGCTGACGCTGCATCAGAATGGTAAGCATCTGCCGGGCAAGCGACTGCCTTAGCGCAGGTACCACTATCCGAGCTTCAACAGCGCCTGCAGGAAGTCGCTCACCGCTTTCTGCGCTTCCTTTGCGGTCGCCGGATTGCCGCCGACATGCGGATTGAGAGTGATGCAGGCATCCTTGTAGGTAAAGGGTGCCTTGGTCTCGGCGTTCATGAGAACGCCGCCTTCACCTTCCTTGATCAGGCAATTGCGCGCAGATTGTGCATTGGCTGAAACGGCGATCGTGCTGACGCCGAGCAGGCCGGCATCGAAGCCGTGCTGGGAATCCGGATATTCCGTCAGCACGACGTCACGCTTAGCCTCCTGCAGGCGGGCCAGATAGGCCTTGCAGCTTGAGACGGGGTTGTAGTCGTCAGGTGTACCGTGAAAAATCCGGATCGGGCGCGCCACGACGTCGGTGTCGGTGAGATAACTCGTCGAGCAATCTGGATAGAACGGAATATAGGCGGCGAACTGTGCGCCCGACTTGTTCCAGAGCTTGTGGAAGCGCTCGAGGCTGGCGTAGAGCGTGGCCTGTCCGCCACGTGAAAATCCCATCAGCACGATGCGCTCAGGATCGACGCGCGGATGTTTGGCGAGGATTTCCAGTGCGCGGTAGATGTCGACAATGAAATTGAGGCGGCCGAGCAGGGCCTGGTTAGGGCCGACCATGGTCAGCCCGCGGCCACTGAAGCCGTCGATGACAAAGGTCGAGATTCCCATCGCATTGAAATGGCGCACCCACGGATCCATGGCGGCGCCAACGCCGCTCGACCCGTGCATCAGCACCACCACGGGGAGCTTGCCCGTGCCTTGCGCGATACGGAATTGGCCGGCGACGGTGACCTGTTTGCCGTTGGTGTCGCCGGTCAAAAATTGCTGGTCGGAAATCGTCAGCGACGGAATGGCGTAGATTTCAGTGCGCGCCGCGACGTCCTTCGGGATCGACTGCGCTGATGTTTCGACGCAGGTGATCAATAGTCCCGTGCAGAACATCGCCGCCGCAGCCGCGACGCGCCAATCCGTGAGCATTCGTTCCCCCCCAAGTTTATTTGCTGTCCTGCGGCAGCTTTGAAGGGACTACATCAAGCCACAAATCGGCTGTCAATTCGAAGACTTCCCGATCTGCCCCAGGTGCGTGAAGGTAAAACCGCTGGCGTATTTCAACCCGTAGCCGAGCGCGCGATCGAGGCCGATATGGGCCAACCAGATCATGGCGATCGAGAGTGTGAGCGGCGCGGCGGTAGCAAATCCGGTCGTCATGATTGCCATCGGCGCGAGATAGCTGTGGGCGGCGTTGTAGATGAGGGCGCCGAAACGCGGTCCCGACAGGTAGGCTGCAAAGCTGAGATCGGGCACGAAGAACAGGAGGGCATAGATCCACCAGTCGCCGTCCCAGATATAATAAAGCAGCGTCATACCGATAAAGAGCGCTAATCCCTCGAGCCGCAGCACAGTTCGCACGCCCCCTGTAACGGCGCCCGAGGTGTCGGCGCTTGCGGTATCGGTCATTCCGGTCCCCATAGTCAGGATGCGCATATAGGGGGTGCCGGAGCGCGGTACCAGAGGCCGGATGAGGGTGTTTCCGCTTCCGAAAAGGCCGTGTTAGAAGGCCTTCAAATCGTTACCCAAAAGACGGGCGGAAGCAGCATGAAGGATATCCTGGACACCCTCGAAGAACGGCGCGCCGGCGCCAAACTCGGCGGCGGCGAAAAGCGCATCGAGGCGCAGCACGCTCGCGGAAAATTGACCGCGCGGGAGCGCATCGAGCTTCTGCTCGACAAGGGCTCGTTCGAGGAGTTCGACATGTTCGTCGAGCACCGCTCGACCGAATTCGGCATGGAGAAAACAAAAGTGCCGGGCGACGGCGTCGTCACCGGCTGGGGCACGGTCAACGGCCGCAAGACGTTTGTGTTCGCCAAGGATTTTACCGTGTTCGGCGGCTCGCTGTCCGAAACCCACGCGCTGAAGATCACAAAACTGCAGGACATGGCGATGAAGGCGAGGGCGCCGATCATCGGCCTCTATGACGCCGGCGGGGCGCGCATCCAGGAGGGCGTCGCGGCGCTCGCGGGCTATTCCTACGTATTCCGCCGCAACGTCATTGCCTCGGGCGTGATCCCGCAGATCTCTGTCATCATGGGGCCCTGCGCCGGCGGCGACGTCTATTCGCCCGCGATGACCGATTTCATCTTCATGGTGAAGAACACCAGCTACATGTTCGTTACCGGCCCCGATGTGGTGAAGACGGTCACCAACGAGGTCGTGACCGCGGAAGAGCTCGGCGGCGCCTCGGTGCACGCGACGCGCTCCTCGATCGCCGACGGCGCGTTCGAGAACGACGTCGAGACGCTGCTGCAGATGCGCCGGCTGATCGACTTCCTGCCGTCCAACAACACCGACGGCGTGCCGGAATGGCCGAGTTTTGATGATATCGAGCGCGTGGACATGTCGCTGGATACGCTGATCCCCGACAATCCGAACAAGCCCTACGACATGAAGGAGCTGATCAGCAAGGTCGTCGACGAGGGCGACTTCTTCGAAATCTCGGAGGCGTTCGCGAAAAACATCATCACCGGCTTCGGCCGCATCGCCGGCCGCACGGTCGGCTTCGTCGCTAACCAGCCGATGGTGCTGGCGGGCGTGCTCGACAGCGATGCCTCGCGGAAGGCCGCGCGCTTCGTCCGCTTCTGCGATGCCTTCAACATCCCGATCGTGACGTTTGTCGACGTGCCGGGCTTCCTGCCGGGCACCGCTCAAGAGTATGGCGGCCTGATCAAGCACGGCGCGAAATTGTTGTTTGCGTACTCGCAATGCACGGTGCCGCTCGTCACCGTCATCACCCGAAAAGCCTATGGCGGCGCCTTCGACGTGATGGCCTCAAAGGAAATCGGCGCCGACATGAACTACGCCTGGCCGACTGCGCAGATCGCCGTGATGGGTGCCAAGGGCGCCGTCGAAATCATCTTCCGCGCCGACATGAACGATCCCGAGGCGATCGCCAAGCGCACCAAGGAATACGAAGACCGCTTCCTGTCCCCCTTCATCGCCGCCGAACGCGGCTACATCGACGACGTCATCATGCCGCATTCGACGAGAAAGCGCATCGCGCGGGCGCTGGCGATGCTGAAAGACAAGAAGGTCGAGATGCCCGCGAAGAAGCACGACAATTTACCGTTGTAACCGGTGCTGTAGGGTGGGTTAGCGGAGCGTAACCCACCGGCCGCACCAACCGCGCATTGAGACTTCGGTGGGTTACGCTGCGCTAACCCACCCTCGAAGCTCGCTGTGACGCATGGCGGTTGATTGCGCGCTCAGGACAGCGCCCCGTTGTCGAGAAATGGCCTCCAGGAGAGCGCTTCCCTCCTGGCTTCGCTAAAATCGCTATCCTCCAAAAGCCTGCCGACGCATCTGAGGTATTCACAAAGGAATGATGCATCCGGCAATTGGTATACGTGCTCGTTCGGGACCCACAGCTCGAATCGTCTGGCGGAACTCAGTACAGACAGCAGTGCAGGCTTGAGATCGGGCACACTGTGCGGCCATCCTGACGAAGCGGTCCGAGTCCTGATGCTCTCTGAAAGGCTGCGAAATTTCCAGCCGAGGCTCCGCAGCTCGGAGGCTTTCTTCTCGTCCGACCTCCGGTTCAGCCATTCCAGTGAGACGCCAACGACAATTCCAGTCAGGAAGACCAGTGCAAGTTTGAACCAGGGCTGTTGGCCCAGTGCCAGGAAGTTACTGAAAACGGGCGTGACCATCGTGTTACGGAAGGCCGCCGTGGCCATGCCCTCAGGATCGGAGAAGATGTTTTCCTCCAACCAGTTTTTGAGGGCAGGCGCGATCAGCGGGACGAGCAGAAGACCCCAAATCCCGAACAGAAGCTTTTTGAGCCACCTGGACATAGGGCGCTATTGTCTAGCATGCCGGCGCAGCGATCCAGCCGAATTAGGGGCCAAATCATTCCAGCCACAGTCGGAAAACCCAAGTGCGGCTGCCGCCTGCCGCAGCGCATCTTGCCTCTCCTCCTGGATTCACTGACAGGCCAATAGCACGTAGAGGGTTAGGCGAAGCCGTAACCCACCGGCCACACCGACCGCGCATCGAGACTTCGATGGGTTACGCTGCGCTAACTAAGCTAACCCGCCACGCATCATTCTACAGCGAGGGGCGCTAGGTCGCCTTGTTCTGCTGCTTCATGAACTCCGTCGCGCGCTTCTTGAGTTCAGCCGGCGATACGTCCTCGATATGGGTGCCGATGTGCCAACTGTTGCCGGCCGGGTCCTTCACACCGCCGCTGCGATCGCCATAAAATTGATCCGCAGGCTCCGTCAACGATGTCGCACCGGCCTTAAGCGCCTTCTGATAAACTGCATCGACGTCGGGTACGTAGAGATACAGCATGGTGGATGTTGCTTGTGCACGCTCCGAGGCGTCGGAAATCATCACGATGGAATTTCCGATTTTGAACTCCGCATGCATAACCTTGCCGTCGGGGCCCATCATCGGCTCGAATACCGGTTGGGCTCCGAATGCCTCTTTCATGAAGCGAATGACCTTCTCCGCCCCATCGACGACGAGATAAGGCGTGACGGTGTGAAATCCCTCGGGAACCGGCTTTACCTGTGTTGCCATGGCTGTCTCCTCTGGTTTGATGGATTTGATCCACGCAGGACGGCCCAGCCCGCTTATTGTTTTGCCCGCAATGTTCGATCCAGTCTTTGCGCAAAGTGTGGCGGCTGTGGTCCGCGCACGGGTGGTCGCGTCAACGTGTGTCCGCTGCCAAGTTCCTAGCCGGCGAAGCTAACCCGGCGAGAGAGGAACAAAATCGTACTCGCCGACCTCTTGCAGAACCAGGAAGGTGCGCGACCTCGTGCCTCCGTGGTCACCAGATGCGGTCGCATGGGCCTGACGACATGGACTTCGCCGGGCCGCAAATGCCGTTCACTCCCCATCGTCCTTTATGCGCTGCTCACCCTCCCGCAGCCGCTGCGCGATGGCCGTTCGCCTTGGGATCAGCGCGGCTTCGTCGGCGAGCCGTTGCGCAAGGTCGGAGTGATATTGCTGCACGACATCGAGGACCGCTTCCTTGGCGAGTCGTCGGTGGTACTCGGCCAGGAATTTGTGCAAGTCAGCAAGCCGTTCGTCATCCATCTCTATCGCGCCTCAGCCGCGATGCCGAATATACCGCAACCCGTTGATCTCGCACAGCTTGCACCACCCCAATCCCGATGGGATTCGCCACCCGGCCGAGCAAAGTGGCGGCGGAGGCACGCTCAAGTCGGTACCTGGCCGTCCTTTAACTGTTTGTTAACCATAAGGCCCCTAACTTAGGGGACTACCCGGCCATCATCAGACGATTCCAGCGCGGTTCGTTCGAGGAGAACAGCCGATGTCCGTTGAGATTCTGACCTACGCAGACCTGGGCGCCCGCCTGAACATTTCGGCAGCGGCCGCCCGCTCGCTTGCCAGGCGGCTCCGATTGCCGCGCTCGCTTTCCGATGATGGGAAGGCGCTGGTGAGCGTCGATCTCGCTGAAGTGAGGCATACGCCGCAGCCACCGGCCGGTCACCGGGCGGGCGAGGCCGCTCAGTTGAGGGCGCTCATCGTGACGCTGCAGTCGGAGGTCGCGCAGCTTGACGCCAGGGCAGCCGGTCACCGCGCGGATTTCGAGCATGAACGCGAGCGCGCCGATCGCCTGATAGCTGAGCTGCTACAGGCGACTGCCGAGACCAAAGCCGCCAGGGAGGCAACGGCGCGGCTTGAGGGGGAGGTGGCAGCTCTTCGGACCGCTCTCCGAACTAGCAGTTCGGACGAGAATCACGGACATTCTGCGCGCCGGGTGGGGCATCTGGCTGCGAGCCTGGTGGAAGCAGACCGCAAGGCTGCTCGTGGGTAACAAATCTCTTCCTATTCCGCGGTTTGGCGGAGCAACCGTGGGGCAAAAATGGGTGGCACCGATATTCGCGAGTTGAGGGCGCGCATTATCGTGTTCGGGGTGGGCGGTGCCGGCGGCAATGCCGTCAACAACATGATCGACGCGGGGCTTGAAGGCGTCGAATTCATCGTCGCCAATACCGACGCCCAGGCACTCACTAGTTCGAGGGCCAAGCGCGTCATCCAGATGGGCACGCAAGTGACCGGAGGCCTTGGCGCCGGCGCGCAGCCCGATATCGGCCGCGCCGCGGCGGAAGAGGCCATCGACGAGATCCGCGATCATCTGACCGGCGCGCACATGGTGTTCATCACGGCCGGAATGGGCGGCGGTACCGGCACGGGAGCAGCCCCCGTCATCGCCAGGACCGCGCGTGAGCTCGGCATTCTTACCATCGGTGTCGTCACCAAGCCGTTCCAGTTCGAGGGCCAGCGCCGCATGCGCTATGCCGAATCCGGCATCGCGGAACTCTTGAAGGCGGTGGACACCCTCCTGATTATTCCGAACCAGAATCTGTTCCGGGTGGCCAACGAGAAAACCTCTTTTGCCGATGCCTTCGCAATGGCCGACCAGGTGCTCTATTCGGGCGTGGCCTGCATCAGCGATCTCATCGTCAAGGAAGGCCTGATCAATCTCGATTTCGCCGACGTTCTCTCGGTCATGCGCGAGAAGGGCAAAGCCATGATGGGCAGGGGCGAGGCTTCCGGCGAGAAGCGCGTGCTCAACGCTGCGGTAGCTGCGATTTCCAACCCCTTGATCGAGAATCCCTCGATCAAGCGCGCCAGCGGCCTGATCGTTTCCATTACCGGCGGCAGGGATCTGACGCTGTTCGAGGTGGACGAAGCCGCCACCCGCATCCGCGACGAGGCCGATCAGGACGCCAACATCATCGTCGGCGCGACCTTCGATGCCAGCCTCGAAGGCATCGTCCGCGTTTCGGTCGTGGCCACGGGCATCGACAATCTCGACGCGACAGGCCAGACGCAGGCCGCGGAAGGCCTGCTCACGGACCTCGCGGGCAGGCTGAGCAACGACCGGCGTCGCATCGTCGAGCGTGGCGTACCGCCGCCGCAATTCGCCAGCCCGCCCTCGCTCATCCCGCCGCCGCGCCACCTCGAAGCGCGGCCGCCGATCGCCCAACAGGCGCGGCATGCGGCACCGCAGCGCCTCGATCCCCACGGTCGCGCTCCTCCCCCGCGCAATCCGATCGAGGAAAAGGTTCTGGATATCCCGGCCTTCCTGGGCAGCAGGGCCAACTGACCCGTCATAAGAGCCAACTCGCTCGGAGGTGGTAGACCGCCGCGATGCGACTTCAGAAAGTCCCTCGTCGAGGCAGCCCCCCGGTGGTGCCTCAAGGTCTAATGCCCAAAATCGGTCCTATACTTTCCATCCTCCAGCCTTGCTTTGGTCAAAACGGCGGTAGGGAGTGTCTAAAATCCGACGACCGTTCATTCAGGTGATCGCAAACCGGGCAGGAGGCGCTCATGGATACCACGGTGAATACCAAGCAAGCCGATCCACGTGATGTTAATCCGGGACTGTCCACGCAAGACATCGAGCTGGTCGCGCGCGCCGATGAACGGCTTGCGCATGCTTATGAAAAAATCGCCCGCGCGGATGAACAGCTCGCGCTTGTCAATGAACAGATTGCCAAACTGGAGAAAAAGCCCGCTAACAGGCTTCCTCAGTCATCGCGCGGCAGGCCGGCGCTGCGCGGCTTTGTCGGCCTGCTGTTGACAGCGGGCATCTGTATCGCTGCTTTCGCTTCGCAATCTTATGGCGAGGCAGCGAGGCTGATGATCGCCCCGTGGGTACCGCAACTGGCTCCGGCTTCGTCGTTGCCATCGGAAACACCGAAGCTCGCCGCCCAACAGAGCGAGCCTACTGTTCAGGTAGCTGCGGCGGATGCAGCAGTTTCGGCATTGCCAGCTCCGGCCCCGACCGGACCGCAAGAGGCAGCAGCCGGCCCGATCACTCCCGAGGTGACACAGTTGCTCCAAACGATGGCGCGTGATCTCGCCAACGTGCAGCAGGAGATCGAACAGCTCAAGGCTGGCCAGGAAGAATTGGTCCGCGAAAATGCCAGGACCGCCGAGCAGCTCAAGGCAAACCAGGAGCAAATGGCGCGCGTGATCGCGAACGCCTCCGCGCAACAGCCGCGGCCCAAACCGACGGCATCAGCCAATCCGCCACCGCCGCTCGCCGCTGCGCCTTCGCGTAATCCCGCTTCGACGCCGCCGCCGACGCAAGCCAGAACGCAGGCGCGAGTGCCAATGCAGTTGCAGTCCGGACAACAGTAATTTCGCTCGCCCGAAGGCTCTTGCTCGCTTTTGCTGAAGTGGGACAAGCTGACAGTTGGAACCCGGGCAGAGTATGTTCACTCTGCCCAAAGACCAGACAACTTGTTCCACTGGGGCTTCGATCCTAGATAGCGGACGGTGCCTTCGATTTTGGATGGCCGCATGATCATGAAGATCTTGCTGCTCGTTCTGTGCATGGTTGTCGTCGCGCGGGAGGCGACGGCACAGGAACCACAATGCGACCGCGAACGCGCGGCCATGGTCGAAACCATCAGGGACAATGCCCGTCGTTCCCACGTCGGTGATTTGGGACAGCAGGGCCTCTCGGAGAGAGTTCTTGAGGCCATGAGGCGAACGAAGCGCCACCTGTTCATGCCTGAGCGATCTTGCTCCATCGCCTACGCGAACACGCCGGCTTCGATCGGACACGGCCAGACCATATCGCAGCCGTTCATCGTGGCCTTGATGACAGAGTTGGCGGGGGTCGCGCCCGATCATGTCGTGCTCGAGATCGGTACCGGTTCGGGCTATCAGGCCGCCATCCTTGCGCATCTGGCGCGGAAGGTCTGCACCATCGAGATCATCCCGCAATTGGCCGAAGCCGCCACGAAAACACTCAAAGAACTCGCATACGATAATGTCAGCGTCAGGCTGGGCGATGGTTATGCTGGCTGGCCCGACTGCGGTCCGTTTGACGCCATCGTCGTAACCGCCGCACTCGGGCAAGTACCGGCGCCGCTGATTGAGCAGCTTAAAGTAGGTGGCCGACTCGTCATGCCGGTGGGCGCCGCTTACACCAGTCAGCAGCTCACGGTCGTCGAGAAAACCGCCCCCGACAAGACGACGACGCGTGCCGTCGCCCCCGTTCGCTTTGTGCCCTTCACGCGTTCAAAAGATTAAGAGCCAGTATGGCGGCTATGTCGAAAACTACAGATAGGAAAAAGCAGGGGAGGCGACCGTGAGCGGTGCAAGGCTAAAACATTACGGCTGGGGCCGCGAAGACGAAGGCATGACTGCCGAGGAGCAGGCCTTTGTGCTCGGCCGTTATCGCGAAAAATTTGCGCGCGATTCGTTTGAAACAACAGTCGTCCCGCGCCTTGAGGACCTGACATTGCGCGCGCCGCGCGTGGTGCCGCCGGCCTCGCTTGCCGCTTTTTGCACGAGCGAACGATACGACCGCGTCGCGCACGCCTACGGCAAATCCTATCCAGACTACGTGCGAGCCATGCTCGGCGAATACGGCAGCGCGCCCGACGTGGTCGCCTATCCAAGAAACGAAGCAGAGATTGCCGCTGTCATGGACTGGGCCGGTGGTGTCAGCGCGTCGCTTACGCCGTTCGGGGGCGGGTCGAGCGTTTGCGGCGGTGTCGAGCCGCGCGTCGACGGTATCAGCTACAAGGCGGCCGTCACGCTGGACTTACGCAATCTCGGCAAGGTCGTCGAGGTGGATCAGATATCGCGCGCCGCACTGATCGAAGGTGGTGCCTTTGGTCCATCTCTGGAGAACCAGCTTAAGCCGTATGGCGTCACGTTGCGTCACTTTCCGCAGAGTTTCGAGTATTCAACCCTTGGCGGCTGGATCGCGACGCGGTCGGGCGGCCATTTCGCCAGTCTCTACACGCATATAGACGATTTCGTTGAAAGCCTGCGCGTTGTGACGCCGCGCGGCGTAATGGAAACACGTCGCTTGCCGGGATCGGGTGCTGGACCGAGCCCCGACCGCATGTTCATAGGCTCCGAAGGAACGCTCGGGGTGATTTCGCGCGCCTGGATGCGATTGCAGTCACGTCCGAAATTCCGTGCTGGCGCATCGCTTCGTTTCCAGTCGTTTTTCGGTGCGGCCCGCGCGCTGCGCGCGATCGCACAGGCCGGCCTCTATCCATCGAACTGCCGCATCCTTGACGCGCAAGAGGCATTCAACACTGGGGCTGCCGACGGCAGCGTCGCGATTATGGTGCTCGGCTTTGAATCGGGCGACCATTCGCCGGATGCCTGGATGGCACGCGCGCTCGAATGCTGCGCCGACCATGGTGGGATACCGGAGGCGGCAAAGGCCGGCGATGCACATCTCGAAGGCGCGGCAGGAATCTGGCGTAACGCATTCATTCGTATGCCCTATGCGCGCGAGTTTCTGACCCCGGCCGGCATCATCAACGACACCTTCGAGACCGCTATCACCTGGGATCGGTTCGAAAGCTTCCACGACAAAGTGAAGGCGGCAACGGAGCGTGCGATTGTTGATGCGACTGGCGCAAAAGGCGAGGTCACATGCCGCTTCACCCATGTCTATCCTGATGGACCCGCGCCATATTTTTCTTTCCATGCACTCGGCCGCCACGGTGCTCTTCTGGAACAGTGGCAGGCGATCAAGAATGCGGCCAGCGATGCGCTGATTGAGGCGGGCGGGACGATCACGCATCATCATGCCGTTGGCCGTGATCATCGGCCTTGGTACGACCGTCAGCGCCCGGAGCTTTTCGCGACCGCGTTTCGGGCCGCAAAAAGAGAGCTCGATCCGCAAGGCATGCTCAATCCTGGAGTGCTCATTGATCCCTAATGATAATCGGCGCGCCAACGGGGTTGGTCGCAAGGGATATGCGGCAAGCGGGTGCAATAGGGAACTCGCTACTCACGGATGAGTTTGTCCGCAGGGCTCACAGACCTTTTAATCTGGAGGAAGCCATGGAGCATCTCCGCTACCCGAACGAGACCGCCGAGTATCGTGCTGCCAGAAACGCGCTTCTGGACGACGAGATCGCACTTCGTGCCCACATTGAAGCTGTAGCAGCCAAGCGCCGCGCCTTGCCGCTCGGCGGCGAAGTACCGGAAGACTATGTATTCGAGCGTATGGGCAAGAATGCAGCGCCTGAGAAGGTCAAGATGTCCGAGTTGTTCGGTCCGCACGACACGCTCATTCTGTACAGCTTCATGTATGGACCCGAGCGGGAGCTGCCATGTCCCGGCTGCACGCACCTGCTTGATGGGCTCGACGGCGCGGCAAGGCACATCGGCCAGCGAGCTGCACTTTACATCGTCGCAAAATCCTCAATCGCTCGTCTCGCCGCGTGGGCTCACGGGCGCGGCTGGGACCATCTGTCGTTCGTGTCTACGGCGGGCAATAGCTACGACGCGGATTACTTTGGCGATACGTCGAAATTTCCCAAGGGCTTGCGTGTTCAGCATGGCGTTCCGGACGGCGAGAACTGGGACGAAACGATCTTCAACGTATTCAAGAAGAGTGGCGGAGCAATCCGTCACTTCTGGGGTTCAGAGATGAGCTTCGCACCAACCGAACCCAATCAACATCATCGCGCCGGGGATCAGGTCGACCCCTTGTGGGGGCTGCTCGATATGACCCCCGAAGGGCGCGGAGACTTTTTTCCCAAGGTAAACTACGATTGACCCTCGGGCCCTGTGCGCCCAAGGATCGAAGGTTTGACGTTATCGGAAGTTACACGCACGTTTATCCGGCTGGAAAGAAGGCATCGGCTTGTCTACATTGAGGGTCGGTGATCGAGGGAGCGACACGATGTCGGCGGCACCAGAAGTCAAGTCGGCGGGCGCGAACAACCGGGCAAGCGCGATCAACACCATTGTGCTCGGCTTTGCGGCCGATCCGATGGCGCGTTGGGCTTGGCCCGACCCGTCCCAATACCTCAGAATAATGCCTCGGTTCGTCAATGCTTTCGGCGGCCGGGCTTTCGAGCATGGCACAGCCTACATCTCTGAAGAGGCGCGCGCCGTCGCCTTATGGCTGCCGCCGGGTGTCGAGCCGGACGAAGCAGAAATGGACGCAATCATGAAGGAGTCCCTGCGCCCGGAGATCGCCGAGGAGATCGGGGCCGTCATGAAAGGAATGGCCGAACATCATCCCCTTGAGCCGCATTGGTATCTGCCTGTTATCGCCACCGATCCGAACCTGTTCGGAAAGGGGCTCGGCACGTTGCTGATGAAACACGCGCTTCGACGATGCGACGAGGAGGGCATCGCGGCCTACCTTGAAAGCTCGAATCCGCGTAACATTTCGCTCTATGAACGCCATGGCTTCAAGGTCACCGGTAGAATCCAAAGCGGCTCTTCTCCAGTGCTGACGCCGATGCTGCGGCCCGCATCCTGAACGCTCGACACGCTTGCGCTATCACCGTGCATCTCAGGAACAAGCGCACTTGCGCTTGTTCCGAAGGTTTCTAGAGCGACCTTCGGATAGACCAGAGAATAGCATTGTTGAGGATTCGCTGGTAGCGGGCGTCCTGCCAAACCGACGGCTCGTGGCCTAGTGCCGTATAGAATACGCGTCCCTCGCCGTAGAATCGCGTCCATGCGAGAGGCCACCCATAGAATCGTCGATGCACGCCTGTCTTGCCAAGGTCCACCGAGCGTGGGTCGAGGCGCAGGAGCACGCGTGATCGACGATAGTCGAAGTCGCTGATTTGGTAGATCTCGTCCTCGACCTGCAACGAATTCCCGAGAAAAGCCACCAGAGGATCACCGGGATCGACCACCTCGATTGTCACGGCCTGATGCCAGGGGTGACCATTAAAGTAGCCGCCGACGAGGTCGAGATAATCCGGCCAGGTGTAAAATGTGTCCGTCGCCGAATGAACACCGAGGAACCCGCGGCCCGAGCGCACGAAGTTGAGAAGAGCGTTCTTTTGCGCTTCGCTCATCGGAAGTTCTCCTGACGTGTAGAACATCACCGCGGCGTAGCGCTCGAGGTTATCGGGAGAGAATTCAGACGTGTCTTCCGTTGCCGTGACTTCAAAGACACCCGAGTTGCTTCCAAGCTGGGTCAGGATTGCCTTGGAAAGCGGTATGACATCGTGCCGGTAGCCGGCCGAGTACGTGAAATAGAGGACGCGCTGGCGCGGGCGTTCCGCATGCGCGCCCAGGGGTCGGATGGCTGCCGCGCCGCCGAGGAGCGCAATAAAATCGCGTCGCCGCACAATCCCCTCCGCTCAGCAATGTATTGAAAGAAGCTTAGCACAGATCAGCCCGGCCGTGGCCTTGCGGCATCGCCACTCTCTGCCGTCCTATGCAACGCCCACGTTCAGTTCATACCTTCAGCTCTTTGAGGTCGCGACAGGCGATCGAGAGATTTGGCGGGCTGTCGCCGTCGGTATTTTCGCGTCTCGGAAAATGGCGGTTGCGAATGCCATGATCCGGTAGGCCACCCGCGAAAGCCCGAATCTGATGTGCGCCAATCTGTCCCGCCTTTCGCCTATGGCAGAGGGGGGACGATGCGGTACGCTCGCCGAAAATCAGGGAGCGAATATGCCAGTGAGAATCAGCCGCCGTCACTTCATCGCCGCCGGTGCGGCCGCCAGCGCGACGCCTTTCCTCGCGCGTGGCGCCTCCGCGCAAGCCCCCTGGCCGTCGCGGAATATCCGCATGGTCTGCAGCTACCCGGCGGGCGGGCAGACCGACTTGCTCGCGCGCGCCTTCGGCGATTACATCTCCAGGCAGGTGGGGCAGAACGTCGTCATCGAAAACAAGGCGGGCGCCTCCGGCTCGATCGGCGCGGCGGAAGTCGCACGCGCCGCGCCCGATGGCCACACCATCCTGTGCTCGATCTCGACCACCTATGTGATGAATCGGGTCATGATGAAGAACCCCGGCTACGACATGGACAGAGACCTGACGCTCGTCAGCATCATTCCGGGCGCCGGGCTGCTGCTGGTCGCGAGCTTGGCGTCCGGCGTCAAGACGCTGGACGATTTCGTCGCGTTCGCGCGCAAGAAGGGCCAGGTCAACTTCGGTACCTATAGCGCGGGCTCGGCCCCGCACATGACGATCAACGAACTCAACAAGCAGTACGGCCTCAAGATCGAGCCGATCCACTACCGGGGCGAAGCGCCGATGTGGACCGGGCTGATGGACGGCACGCTCGACGTCGCGATGGGCAGCTACACGGCCGCGCAACCCGTCCTGCAAGGCAATCACGGCGTGGTGTTCGCGGTGCACTCGAAGAAGGTCGCCGCGATTCCGAACGTCAAGACGCTGCCTGAACAGGGCGCCACATCGAAGTTCTTCACAATCAGCGGCTTCACGGGCTGGGCGGTGCCGAAGGCGACGCCGCAGCCGATCGTCGATCGGCTGTCGGAACTCTGCGTGGCCGCCAACAACGATCCGAAGGTGAAGGAAGTTCTCGCCACGTTCGTGCTCGAGCCGGCGCTCGGCTTCAAGGAAAGTAATGCGTTGTATCAGCGCGAATTGCCGACCTGGATCGAGAGCGCGCAGGCCCTCGGCCTGGAGCCGGCGTAGCTGTGAGACCCTCATGGTGAGGAGGCGCGTAGCGCCGTCTCGAACCATGTGGCCCCGCTGGTGCCATTCATCCTTCGAGACGCGCGAAGACGCGCTCCTCAGGATGAGGTCTGGCAAGAGTAGGGTGGGCAAAGCGCAAGCGTGCCCACCATCCATCAACAGCGGTGCAAGAATGGTGGGCACGGCCCCAACGCGCCTTTGCCCACCCTACGATTCTCACTTCATTCCCATGCAGCTCGCATAGAACGTCGTCGTCGCTGGCCAGTCCGAGAACATGCCGCGGATGCCGACCTGCTTGGCCAACACATCCAATACCGTCAGCGTATCGCCGTCGCGGTCGACCGCCGATTTGATCGACTTGTGATAGAAGCCGCCGCCCTTGTTGAGCGGGCCATCGCGTTCCAGCGACCAGCCGATCAGGTCGAGGCCTGCGGCCCTGGCGGCCTTGGCGTATTCGGAGGGGACGATTTCCTTCTTGTCGTTCAGCGTCAGCATGGTCCAGATCGGCGGGCCGAGGATTGCGACGCCCTGTGCCTTCAATTCCGCCATCGACGGTTTCCACGTCTCCGGTTTATTGGGATCGAGGCCCTGCTTTTCGTAGCGCTCTTCGAGATAGACCGCCTGTTTCGCGAATTCCGGCTCGGTCTTCACCCAGTGAAGCACGTCGGCGAGATTAAAACTTTGCGCGAACACGTCTGACGGCGGAATGCCGGCCTTCTTGTAGGCGTCCAGCATCTGGCTCGCATATTTCTCCTGAGTGTAATCGCCGTCGAACGGCATCGGCACCTCGGGCGCCTTCAGCTCGGGCGTAAACTTGGCGCCGAGACTTTTGATCAGCGCGATACTCTCGTCATGGGTCACCAGCGTGCCGGAATTGGCGTAGAGATCGGTGCGCCAGCGCGGCGTACCGTTCTGGTATTCCGCCGGCGTCTTGGCATCCGGATTGAAGCCGTCCATTTTCGCACTCAGCATCCGGAATTCGGCGAGCGTGATGTCGCTCGTGCAGCACTTTGCGGAGGCTTTCTTGCCGGTCGCGGGATCAGCCGGGCTGAAGGCTTGCGTGCATTTTGCGGCAAGCTCGGGCACGGTCAGGATGTTGGTCGTGGTGTGCAGGTCGCATTGCGAGTGGCGGCACACCAGTTGGCGGTCTTTCGTAAACGTCACGTCGCATTCGATGATGCCGGCGCCCATCCAGGCGGCGGCAATATAGGACTCCCTGGTATGCTCGGGAAATTCCAGCGCGGCGCCGCGATGGCCGATGGAAAAATCGGTCTTGCGAAACGGTCCGGTGCACTGGCTGAGCTGTTGCTTCAGCGGCCCGTCCTTCATCTTGTCGACGAGATAGAACGGTCGCGGTCCGATCTGCGGTTCGCGCGGCAGCATGATGTCCTCGGCCGCGGCGGGAAGGATCGCGGTCAACAGCCAGAGCGCTGAGAGGAGGGCGGAGCGATGGCGGATGGGCATGGGTGGCACCTCGGATAACGCATTGCGCGCAGCCTTGATATCACAGAGCATGTGACAGTTGCGTGTTGAAACGTGTGTAGGTGCGTAGGGTGGGCAAAGCCAACGGGTCGCGCGAACGCGCGCCCGATGACATGCTCCGCGTGCCCACCATCCTTCCAACACGCTGAATGAAATGGTGGGCACGGCGCTAACGCGCCTTTGCCCACCCTACAAGAAAGAATCCAGGGAGAAAAAAATGCCCGCAGCCTTTTTCGTCGTCCGCGCCACCGTGTCCGATCCCGCCAAGCGTCAGGCATTCGACGCCTGGTATTCGCGCGAGCATCTGCCGGATGCAATGAAATCGTTCGGCGCCGTGAAGGCGTGGCGCTATTGGAGCGCCACCGATCCGGCGCTGCACCAGGCGATGTATCAATTTCCGGACCAGGCGGCGCTCGATCGCGCGATGGAGGGGCCGGAGTTGAAGCGGCTGGTCGCCGATTTCAACCGCGATTGGCCCGACGTGACGCGAACGCGCGAGGTGCTGGTACTGGCGGAAGAGCTTGTGGCCTGAAAACGGCGACGTGTGCCTCGTCGAGCGAAAGCGGATCGTCACGCCTGCTCGACACAGAAAAGCCGCAGCAATGATAAGGGTGCCGCAACGCAACAGTGCCTGAAATAATGTGCATCGGCTCCTACTGGCGACAAAGCTGAACACGGAGTTCACCGCGCGTTCATCTCGGCACCTCGAAACTCTCTTTCTCGCACGCAGCAAACGGAGGAAGGGATGTGATGGAACGCCGACACTTTTTGAAACTCGCCTTTGGATTTGCTGCGGGCGGCGTCGCGCTTGCAGCGAGCGCGCAGGCCGCGCCGCTGATGCCGGCGCCGCTTGCCGACGACGACAAACTGCCCGCCAACAAGGATGCGCAGCCCGCCGTCACGTCAGGCGATGAGGTCGATCGCCTCTCGCCCGAAGAAGTGCGCTGGGGCCGCGGCCGTCGTCGCGGCTGGGGCCGAAGGCACTGGGGTTGGCGCCGCCGCCGCTGGCGCCGCAGGCACTGGGGCTGGCATCGCCGCCGTCGTTGGCGCCGCCGTTACTGGCGCCGTCGTCGTTACTACTGGTAAGCCGTCGTCGGGAATTGCTTGAGCAAGCCAAAAAAAAGCCCCGCGCGAGCGGGGCTTTCGTTGTTGTTGGAAATCTCAGTAAGCGCGGCAGCGTCCGTAGCGCCACACGGTGCCGTAGGGACACACGCGGCCGGGCCGCACAACCACGGTCCGAGCTGGAGGCCGCACCACGACGACCGGGGCCGCCGGCCGAACAACGACCCGGCGATTGGGTTGGCAGCCGCCATAGGGGCCGCGATGCCAGCCGGGCCCGCATCCCTGCGCGGCTTCCGCCGCGCTGAAGCTGGCAACCGTGCCCAGGGCCAAAACTGCTGCAAAAAGGTACTTCATGTTTTCTCCCGTTCTTGGCCGCAAGGCGGCACGTTTGCAACCTAGTCACGAACGCCTGAATGGAACATGAATGTCGTGATTTGTCATGGAGCTATGGCCAGAAATCCGAGCACCAGCTCGTCATATTTCGACGGCGCTTCCAAAAAGACCATGTGTCCGGTGTTCGGGATCACTTCGGCCCGGCCACGTGCCATCTTCGCGGCGAGCGCCTTGGCCAGTTCGGCGTTCTGTCCCATCTTCGCGCGCAGCGTGTCCGGCGCATTCGCTTTTCCCGGCGCATTGTGGTCGTCGGCGCCCATCACGAACAGCGTCGGCTGCGTGATCAGCGGGATCTCGTGCACGACCGGCTCGCGGTAGATCATCTGCCCCGAGCTGACGAACGCGCGCAGCCAGCGCGGATATTCGGCGCTGCCCTTGATGTTGAAGCGCGCATCGATGAAGGGCGTGATCTGTTCGGGCGGCAGTTTCAGGGCGTAGTTGGTTTCGAGCTGCTTGCGATATGCGTCCGCTGTGAGTTTATCTTCGTTCTCCAAAATCTTTTCGGTTGGCGTCGGCGGCACGTAGAGCCGATAATCCTCCAGCCCGATCGGAGCCGTCAGCACCAGATGCGCGATCCGATCAGGGTAGGCGCGCGCGATCCGCACCCCCAGCATGCTGCCGAGCGAATGGGCGACGATGTCGGCCTTGGCGATTTGCAAGTGATCGAGCAGCGCAACCGTGTTGCGCGCCAGCGTATCGAAATGCAGCTCGCCTTGCGGCTTCGACGATTTTCCGAAGCCGATCTGATCCGGCACGACGACGCGATAGCCGGCACCGCTCAAGGTCTTGATGATGGGCGCCCAGTAGCTCGACGGGAAATTGCGGCCGTGCAGCAGCACCACGCTGCGTCCGTTCGGCTGCGCGGGAGCTATGTCCATATAAGCCATCCGCACCTGCTCGCCGTCGTTGACCAGCGGCAGCATGTGGACGGGGTAGGGATAGGCAAAACCTTCGAGACCAATGCCATAGGGTTCGCGCGTCGCAGGCTCGGCCGCCTGCACGCAGGTAAGGCTGACGATGAAAATCGAAAAGCAGATGATGATCGCGCGTTGCATGACGGCCTCCGGCAGATGGGAAGCGGCCTTATTGATGCGATGAGGCAGCTTGGTAAAGCCGGCTCAGCTTCACATTTTGCGGAGATCAGGCCAGCCTCATCCGGGCTTCAAGGCCGCGCTGAAATCGCCACCGATCAGGTAATGCGTTGCTCGTTCCCAAACAGCGCCGCGAACCGCTTTTCGCCGGTGCGGGTAAAGTTCACGACGCGGCTGCCGGGCGCGGGATCGCGCGCCGCCCAGTTCAATTCGGTGAAACGGTTCATCACCGCAGCGCCCAGCGTGCCGGCGAGATGGTGCCGCCGTTCGCTCCAGTCGAGACAGGCCTTGCACACGGGACGGCGCGGGTGGGCGAGCATATCCGCGTCGATTTGCAGCGCCTCGGCCATGAAGCGCTTGCCCTCACCGGTGAGTTCGATCGATTGCTTGGTCTGGCGCACCAGTTTTTGCTTGCGCATGCTGTCGAGCATTTGCACGCCGAGATCGCCGGCCAGATGATCGTAGCAGATCCGCGCGCGCCGCAGCGCCGGCTCCTTCGGCCCGGTGCGCACGCGCGTGTGCCCGGCGCGCTCGGCAAGGCCCGCCAGTCCTTCGAGCACGCCCGCGACGTCGGGGCCGGTGAGGCGGTAATAGCGATGACGGCCCTGCTTCTCCGGCTCGATCAGCCCGCCGGCCTCGAGCTTGGAAAGATGCGAACTCGCGGTCTGCGGCGTGATGCCGGCCTGGTGCGCCAGCTCGCTCGCAGTCAGCGCGCGGCCGTCCATCAGTGCGGTCAGCATGTTGGCGCGGGCGGGATCGCCGACCAGGGAGGCGACCATGGCGATGTCGGGACCTGCTTTCATAGTTCGATGATAGCCGAAGCATCGACGTGAGGCAAGGCGCTATTCTCACAGCCGTCATTGCGAGGAGCGAAGCGACGACTTGTCCGCCGTAGCTTTAGCGAAGGCGGAAGCAATCCATTCCTCCGCTTGCGGCGCGATGGATTGCTTCGCTTGCGCTCGCAATGACGGAGAAAACCATCGGAGTGCCAACTAATGACCGTCACCGTCTTCATCCGTTACCAACTCGACCCGTTCAAGCGCGCCTTGTTCGAGCAGTATTCAAAGAACTGGCTCACCATCATTCCGAAATGCGGCGGCGATCTCCTCGGCTACTGGATGCCGCACGAGGGCACCAACAACATCGCCTTCGCGCTGATCTCGTTCGACAGCCTGGCGTCTTATGAAAGCTACCGCGCGCGGCTGCGTGCGGACGGCGAAGGCAAGGCCAATTTTGATTTCGCCGAGGAGAACAAGTTCATCCTCGCGGAGGAGCGGACGTTCCTGCGCAAGGTCGTGGCGTGAGGCGTCTGGCGGAGCAGACGCAGCGTTACTATGTAGGCGGCGCCAACAAACCGAGGGGAGCGAACCCATGCTGACATCTGCTGACAAACGCGCCGCATTCAGGAAGTTGCACGAGAGCGGATGCTTCATCATCCCCAACCCGTTTGACGTCGGCAGCGCGAAGGCGTTGCAGCATCTCGGCTTCAAGGCGCTGGCGTCCACCAGCGCCGGCTTCGCCTGGACCATAGGCAAGGCCGACAACCGCGTCACCGTCGATGACGTCTGCGCCCATCTCGCCGCGACCTCTGCGGCGGTCGAGATCCCCGTCAATGCCGATTTCGAGGACGGTTTTGCGCATGAGCCGGACAAGGTCGGCGCCAATGTCGCACGCGCCGTCACGACCGGCGTGGCAGGCCTGTCGATCGAGGATTTTACCGGCGACAACGCAAAGCCGCTGTTCGATCGCGCGTTGGCGGTCGATCGCATCCGCGCGGCGCGCCAGGCGATCGATGTCGACAATAGCGGCGTGCTGCTCACCGGCCGCTGCGAGGCGTTCCTGCGTGGGCAGAAGGATTTGAAGCTCGTCATCGACCGGCTCACCGCCTATGCCGAAGCCGGCGCCGATTGCCTCTACGCGCCCGGCATCGCGACGCCGGAAGAGATTTCGACCGTGGTGAAAGCGGTGCATCCAAAGCCGGTCAATCTCCTGGTCGGCGCGGCCGGCCCGTCGCTGCAGGCGGCTTCCGATCTCGGCGTGCGCCGCATCAGCGTCGGCGCTTCGCTGGCGCGGATGGCGTGGGCCGGCTTCATGAAGGCGTCAAAGGAGATGGTAGAGAAGGGCACCTTCGGCGAATTCGCCAACGGCTACTCGGGCGGCGAGCTCAACAAGATGTTCAGTTAACCGCGCAAGCGAGGCGCAAAAGAAAAGCAGCGGCGTTAAACCCGCTGCTTTGTTAGCGTGTGTCCACTCTACTGCTTAGCGCGGTCGACCTCCGTGCCAGTCGGGTTTTGTGACGGCGGCGTCGGGCGATTAGTCGCGGCGCCGGTGGTCGTTCCCGGTTCGGTATTCGCGCGCGGCGTTACGTCACGCATTCCCGGAGGTGCCGACGGATTGGCCGGCTGCGTCTGCGCGGTCTGGTTGGTCGACGAGGTACCGGCCTGCTGCACGGTGGTGTTGTTCAGGCCATAGAATAGCGCGCCGAGTACGAGCGCGATGGCAACGGCGAACATCGCGACCTTGCCTCCACTGGGCGGACCTTCGGACAGCGCGGGATCGGGCTGCAGCTCATTGTCGAGACTGTTAAGGCGGGCCTGACGGCGGACTTCTTCATCGCTCAGGCCGGCGCGGTAAGGATCGTTCGGATCGGGTTGGTATGCCATGAATGGGTTCCTCCGTTAGCATCCCGAAGTCAAGCATGAGGACAATGGCCGGCGTGCGCGGATGTTCCGCGCCAACGTTGCAACCCCGTAATGTTGGAACCAGTTCCCTAACAGGATTCCTATGCTTAAACGGTGGACTGTTCGCGCGCTTCGCATCGCCGGGAACGCTGCAGCGTCTCCAGGACACGCTTACTTCTACTTACGCCGCGCTTTCGCGACTTCCGCCGCCGTCACCAGCGGCGCGGCATTGCCCCAGGCATTGCGGATATAGTTGGTCACGTCGGCGACCTCCTGGTCGGTCCACTTCGCATAACCAGGCATCGATCCCTTGTTGGGCGCGCGCGGCGTCGTCACGGTCTCGGCGCCGTCGAGAATGATGCGCAGCGCAGAGGAGGCATCGGCCGATTGCAAATTGGCATTGCCGGGCAGCGGCGGATAAATCCGCGGCGCACCCGATCCGTCCGTTTCGTGGCAGGCGATGCAGGCGCCGGTGTAGAGCTTTTCGCCTGCGGCCATTTGCGAAGGCGAGGGCGGGGTGACCTTCGGCTCCGGTGCACCCGCCGGCAGGTCTTTCAAATAAACCGCGATGGCGCGGACATCCGCATCGCTCATCTTCGAGGTCGAGTTGATCACGACCTCCGACATCAGCTCGCCGGCATGGCTTTTGGCGTTGCGGCCGCTCTGCAGATATTCGGCGATATCTTCCACGCTCCAGGATTTCAGGCCGCTCCGCTCGGCGGCATCGAGCCGCGGCGCGAACATGCCCGCGACGCGCCCACCGCCATAAAGCTGGCCGCGCTTGTCCGCGCCGAGAAAGTTCTTCGGCGTATGGCAGGCGCCGCAATGGGCGACGCCCTCGACCAGATAGCGGCCGCGATTCCATTCCGCGCTCTTGGCCTGGTCCGGCATCAGGATGCCGGGCTTGAAGAACAGCCAGTTCCAGCCGCGCATGACGAAGCGGTAGTTGAACGGCCAGCGCAGCTCCGGCTCACGCGGTGCGTTTTTGACCGGCGTCAGCGTCGCCAGATAGGCGCGGATCGCAAGAATGTCCTGCCGCGTCAGTTTCGTAAAATTCGGATAGGGGAAGGCCGGGTAATAACGCGAGCCGTCCCGCGCCACGCCGAAGCGGAGCGCGCGGTAGAAATCGTCATCGCTCCACGCGCCGAGCCCGGTATCGCGATCCGGCGTCAGGTTGGGCGCGTAGATGCCGCCGAACTGGGTATCGATCCGCTTGCCGCCGGCGAACGGTTTTGCGGGATCGGCGGTGTGGCAGCTTGCGCAGTCTCCGGCTTCGGTCAGCGCCTTGCCGCGCGCGATGTCCTCAGGCGCCGGCTCGGGCCTTCGTTGCTCGCTGGACTGGGCATGTCCTTCGCCAACAGCGAACGCAGTGCACAAAAGCACGCCGGCAAGAATCGTCCGCATGATCCGGCGTAGTCCCTGCACCATCTGGCCTCCCAAGGCGTTATAGCGCGAAAGCGGATCGAGAGGGGGCGTCATGCCGTTTCGCGCCGAGGCTTCCGGACGACACAAACCGAAAAGGGCTGCCGCTCTTCCCGGCACGAAGTTGCGATCTTTGAAGGCACGGCTCAGAAGGCGAGATTAATGGTGCGCCCGCGGAAAAATTCGACATAGACTGGTTCTAATGAGTTCAGATGACTAGCTAAAAAAGCAGTCGTCGCGATCAAGGCTAAGGCCAAAGAGGGCTGCAATGGGAATCAACCAGGGTCCGATCAGTCTCGATCAGAAGTACACGCAAGGGTCCGGCCACATCTTCCTGACCGGCATCCAGGCGCTGGTCCGCCTGCCGATGGCGCAAATCCGCCGCGACCGCGCCGCGGGATTGAACACCGCTGGCTTCATTTCCGGCTACCGCGGCTCACCGCTCGGCGGCTATGACCAGCAGCTCTTCGCCGCCCGCAAGCACCTCGAACAATACAACATCAAGTTTCAGCCTGGCGTGAACGAGGACCTCGCCGCCACCGCGATCTGGGGTTCGCAGCAGCTCAATCTTTCGCCCGGCGCCAAATATGATGGCGTGGTCGGCATCTGGTACGGCAAGGGCCCCGGCGTCGACCGCTGCGGCGACGTGTTCCGGCACGGCAACACGGCCGGCTCGGCGAAGCACGGCGGCGTGCTCTGTCTCGCCGGCGACGATCACGGTGCGAAATCCTCGACCGTGCCGCATCAGTCGGACCACGCCTTCATCTCCGCGCTGATGCCTTACCTCTATCCTTCCAGCATCCATGAAATGATCGAGATGGGCCTGCTGGGCATCGCGATGTCGCGCTATTCCGGCTGCTGGGTCGGCATGAAGGTGATCACGGAGACGGTGGAGACCACCGCCGAGATCGACCTCACCGACGAGATGACCCCGTTCGCGATCCCGACCGATTTCGAGATGCCGCCGGGCGGCCTCAATCTGCGCTGGCCCGACGATCGCTATGCACAGGACCTGCGCCTGCAGGACTACAAGGGCTATGCGGCGATCGCCTTCGCCCGCGCCAACAAGATCAACCGCATCACCATGGATTCGCCGAATGCCCGCTACGGCATCATGGCGTCCGGCAAGAGCTACGAGGACATCCGTCAGGCGCTGCGCGAACTCGGCATCACTGAAGAGGTCGCGGCCAAGATCGGGCTCCGTCTCTACAAGATCGGCATGCCCTGGCCGCTGGAGCCGGAAGGCGTGCGCAATTTCGCCGTCGGCCTCGAGGAAATCTTCATCGTCGAAGAGCGCCGCGAGATCGTCGAGAACCAGGTCAAGCAGGAGCTGTTCAACTGGCGCGACGACGTCCGCCCGCGCATTGTCGGCAAGATGGACGACCACGACAAACGGTTTCTCACCTTCGCCGCTGAACTTTCTGTCGCCTCACTGGCGAGCTCACTGACCGAGCGGCTGCTTCGACTTAATCTCAATCCTGAAATCGCAGCGATGCTGCGCGCCAAGGCCGACTGGTTCAACGGCCGTCAGGCGACCCAGATGCAGGCGGTCGCCCCGGTCACCCGCACGCCGTATTTCTGCTCGGGCTGCCCCCACAACACCTCGACCAAGGTGCCGGAAGGCAGCCGCGCCTTCGCCGGCATCGGCTGTCACTTCATGGCGTTGTGGATGGACCGCAACACCGAGACCTACACCCATATGGGAGGCGAGGGCGTGCCGTGGGTCGGCGTCGCACCCTTCACCAAGGAAGAGCACGTCTTCGCCAATCTCGGCGACGGGACCTACTTCCATTCCGGCAGCCTCGCGATCCGTCAGGCGATCGCCTCGGGCGCCAACATCACCTACAAGATCCTCTATAACGACGCGACCGCGATGACCGGCGGCCAGCATGTCGACGGCGAATTGTCGCCGCAGCAGATCACCTTCCAGCTCCACTCGGAGGGCATCCGCAACATCTATCTGGTCTCGGAAAATCCTGACGCCTATCCGGCGTCCGAGATCGCGCCCGGCGTCAAGACGGCGCATCGCGACGAACTCGACGCTGTCCAGAGGGCCTGCCGCACGCTGAAGGGCACCTCGGCGATCGTCTTCGTGCAGACCTGCGCCGCCGAAAAGCGCCGCCGCCGCAAGCGCGGCCTGATGGAAGACCCCGCGCGCCGCGTCATGATCAATCCGGCTGTGTGCGAAGGCTGCGGCGACTGCTCGGTGCAGTCGAACTGCATTTCGGTAGAGCCGCTGGAAACCGAGATGGGCCGCAAGCGCACCATCAACCAGTCGACCTGCAACAAGGACTATTCCTGCCTCAAGGGCTTTTGCCCGTCCTTCGTCACCATCGACGGCGGCAAGCCGCGCCGCCGCGCGCCGGCAAGCCTTGATGGTACAGGTCTTGGCGATATCGGCGATCTGCCCGAGCCGCCCTCATTCCCCTCGCTGGAGCGGCCCTACAACATCGCGGTCGGCGGCGTCGGCGGCACCGGCGTGCTGACGATCGGCGCGCTGCTCGGCATGGCCGCGCATATCGAAGGCAAGGCCAGCATGATCCTCGACATGTCCGGCCTCGCGCAGAAGGGCGGCGCGGTGCTGAGTCATGTCCGTCTCTCGGAGCACACCGCCGACGTCACCTGTTCGCGCATCGTCACCGGCACCGCCGATCTGGTGATGGCCGCCGACGAGGTGGTGGCGGCCGCCAAGGACACCATCACGCTTTGCGAAGCCAGCCGCACCGTCGGCGTGATCAATACGCACGTGATTCCGACCGCCGACTTCATCCTCAACCGCGACTTCAACTTCCAGAGCCGCAAGGTCAACCACGTGCTGGAGACCGAACTGCGCAAGGACTCTTCTTTCTACGACTTCACCAAGCCCGCCGAGGCTCTCCTCGGTGACTCCATCGCCACCAACATCATGATGCTGGGCTACGCCTATCAGAAGGGGCTGCTGCCGCTGTCGGCGAAGGCTATTCTGCAGGCGATCGAGGTCAACGGCGTTTCGATCAAGATGAACACGCAGGCCTTCCAGCTCGGCCGTCTCGCCGCCGCCGATCCGGCGCGGCTTGAGGCCATGATGAAGGGGCAGGACGAGACGGTGGTCGCGAAGACGCTGGAGGCGATGACGCTCGACGAGGTCATCGCCCACCGCAGCGCATTCCTGACCGACTATCAAAATGCTGCGCTCGCCGAGCGCTATCGGGCTCTCGTGAAGCGCGTCCGCGATGCGGCGATCGATGGCGGCTATGGCGAGGCACTGCCGCGGGCGGTCGCGGTCAACTACGCAAAGCTGCTCGCCTACAAAGACGAGTACGAAGTTGCGCGGCTGTTTACCGATGGCCGTTTCGAAAAGCAGCTCCGCGACCAGTTCGAAGGCGACTTCAAGTTCAACTTCAATCTGGCGCCGCCGATCCTCGGCGGCGGCCTCGATGCGCTGGGACGGCCGAAGAAGCGCGCGTTCGGTGCGTGGATGATGCCCGTGTTCCGGACGCTGGCAAAATTGCGCTTCCTGCGCGGCACGCCGTTCGACATTTTTGGCTACAGCGCCGACCGCAAGCTCGAACGCGACCTGATTGTGGCTTACGAGAAGGACGTCGCCACCGTGCTCGGCGCGCTGTCGCCGATCACGCACGACACTGCCGTCGAACTCCTGTCCTTGCCCGACCGCATCCGCGGTTACGGTCCAATCAAGGAAAAGGCGGTCGCGGACGCCAATGCGCGCCACGCGCAACTCACCGCCGATCTCGCCAACCCGCCGCCGGCACCGCGCCAGTTGGCGGCGGAATGATCGCGTAGGGTGGGCAAAGGCGCACTTGCGCCGTGCCCACCATCTATACTCCGCTCGTGATGGTGGGCACGCTTCGCTTTGCACACCTACGAACGCTGCGTCCCGGGGACGAGCGGCCGGACGAATTGCCCGATTGAAATCAAGACCTTGTTTCCAGAGCTTCGATGGGGTAGTCGCCATCAGCTTGTCACTGCGTTGACGCATTGCCTGCTTCGCACCAGCAACGGGTTAGCAGATGGACCAGCCCCTAGCCGACATCGGCATCATCTCCGCCTATCGCTTTGCGGGCGACGGTTCCGCGACGAAGCTCGACGTCGCCAACCTCGATGCGGAACTCGCCGATCCGCACGGCTGGCTGTGGCTGCATTTCAATCTGTCCAACCGTCGCTGCCACGACTGGCTCGCCAGTGCGCCGCTGTCCGATGTTGCGCGCGAGACCTTGCTAGATGCCGACGAGCATATCCGCCTCGATATTTTCGACGAGGAGATCGCCGGCGTTTTGCCCGACCTGCACCAGGAGTTCATGCAGGAGGGCGACGATCTCCTGCGGGTGCACTTTGCGATCTCGTCGAAGCTGATGATCACCGCCCGGCGCAAGCCGCTGCGCGCGATCGAGCTGACACGGCGTGCGCTCGATAGCGGCCGCAAGTTTCCCACCCCGGTGTCGCTGTTCGATGCGATCGTCGACCAGTTCGCCGATGTGATCGGACGCTATTCGGCGAGCCTTGGCGACGAGCTCGACATCGTCGAGAATCATGTATTGCACGACGAGATCGACGATGAGCGATTGCGGCTCGGCCGCGTGCGCCTGCAGGCGATCCGCACGCGGCGGCAGCTGTCGCAGATCCGTGCGTTGTTTCATCGCCTGGAGACGCGCGAGGACGTCGAATCGGAAACCCTGCTATCGGCGATGCGCAAGCTTGCGCAGAAGTTCGACGCGCTCGACTACGAGTTCAGCGCGATCTATGAGCGCGCGCGGCTGCTGCAGGACGAGATCGCCGGCCGCATGACGGCGATCACCAACCGTCGCCTGTTCACGCTATCGGTCCTGACCGCGTGCATGCTGCCTTCGACGCTGGTCACCGGCTTCTTCGGCATGAACACCAAGGACATGCCATTCCAGACCGGCGACGGCGGCACCTGGTATGCGCTTCTGCTGGTGATCGCCGCGGGAGCACTGACGTGGTGGCTGCTTAGGCGGACCAAGGCCTTGTAGGCCGATCATGGTGTGACAGGAGCCTCGGCCGGCATGCCCGCGAAGCAGGCATCGAGCAGGCCATCGAGGTCAACGGCGTCGCGATCAAGATGAATACGCAAGGCTTTCAGCTCGGCCGTCTCGCACTCCGATCAACGACGCGGCATTAACGACGAGATGATCTCCTCGCTGAAGCAACGTGAGCAACGACTAGCCTGTCGCTCGCAGTCGATGTATAATCATCTCCATGGGTTGGGATGCGAACGACGTAGCACTGCTCAAAAAACTCTGGGCCGATGGCCACAGCGCCGGCCAGATCGCAAATCGGCTGGGCCTTAGCCGCAATGCCGTGAGCGCCAAGTTGAAGCGCATGGGCCAGAAGCGCGGTCGTAAGCCGCCGACCGCGAGCCCCAAGATCGTGTCGGTGCCGAAGCGAGCGGTGGCGCCGCTGGCGGCCTGTGCCCGCCCGGCGGACAAGGTCATGTCGCCGCGCAAGCCGGCAGCAACGCAGCCCAAGGAATTCACCAAGCGTCAGCTTTACGCGATGCTGGTCGATGCGGTCCGGAATACCGGCTGACGCTTGCCGACTCGCCGGTCGGCAATCAGCAGGCGCCGGCCGCGCCGCGAGAACGCGGCGTCGTGAAACGTCAAGCCGAACGGCGGACAGGCGTTCCGGCCTGATAAGATTTCCGCCGATAATCATCCCGACTTGAGTCCAGTCGCTACCCTCTCGCCCGGCGGAATATTTCCGCGCTTGCCAAGGTCCGCCCGACAGGCCAGAAAACTTTCGGAAAGAAGAAACGCCAACGGAGAACGATTTGACCATCAAAGGCAAAGCCTACATTGCCGGGATCTATGAGCATCCCACCCGGCACGCACCGGATAAATCAACTGCACAGTTGCACGCCGAGGTCGCCAAGGGGGCGATTGAGGATGCGGGCCTCACCAAAGCCGATATCGACGGTTATTTCCTCGCCGGCGACGCGCCGGGCGGCCTCTGGCCGATGGTCGATTACCTCGGGCTCAACAAGGTGCGCCACGTCGATTCCACCGAGACCGGCGGCTGTTCCTATTTGATCCATCTCGGCCACGCCGCCGAAGCGATCGCGGCGGGCAAATGCTCGGTCGCGCTGGTCACCCTCGCCGGCAAGCCGCGCACCGGGGTGATGCCGCCGCGCGCAGCGGGCGCGGAGGCTGATTTCGAGGCGGCCTATGGCGCCACCACCCACAATGCCTACGGCATGTGTGCCATGCGCCATATGCACGACTACGGCACCACCAGCGAACAGCTCGCCTGGATCAAGGTCGCGGCCTCCCATCACGCCCAGTACAATCCGCATGCGATGCTCAAGGATGTCGTCACCGTCGAGGACGTCATCAACTCGCCGATGATCTCGGACCCGCTGCACCGGATGGATTGCTGCGTCGTCACCGATGGCGGCGGCGCTATGATCGTGACCACGCCGGAAATCGCGAAAAGCCTGAAGAAGCCGCTGGTGCGGTTGATTGGTCATGGCGAGGCGATGAAAGGTCCGCGCGGCGGCAAGGATCTCGATCTGACTTATTCCGCCGGCGTCTGGTCCGGCCCGCGCGCCTTCGAGGAAGCCGGCGTCACGCCGAAGGATATCAAGTACGCTTCGATCTATGACAGCTTCACCATCACGGTGCTGATGCAGCTCGAAGACCTCGGCTTCTGCAAGAAGGGCGAGGGCGGCAAGTTCGTCGCCGACGGCAATTTGATCTCCGGTGTCGGCAAGCTGCCGTTCAACACCGACGGCGGCGGCCTCTGCAGCAACCACCCCGTCAATCGCGGCGGCATGACGAAAATCCTGGAAGCCGTCCGCCAATTGCGCGGCGAAGCCCATCCGAAGGTGCAAGTGCCGAACTGCGATCTTGCGATCGCCCACGGCACCGGCGGTCTTCTCGGCGTGCGTCATGCCGCCTCAACCTGCATTCTGGAGCGCGTGTGATGGCTGAAACGAAAAAATATCCGGCGCCGGTGACCAATCCGGAAACCGCGCCGTTCTGGGAAGCGGCCAAGACCGGCAAGTTCATGATCAAGCGCTGCACGGCTTGCGGCGAGGCGCACTATTTCCCGCGCTCGATCTGCCCGTTCTGTTTTTCGGACAAGACGGTGTGGGAGGAAGCGTCCGGCGAGGCGACGGTTTACACCTACAGCCTGATGCGCAAATCGCCGACTGGTCCTTACGCGATCGCCTATGTCACGCTGAAGGAAGGCCCCTCGCTGCAGACCAACATCGTCGACTGCGATCTGGAGAAGATCAAGATCGGCCAGACGGTGAAGCTGGTGTGGAAGCCGACCGAAGGCGCCCCACTGCCGTTCTTCACGGCGGCGTAGCCTAAAAAGTACCTTCCCCCCTTGCGGGGGAAGGTGGCAGCGAAGCTGCCGGAAGAGGGGTGTCTCTCCGCGCAAGAGATGTATCTGCGGAGACAACCCCTCTCCCAAGGGAGCTTGCGGCTGGCGCCGTCGCGGCCCTCTCCCGCAAGGGGAGAGGGCGCATCAATTGGCAGCGCCAAGGAACAAGATTTCGGGAGAGGACGACGGCGATGCCGATCAACTACGAACAGCTCATGGCCCTGAAAAATCTAGGCCAGAAATACGCCTATACCGACCGCGAGGTGATGCTCTACGCTTACGGCATCGGCATGGGCGCCGATCCGATGGATGAGAACGAACTGGCTTTCGTCAACGAGGGGACGCTGACGCCGCGTCCTCTGAAGGTCGTGCCGACCTTCGCCTCGGTGGCGGCCTGGGGCGCTGGGCCCGGTGAAATGAACCTCAACCGCGTGATGGTGGTCGACGGCGAGCGCGACATTACCTTCCACAAGCCGCTGCCGAGCGCGGCCAAGATCACCGCCGACTCGACCGTGCTCGACGTCTTTGACAAGGGCAAGGACAAGGGCGCCGTTATCCGGCACCAGACCGTGCTGAAGGACGAGAACGGCGAGAAGCTGGCGACGCTGGTTGCCTCGCGGTTCGCGCGCGGCGACGGCGGCTTTGGCGGCCCGTCCGAAGGCCAGCCCGAGCCGCACAAGGTTCCGAACCGCGCGCCGGACAGGATCGTCGATATCACGACGCGCCCGGACCAGGCGCTGGTCTATCGTCTGTGCGGCGACCGCAACCCGCTGCACTCAGATCCCGAGTTTGCGAAGAAGGCCGGCTTTCCGCGGCCGATCCTGCACGGCATGTGCACCTACGGCATCACCTGCCGCGGCGTGCTGCAGACCTACGCCGATTACGATCCGTCCGCCTTCAAGCAGCACGTCGCGCGGTTTTCCTCGCCGGTCTATCCCGGCGAGACCGTGACGATGGAGATGTGGAAGGACGGCAACGTGATCTCGTTCGAAGCCAAGGTGAAGGCGAGGGGCGTTACCGTCATCAAGAGCGGCAAGGCGGTGCTGGGCTAGATCTCGTGCCCGGACGCAGCGCAGCACGTAGTGATGCGCTGCAGAGCCGGGGCCATTGGCCGGGTGGGTGCTGGGTCCCGGCTCCGCGACGCAGCGTTGCACGCTGCATCGCGTTCGGGACACGAAAGCGAGAAGATGTAAGGGAGAACACACCATGGGATTGCTCGACGGCAAAGTTGCCATCATCACTGGTGCAGGCGGCGGGCTCGGGGAGGCCTACGCCAAACTGTTTGCGCGCGAGGGCGCAGCGGTCGTGGTCAACGACCTCGGCGGTCCCCGCGACGGCTCTGGTGCCGACGTCTCGATGGCGCAGAAGGTAGTCAACGCCATCAAGGAAGAGGGCGGCCGCGCCGTCGCCAATGGCGCCGACATCTCGACCATGGCCGGCGGGCAGTCGGTGTTCGACGACGCCATCAAGAATTTCGGCCGCGCCGATATCCTGGTCAACAACGCCGGTATCCTGCTCGACGAGACTTTTGCCAAGGCCAAGGAGGCCAATTGGGACAAGGTGATCAGGGTGCACCTCAAGGGCACCTTCTGCTGCACCCAGCCGGTGTTCAAATGGATGCGCGAGAACGGCGGCGGCGTCATCGTCAACACCTCCTCGACCTCGGGCCTGATCGGCAATTTCGGCCAGACCAATTATGGCGCCGCCAAGGGCGGTATCTGGGGACTGTCGAACGTGCTGGCAATCGAGGGCCGCAAGTACAACATCCGGGTCTGGACGCTGGCACCGGGCGCGCTGACCCGCATGACCGCAGACCTGCCGCGCTATAAAGAGAACCCCGGCGCCGCGCTCGGCCCCGATGGCATCGCGCCGGCCGTGCTATACATGGTCAGCGACTTGTCGGGCGACCAGACCGGCAAGGTGCTCGGCGTCTCCGGCCCGCGCGGGGTGCGGGAGATGCGGATGATGGAAATGGAAGGCTGGAAACCGCCGTTCACGGGCTGGAAGGCCGAGGACATCGTGACCCACGCCAAGGAGATCTTCTTCTCCGAGGAACAGATCAAAATGGGCGCGCGAAGGTTTTGAGTTAAACGTCATTCCGGGATGGTCCGAAGGACCAGACCCG
Organism: Bradyrhizobium sp. 157; assembly: GCF_023073815.1. Lineage (NCBI taxonomy): Bacteria > Pseudomonadati > Pseudomonadota > Alphaproteobacteria > Hyphomicrobiales > Nitrobacteraceae > Bradyrhizobium > Bradyrhizobium sp. 157. The sequence goes on along the minus strand of NZ_JADPKF010000021.1, from coordinate 189,527 downwards.
GAATCTCGAGATTCTCAGATGCGCAATTGCGCATCATAGTTCGATGCTTCGCATCGCCCCGGAATGACGATGGAGAAGGATAAGGTTCCAAATGACAAAGCTCACCGCCCAGGCCGCCGGCACCTTTGCGATTGCGCCGACACCGTTCCACGACGATGGCCGGATCGACGAGAAATCCATCGATCGCCTGACCGACTTCTACGCCGGAGTCGGCTGCGACGGCGTCACTGTGCTCGGCATTTTGGGTGAGGCGCCGAAGCTCGACGCAACGGAAGCGGAGCAGGTGGCCATCCGCTTCGTCAAGCGCGCCAAAAACATGCAGATCATTGTCGGCGTCTCCGCGCCGGGCTTCGCTTCGATGCGCTCGCTGGCGAAAGCGTCAATGGATGCCGGCGCCGCGGGCGTCATGATCGCGCCGCCGCCGCATTTGCGCACTGACGACCAGATCACGGGCTATTTCAAGCAGGCTCAGGAAGCGATCGGCAACGAGATTCCGTGGGTGCTGCAAGACTATCCGCTGACGCTCAACGTCATCTTCACGCCCGCCGTGATCCGCAAGATCGTGATGGATTCGCCGTCCTGCGTCATGCTCAAGCACGAGGACTGGCCGGGCCTGGAAAAGATCTCGACCCTGCGCAACTTCCAGAAGGATGGCTCGCTGCGGCCGCTGTCCATCCTGGTCGGCAATGGCGGGCTGTTCCTCGATTTCGAAATGGAGCGCGGCGCCGACGGCGCCATGACCGGCTACGCTTTCCCCGAACTGCTCATTGATGTGGTCAAGCTATCAAAGGCCGGCAAGCGCGATGCCGCCCACGATTTGTTCGACGCGCATCTGCCGCTGATCCGTTACGAGCAGCAGCCCGGCGCGGGCTTGTCGGTGCGCAAATACGTGCTGCAGAAGCGCGGCATCATTTCGTCCAGTGCCCAGCGCAAGCCCGGCGCGACGATCACGGCAACCGCGAAGGCTGAAGTCGATTATCTGTTGTCGCGGGTGGCGCGCGTCGACCGCCGCGCCAATTTGCAACCGCAATCCAGCGCGGCGGAGTAGTCGGATGGCCGAAATCGTCGCCCCGCGCCCCGCATCCACGATCCTGCTGCTGCGCGACAGCGCTGACGCCAAGGAAATCGAAGTGTTCATGATGGTTCGCCATTATGAAATCGACTTCAATTCCGGCGCGCTGGTGTTTCCCGGCGGCAGTGTCGACAAGGGCGACAAGGAGATCATCACGCGGCCCGAACTCTATTCGGGAGGCGAGGGGCTCGACGAAGCAACGCTGAGCTTTCGGATTGCCGCGGTCCGCGAAACGTTTGAAGAAAGCGGCATCCTGCTGGCGCGGCCAAACGGCTCGCGGGCGCTGGTCGATGCCAAGCGTGCGAGCGAGATCGAAGCGGCACATCGCGCCGACCTCTGCGACGGCAAGATCACGTTCCTCAAGGTACTGACCGACAACGGCATGGTGCTGGCGCTCGACGAACTCGTTCCCTACGCGCACTGGATCACGCCGGAGGGGATGCCCAAGCGGTTCGACACCTGGTTCTTCCTCGCCGCCGCACCGCCGGAGCAGGTCGGCGCCCATGACGGCAGGGAATCCACCGACTCGATCTGGGTCTCGCCGCGCGAGGCGCTGGAGGGCGGCGAGAGCGGGCGCTTCAAGCTGCCGTTCCCGACCACCCGCAACCTGATCAAGCTCGGCAAGCATGCCAGCGTGAAAGCCGCGCTCGATGACTCCAGGGGCAAATCCGTCGTCACCGTGACGCCGGTGATGACCAGGAACAATGGCGGCCGGCAGCTCCGCATCCCGCTCGAGGCCGGCTATGACGGCGAGGTGTTCGAGGTCGGCTCCGTCGGCTGACACAGTTCGACATGTAAGGAAGTATGTTTGCACGCCCGCGCTGTAGATTGCCCTTCTACAGCAATCGAGAGTGGGATCGGCGCCGCATCGAAGAAGCAATCCGCGACCGCTTCATGTGAGGAAGGCATCGACCAGCGCCTGGTCCTGGTCGTAGACCCAGCATTCCGCCAGCAGTCCGTCCCGCACGGCGTACACCAGCAGGCGCTCCACTTCGGCCGTCCTGCCGTCGCGCTCAAAGCGTTCTCGAACCAGCAGTGCGCCGCGTTCGGGACCGGCCATGACGTCGACGATCGCGAGCAGCTTGCGATTGGTGCGCCTTGTGACCTCGGCCAGGACGCCGAGCGAGGCGGCCTTGCCCGAGTGGTCGCCGGCGAGCGGGTTGCGGCCGAAATAATGCAGCGTGAAGTCGTCGTGATAGCAGGCGGTAAGCGCAGCGCGGTCGCCTGCGAGCCATGCCGCGGCATAGCGGCCGACGGCCTGCCGCGTGTGCTCGATTGCGGCTTGGTCCTCGATTCCGGATCGATTATTTGCCATTGTCCTCAACTCGCTGATCTCCGGCATCTCCGAGACTAGACCGGCCGGACCAGGCGGGCTTTCAGAAACTGGCTATTGGCGCAATGACAGCAGCGAAACTGATCGGGTGGGGCGCTCGCGTGCTGTATCTGGGCCCGGCCTTCGGGTTGACGCCGCACCGGAATGCGACTGCCGTTCTTGCCATCGGGCTCGATGGACCGCTGGAGGTCGCCGACGATCCCGGGGATCGCATGACGCGGTATCGCGTGGCCCGCAGCGTGCTGATCCTGCCCAACAGCCTTCATCATCTGCGCATCGAACGGGGCCGGATGGCATTCCTCTACGTCGATCCGCTAGGGCGCGATCTTCGCGCGCTGATCGCCCGGATGACGGAACCGACGCCGTGCGGGGCCTTCGAGCTGAGGGAGGAGGCCGCCGTGATCGACGTGATGACGAAGCTGGCGGAAGGCCGCATCTGCCGACAAGAGGGCCGCACTTCGCTTGGTGAGTTGCTGGGCGTCGGGACGCACAAGCGAGCCACGACGCGGATTGCCGAAGCGCTGCGGCATATGCGGGACGAGCCGCACCTTGCCCACCGGCTGACCACGCTGGCGACCCGGGCCGGCCTTTCGCCGTCCCGATTTCTGCATCTGTTCAAGGCGGAGACGGGGGTGCCGCTGCGGCGCTACCGCATCTGGAATCGCATGGGCGCGGCCGTCCGCGCCTGTGGCGAGGGCGCATCCTTGACGGAGGCCGCCCATGCTGCCGGATTCGCAAGCTCGTCACACTTTTCCAGCGCATTTCGCGAGATGTTCGGCATGATGCCGTCGGACTTGGCGAAGGCCCCTGCAAGCAGGGGCGGACTGACCCCGGCCAACGGCTCGGCCGCGTAACAATCCAGCTCATATCCCGCTATTAACCACTCGCCGGCATGTTCCCCACGGCCCAAAATCCATCGTATATTGCGCCCCGACAGGAGCCCGGCCCCGACCCACATGACCGCTGAAACGCCGCCGAATTCGCCACCGCGATCGTTCTCGCTTTCGATCGGTCAACTGACATTCGGCAGTTTCATGCTGGTGCTGGCGGTGATCATCATCACCTCGACTGCCAGCGTGATTGCCATCCGCCACATCGATGCGACCTTTGCCGAGCTGCAGCGGCTGCAGAGCGTTGGCGATCTGGCCGAGGATATTGATCGCCGCATGAACGAATTGCGGCTGGCGGCGCGGGATTTCGTCACTGATCGCGGCAACCAGTCGCTCCAGGTGGGCGAGGCCGCCAACGCGCTCGGCGAAATCTTGAAGAAGACGCGGCTGGAGCTAGCGCCAGAGCAGCAGGACATGATCGACGGCGTCACCGAGCGCCTGGCAACCTACCGCACCGGCATCGAGCGGATTTCCGCGCTGATCAACCGCCGCGCCGAGATGATCGTCGCGTTGCCGCCCTTGCGCGAAGAATTCGATGCGGCCATCGTCGAGGCGTCCGATCCCCACCTTGCGATGGCCCTGGCTCAGACCCAGAGCCGGATCGCCTCGGCGTTGCTGGCGCACAACCCTTCGGCTGCCGAACAGGCTGCCGAAAGCATGCGCTCGATGACGATTGCGGACCCAAAGCTGCGCGCGATCGTTGACGATTATGCGCTGGCGATCGTCAACATATCGATCCGCGAACGGCAGATATCCGACATAGATAGAGAAGTGCTCGGGGCGGAGGGCCGCCTGATCCAGCGCGTCACCGAATTGTTGCGCGACGTCAGCGAGCGGCGGGGGCGCGTCCTCTCACGCGATTTTGCGAGGACCCTGACGGAAGCGAAATGGCAGAGCATCGTTCTCGGCACCGCCGGCGTCCTTATCGGATTGTTTGCGTCGCTGCTGGTGGTTCGGCGCACCGTGCGTCCGCTCGCCGCGATTGCAAGTTCGATCCGAGCGGTGTCCGGCGGCGAGAAGAACGCCTCGATCCCGGCGACCGACGTGGACAACGAGATCGGCGACATTGCCCGCGCCGCCGAAGTATTCCGGCAGACGCTGGTCGATGCTGACACTGCGCGCGAGGCCGCGGTGCGTGCGCTCGCCGAACAGCGGCTTGCGGAGGAAAGCTACCGCAAGCTGTTCGAGTCCTCGGTCGACGGAATTTACGTCACGACGCCCGGCGGCGCGCTGCTGAACGCCAACCCGGCGCTGGCGCGGATGATGGGCTATGCCACGCCGCAGGATCTGATCAACGGCATCGGCGACATCGCGGATACCGTTTACGTTCAACCCGAAGCGCGGACGGAATATCAGCGGCTGATGCAGCGCGACGGCATGGTGCGTGAATACGAGTACCAGGTTCGCACGCGCAACGGCTCGGTGCTGTGGCTGTCCGACAGCGCGAGTGCTGTGCACAACGAGGCCGGCATTGTCGTCCGCTACGAAGGAACGGTGCGCGACATCACCGACCAGAAGCGCGCCGAGGATGCAATCGCCGAAGGCCGCCGCTTGCTGCAAATGGTGATCGACACCGTACCTGCAGTCATCAACGTCAAGGACAAGCAGCTCCGCTACGTCCTGATGAACCGCTATATGGCCGGCATTTTCGGAGTCGAGCCGGGGGATGCGATCGGCCGCACCACCGCCGAGTTGATGTCGCGCTACGGCGCGGAAAAGACCGACGAGCCCGACAAGCGGGTTCTGGCGGCCGGCAAGGAGCTCGGCTTCTATGAGGAAGAATACAAGGATGCGTCCGGCCATATGCGGCAATGGCTGGTCAATAAGCTGCCGATCCTGGATGCGGCCGGCGAAATCGAGAATATCGTCACCGTCGCGCTCGACATCGGGGAGCGCAAGCGCGTCGAATCCGAGATGCGCAAGGCCAAGGATGCGGCGGAGGGAGCGCTACGAAACCTGCGCGAGACGCAGAATTCGCTGATCGAGGCGGAAAAGCTCGCCGCGTTGGGACGGCTGGTGGCCGGCGTAGCCCACGAGGTCAACAATCCCGTCGGCATCAGCCTGACGGTGGCGTCCGCGCTGGAGCGCAAAACGTCAAACTTCGCGGCAGAGGTCGCCCGTGGCGAGCTGCGGCGGTCCAGCCTCAACGATTTTCTCCAGACCAGCCGGGATGCATCGTCCCAACTCGTCGCCAATCTCAACCGCGCCGCCGAACTGATCCAGTCGTTCAAGCAAGTTGCCGCCGATCGCAACTATTCGGACCAGCGCACCTTCGATCTCGGCGACCTCACCGAGCAGGTGGTGATGTCCTTGCGGCCGGGCCTGCGCAAGCACAATCTCACGCTCAACGTCGAGTGCCAGCCCAACCTGATGATGAACAGCTATCCCGGACCGTACGGGCAGGTGCTTACCAACCTGTTCCTCAATTCGGTGGCCCATGCCTTCCCGGACGGCAAGCCTGGCACGGTCGATATCCAGGTGCGGGAGTCCGGCAAGGACAATGTCGAGATCATCTTTTCCGACAATGGATGCGGCATGAGCCTCGACGTCCGCCGCCGCGCCTTCGATCCGTTCTTCACCACGCGGCGCGATCAGGGCGGCACCGGGCTGGGCCTTCACATCGTCTACAGCATCGTCACGACCCGCCTCGGCGGACGGCTCGACCTCGATTCGCAGCCGGGCGGTGGCACGCGCATTCAGATGATCCTGCCGCGCACAGCTCCGCTGGAGCAGGCAGCGGAATAGGCGCGCGCTCGGTCGCTATTTGATATCAGCCAATTTGTGCAGCGTGGCGCCGAAGATCTGGCTTGCTTTGCCGACAAGCGCGGTTCCATTCATGCTGCCGCGGGTGTCGGTGAAGGTTCCGGATACGCCGATGCCGACAGGGGTGGGGCCGCCGAACAGTGGATTGTCGTTATCGCGCGGGGTGGTGTGACGCTGCACCAGGACCTCGCCCTTGAAGGTATCGCCCTTCACGGTGTAGCTGCCAGTATAAAACAGGTAGGCGTCGCCGCCGAGAATTTGGCCGTCCCGAAACAGAATAACGCCGCTCCCCTTGCCGATGCGCCCATCCAGCAGGGTGACGTGGATCGAATACAGCCCGTTCTTCATGGCGTCCCAGGTGGCCGGCCGCAGCGCCCACCGAAGCCGGTCAAGAAAGTATGCCAAAGCGTGGCCGGCACCGTCAACGCGTCAGGTTGCCCGCCTGTTCCCAAACCTGAAACGTACCACCCACGACGTGACGCCGGGATGACGTGCGGAGGACCGAATCGAGTTGGCCCGCGAAATGCATAGTTTTCGTTGGCACCGGCCGGCGGGTGCTGGAGCAAGAGAAACAGGTGACCAACTGGATAAATTCAGGCGGCCACGTGCCGCATCGACATGCACAGAGTAGCAATCGTGAAACCACGGGCCGCCATCGTGCGGACCGCTGGAAAGGGCCGCTCATCATCGGCAGCGTGTTGCTGATGTTGCCGCTGGCCGCGGTTCCCGGCGCGGCCCGCGATCCCGACGGGCGTTACGCCAACTCACCGCTGAAGCAGTGGTTCGACAGTCTGAAGAGCGGAAGGGGACCGTGCTGTTCCGATGCTGATGGCAGCGCCGTCAGCGACGTGGATTGGGAATCGAAAGGCGGACACTACCGCGTTCGCATCGACGGCGAGTGGTACGACGTGCCTGAAGATGCCGTCATCACCGAGCCGAACCGGGTAGGGCGAACCATGGTCTGGCCGATCCACGGCTATCAGGGATTGAGCATCCGCTGCTTCATGCCGGGATCGATGACGTAACGCGCGAGCGCTGGCCCGACCCACGACTGTCATACTCCGCGAAGGCGGAGTATCCAGTACGCTGCGGCCTCTCGGTTTTGTTTGGTGCCTCGGGGATACTGGATCACCCGCTGGGGCCTGTCATCGGGCGCTGAAGGCGAGACCCGGTGGCGGGTGACGACGATTCAGAAAGACATGCTCACCGGCGCGTCACGTATATTTCTTGTCGCGTTCGAGCAGTTCAATCGAGATGCCCTGCGGCCCGCGGATGAAGCAGATGCGAACGCCAGGTCGTATCGTGGTCGGTTCCTTCGTGAACTCGACGCCCTTCGCCTTGATCTCGGCGGCGACCGCGTCGATGTCTTTCACCGTCAGTCCGAAATGGTCGAGCCCCTGATAGGGCGTCACCGGCGGCGCGTTGATGCCGTCGCCGGCGGTAACGGGTGCGATGAACACATTGGCACCGCCGAGTTTGACGTCGATCCGCCCAGGGGCACGGACGATCTCGCCGCCCAGAATGTCTTCAAGCCAGGCTGCAGTCGCTTCGGGATCGGGGCTGCGCAAATGCACATGGTCCCAGGTAACGGTCGGCATCTCGATCGGTCTCCCTAGTGTTGTTGCGGCGCTGAAGGCCGGTTAGGGCGTAGCGGCCAATGAAGCCGCCAGCCAATCCACAACGCTATCCTGCAAGCCTTGCGCCGCCGCCGCAATATTGTCGAGGTGGCATGAAACCATTTCTGCGCTGGATGATTGTTGACGGGCGGCGGGATCCGTACAGCGGCGGTCGTGACAGAGGCCGTACGGGAAAACGCCCCGTATGGCTTTTTCATGCGCGGCACGGCAAACGCCGACGCCGCGGGGTGAGGGCGAGGCTATGAGAATCGCCGGGTGGTCGTTCGGAAAGTCCGAAGCGCGGCTTGCCGTGCTGCCCGCCATCGCCATCGTCGGATGCGCCGTATGGCTGATGCTCCCGCAAGCGAGCGACGCCGAAAGCCATTCAGCGGCGACCCCGTCTGAAGTTGCCGGCGTCACGCAAGGCGTATTCCGCACGGATCATACGGCCGCTACTCAGGCAACCCTGACGAGTCCGGAGCCGTCAGCGGTTTCTACCGATCCCAACCAGGTGGTTGGCGCTGCGGCGCCTCTTGACATCGCACCGCCGGAAACGGTCGCCCCTGCCAAGTCGCCGCTCGACGGCCTGAAGATCATCTCGCAGTCATGGCGAAGGGGCGGGCTTGGCTCGAAAGCGCTGGTGACCTTCACGCTTCGCAATACCAATGACTACGCGGTGAGGGACATCGAGATCGCCTGCAGTTTCATCCGCCGGGACGGCAGCCATCTGACCGACCGCAGGCGGATCATTCCGGATACCGTGAACATGAAGAGCCGGAAGCGATACGCCGGCGTGCTGGTCGGGTTCGTCAACGTCAACGCGAATAAGGCGAAGTGTTCACTGGTGACGGCCAGCCGCGTTTAACCCTGTGCGGCCGAGTTCACCTGTCATCCCCGAAATGTGACCTGCGCCTTTGAACCTTGCAAGTTGAGCAGGAACTAAACGCTATATGGCCCGTTGGGCGATTGAACCGCGCGCCGTTCGCGCGGGGGAGCAAGATCAATGCCTGTGGCGCGTTATTTCCTGTTTGTCGGCGGAGTGTTGCTGGCGCTGTTGTTGGCGATCGATGCGTTCGCGCCACAACAGGCCGTGGTCGCCAGCCAAGCCGTTTCTTCGGCCGACAAGACTTCTTCGGTCGACAAGACGGTGGTGCGCATTCGTTCCGACCAGAAGCTACCGGAGCGGGTGGTCTTTGACACCAGCCTTCCGACCATTGTTCCGCCGCTGGCCGTGACCGCCCAAGCCGTTGCGCCGCCCGCGCCCGCCGTGACCCCCGCCACGGCCGATGCCACCGCTCAGGCCCGGGCGCGGGACACGTTTGCCCAGTACGTCCCGGCGGAGGCGAAGAAGCCGGAGCCGCCGATCCAGCGCAAGCGCAAGGTGGCAAAAAGCCGTCCGGGGCCGATGCAGTTCGCGCAGCCGCCGCAAATGCGGGTCGCGCAGCAGTCACACTTCGGCTTCTTCGGCGGCCCGAGCTGGAATACCTGGTAAGCCGCGCCGCCTGATTTAGCGCGGCAGCTTCGGAATCTTGTCTGCAAAACCGTTGAAGCAGGTCAGCCGCTCGTCTTCTTCCTTGACGTAGCGGCAGTCACTGACGCTTTTCGCTGCCACCGCCTTCGCTTTAGGCTGTGGCGCATAAATGGCATCGTAGCAATCGAGGCGTTCCTTGGTCGCATCGTCGATGTCCTGGCAGGCCTGTAATTTTTGGGCGACCGACAACGGTTTTTCTTTCTTGCCCGCCGTCGGATTCTTCGACCCGACCACAACCAGCGGTTTGCCGCCGATGGTGGGAGGATTGTCTGGGGCGGCCGGGGTGCTCGTTCCCTGAGCCAGCGCCGCCGCCGGATACAGGATCGCCAGCGTCAGGATGATCTTTCTCATATCGAAATGTCCGAATAGCCGTAAGCTGAACCAGCGCCCCCGGGGAGACGATAGCTCCCCGACCCTCGGAATCGAAAATCCCGCTGGGCGCCTGCGTTCTCTAGCATCATCCCCGAGCGTCTGTCTAACCCGTTGATTTAATAGCCATTCAATTGAGCCGGCGACGGTTTGGAGGGTGCAGCCGGGCCCTGATGTCCGCTGCAGGCGCGCTGCGGACGCTGCATTGGCGTGGACCGAGCGATTGCAGAGGCGACGTCGGCTACATTCCGCAAGGCTGCGGCCATTCGATCGAGAATGTCGGCAGCGGACCTGCGCGCATCCTGATCGGATTCAATGCGGGCATCTGCGAGACCATCGAACTGCCGCAATGGATCGCGGCAAATCCCAAGGAAAATCCCAAGGATGTCCTCACCGCGAATTTCGGCCAGCCGGCGGAACTATTCGAAAAGTTCCCCCGACCGCGACGTGGTCATCGCTGCAAAGGAGCAGGCCCGTTGAGGAGCGCGTTGCGTCCTTGAGAACGTCGCCCGATCCCGCGAGCAATCGCATTAGTGGGTTCAGGCGCACATCTAGCGCAGCCGATAGGCGTCAAATGCGTGAGCCAGGAATATGCCGATGCTGACGAAGACGAGGATTGCCGTCACGACCTCGGTCATGGCCTTCCTCCCTGTATCGCCATGCCCATAAGGGCGCGCTTCAGAAATTCGCGGTAGATGAGGTTCAGGACCGATACCAACATGATCTAACCCCTTGTTCGGTTGCTGGGACCGTAGCGGCTCTTTGTTTCCGGAGCGCTTCGCGGCGGAGTAGAATGGTTTCGTCGCGCCTGCTCCCGATCACAGAATCGCGACGGAACCGGAACGATCCAAAACAAACCCTGTCAGCGGTTGGCCCGCCCTTTTCTCGCCATCCTAATTCAGGAGACGTGCGGGGCGGTGCTACGGGGCAATGTTCCCAAAGGTCCTAGGTGATCATCCGACATTTGCAGCAAAACGAGACTTTGAGGTCGCGCCGTGCGTTCCTGCGCGGAATTGTGTCTTCGGCCAGCGCGCTTGCGCTCGGTGGATGCGCCAGCCTCGGCGCGACGGGCGCGCGTTACGACGCTTCGTCGCTCTCGGTGGAGCCGACACTGCTCGTCGCAACCACGCGCAAGCCGGTGAGCGGCGGGCGTGCGAAACCGTGGTTCGGGCCGGAGCGGGCATCGAAGATGACCGTGGCACGTGCGAAGCTGGTGCCGCCCGACGAGAATCGTTTCTCCCTCGCCGCAGCCGGACTTGGCGATTGGCGTCTCGATACGGTCGAGCCGGTATCGGGAGAGGTCGGTGATCTTCTCGGGCAAACCAGCGGCGGCGCGGACGTGCTGATCTACGTGCACGGTTTCAAACAGACGTTCGAGACGGCGGCGCTCGATGCCGCGCACCTCGCTGATGGCGTTCGATTCCGCGGCCAGACGATGGTCTTCTCCTGGCCGTCCAAGGCCGGACTGTTCGACTATGCTTATGACCGCGACAGCGCGATGTACTCCCGCGACGCCTTCGAGCGCGTGCTGCATTCCCTCGCCACCGCCCCGAGCGTCGGCCGCGTTCACATCGTCGCGCACAGCATGGGAACCATGCTGACCCTTGAAGGGCTGCGTCAGCTCTATGCGCGATATGGCGACAGCGTTGCCGGCAAAATCGGGGCCGTGGTGTTCGCCTCACCGGACATCGACATGGATGTGTTCTCTTCGGCGACCCAGAATATCGGACCACTCACCCGCAAGATCACCGTCGTCGCCTCGACGAACGATCGCGCGCTTGCGTTGTCGGGACGATTGGCCGGCGGGGTGACGCGGGTCGGCGCCGCCGAGAAGGCCACTATCGAGCAGCTCGGCGTGCGCGTTATCGATGCGTCCGATTCAGGTTGGGGCATCATCAACCACGATCTGTTTCTATCGAATGCCGAGGTACGGAAGGTGATCCGCCGCTCGATCGATACCTCGGCCGCCTGAACTCGCCTTCGGCGCATCGGCATCGCACGGAACATGATGGCGCCCGTCCATTGCCGGCAAGCGGCCATCACAACGTCACCGTGTTGTCACCCATAATCTCGCCAAATTGACGGAACAATTATTGGTGGCCGGCACGGTGGTGCCCGGTCTCGCCTCGAACTGCTCAACGCTTGAATTGCTCAATGTCCGCAACGCCGACCGGTTGTCGGCGCGCGATGCTTTGCGAGTCGATCGGGGAGGTATGGGCGACAGCGGGCGTTTGCCGGCGATCCAGATTATTCAGTTGATACAGAGGAATAAAAATCATGCGTCAAACAACATTCAAGGCCGCGGCAGGGTCGAACGCGAACTACCGGCATGTGCTATCACTCGCGGCGGGCGTCGCCCTGCTCGCGGGCGTCACCACGGCCCATGCGCAGAGCACGGGCATCGCCTCTTGCGACGACTTCCTGACCAAATACGACGCCTGCATCGGCTCCAAGGTCCCCGAGGCACAGCGCGCGATGTACAAGACGCAGATCGACCAGACACGCAAGGCGTGGGTCGACATGGCTAAGAATCCGTCGACCAAGGCGACGATGGAAGCGACCTGCAAGCAGACCTTGGACGCGACGAAGGCATCGCTCACGGCCTACGGCTGCTCGTTCTGATCGGCCCGTGCGCCGCTGAAGAGGAGTGGCGCCGAGCGCCACTCCTTGAAGGCGGGCGGGACCAGACGGGAGCGGCCGACGAAGCCGGCGAGGCGCTCTTTCGGAATTTGGCCAAAACGACACGGGCAGCGCCGGCACACGATTCACGATCAAGCGGCGCGTCTTCAAGGCGCGGTCTGCAAACTTCTTCTCGGCTCGATTAACCACTTGTTAACCATAACGCCCTAGCATTGCCGCTTCACAGAGAGTCGCCAAGGACCGCAATCCGAAGGCGCAATTGACCGTTCATCTTGGGGGCGAGCAGTGCTCGCGGGGCGCCTAGGAGAAACGTCATGTCATCATCTGGTGTACGCCTACTGTCCGAATTCGTTCCGGCGATTTTCGGCGCACTCGGGTTGGGTGTCCCGATTGCGATTGCGATCATTTGGATTTGCTCGTGATGGACGAGTCGCTCGTCTTTTGATGGCGGCCGTCACACTGGCATTGTGTGGCTTGGGCGAAGCTGGTTGGGCACTACTTGCGACTGACCGAACCGTCCTTGCGATCTATCGTTCCGGAACTGACTATAGGGGCCAAATTGCTTCCAGAGGTTCTCGACCTCCATAGTCACCATTCGCCGCGTGACGCGCTACTTCGTGTGAACAATGCAAGTGCGCGCGAGACATCTTCACTATCGTCGGAGCGGTTCGATCGATGATGAGTTGCGCGAGTTTCGCCAAGTTCATTAGGCCGCGTCAGGCGTTCCTCGGCGGTGCGCGTCAAAGTAGGTGTGGCCTTCATCGCATATGGCCCGGAAAGTCGATGCGCCTTCCAAAACAGCATTGATGCTGGGTGAAGCCGCGGCGCGAGGTCGCGGCGTTTCCCTCGCCTCCGTGGAGCGGCGAGGCCGGGATGGCATTAGTGGCGAGCGCTTGCTGGGTGAGATAGGCTTCTCGGTTTTGCGCGGCGGGGGCATTGTTGGAGAGCATAGCGTTACGTTCGCCGCAGCCGAAGAGGTTGTGACACTTTCACACGTGGCACTGGATCGTAGCATGTTCGCGCACGGCGCGTTGGTCGCCGCACGCTGGGTTATCGGGCGCGCGCCCGGCGAGTATGACATGCAGGATGTCCTGGGCTTGAAGCGTTCGTGACGAGCATCCAGCTTGCTGCGCGGTTGAGCCAATACAAACTGAGCGCGAAACATGGCTCTAAATCTTACGCTTGACCGTAGCTAAAGAAAGCGGGGAGCCACCTTGAACAGAAACTCGCGGGCTTCTTCCAATTCAGCGGGTGGAACCGGGAGCGGATACTTTTCGGCATCGGGGGCATGTCGGTAGCAGTTTGCTGTACGAAACACCAACCTCCAATAAGTCCAATCTGGCCCCAGAGCAGACTTTAGCGCACTTTCTCCTCCGGCTAACTTCCGGACTAGTTCCGCAGACTTGAAAACGTCGTACCAATTATCTGCTCGCGTTAGACGTGAGAACAACTCTGCGCGCTTATCGTCAGTGTCGGCTTCCCTTAACCAGCGCTGTACTGATGACTCAGATGACGTTGGTGTTGCGGACGTCACCGCCTCGACTTCTTATTCTTTCCAAGTTTAAATTGAGGCGCACAGAAGCAGCAGAAAGAATGGGTATGCGTTTCCCCGCGCCATCGAATTTCAAAACGAGACCAATGCTGAGAGGTTTGGCGTCACTGTGAATCAGAAGGGCCGCCCCGTTTAGACGCTCAACTATCCGCTTGGCGTCGCGCGTAACATCTGCCGCCTTCATAATCGATGCCCATGCCTTTGTTCGCAGCAGTGGGATGACAATGCTGTCGCCAGCCAAATAATCTTCGACCCAAGGGTCAAACGGCGATTGAAGGACTTCGCGGGCATCGCCGATATCAATCCTTTCTCCTTTGAGCTCAATCGCCCATCCTTCGGCGTTCTTCATTGAATTCCCTCTAGCTGTACATGCATATCCGATAAATGCTCCAACTCAAACCGACGAACATCATCAGAGCGCGAGGTACATGCTGTTTCGGGGATCAGAGAAGACTGCTCAGTGAAACGGAGTCGCACGACAACATGATAGCGGCGGTCCCATCGAGATGGCGCGGCCATCCTGGTCACTGCAAGAAAAGGCCTGCCAAGTTCACGAGGCTGAGTCCCGCAAGGACTATACCAACCAAGGTCAACGTGACGCGCGTTGATAGGATGCGCAAGAGATAGCCGGCAAGCGGTGCAGCCAGCGCGCCGCCGATGATAAGTCCGAGCACGAGCTGGCCATAGAGCGCGAAATCCAGCTTCGTCAGAAAGGCAGCTGAAACGCTCAAAGTGACAAAGAATTCAGCCACATTCGCCGAACCCACCGTGCGACGTGGATTGTCGCCGGCGGCAACCAGCGTCGCGACGACCAGCGGTCCCCAGCCGCCGCCCCCGACTGCGTCCAGAAAGCCGCCGCCGGCACCCACGAGTGGTGTCGGCGGCCGCCACTGATCCAGCTTCCATCCGGCCACGCGTGCGAGGATCAGCACTGACATGGCGCTCAGATAAACTGTGACAACAGGCTTGATGATGGTTTCGGGAATACCGGTCAGCACATAAGCGCCGAAGACACCGCCGCAGACGCCGGCGATCGCCACCTTGAGGAATAATCTCCAGTCAACATTCTTGTTCCAGACATGCGAAACGCCCGAAATCGCGGTGGTGACCACTTCCGCGGCATGAATGGCTGCACTGGCAATGGCGGGAGAAACCCCTGTCGCAATCAGGCTTGAGCTTGCGATCACTCCGAACGCCATGCCGAGGGCCCCGTCGACCATTTGCGCGACAAAGCCGATCGCGATCAGAGTGAGAAACTGAACGTCCATCGATTGGCAATCCCCAGCCTGGGTCCCGCGTGCTCACGTGTTATAGAGGAGGCGCGCCTCTCTCGTCAGGTGTCGATGGCGGCTTTGATACGTTTTCGCCAAGCGACGGTTCGCATAGAAGTGTGCCGGTCTAACCACGGCATTCGCAAGGCAGCCGCGATTGCGGGAGAAACGCTTGACCGGGACTTATATCAGACAGACGTCGACCGTACCCGGCAGCCAACTAGCGAAACAGCGGGACCGAAGAGGTGCTCCAGTCGTGGTGGTGATCCAGTCTGCTTCGGCGTGGCGCGCTCGGAGAGATTCGAACTCCCGACCCTCGGAATCGAAATCCGATGCTCTATCCAGCTGAGCTACGAGCGCCTGCGGTGGCTCGTATCAGACTTGGCCTGATAGAGCCAGTAGCGGAGGTTAGTAGCAGGGATGCCGCCGGCGGTCCTGGCCGATATAGGCGGCCGCGCCTTGACGGCAGAGGATGGTCGAGGGACCGTCGTAATAGGCGAAGGTGCCGGGCTGCGGGCCGGGCCCGTAATTGTGCAGGAAGCTCATCGGGTAAGGCAGGCCCCAATTGTGCAGGGGGTGCCGCTTATGGCGGGCGTCCGCCAGGTTTGGGGCGAGGGCCCCGGTGAAGAGGAGGGCGGCGGCAACGAAAAGCTTTGCTTTGGTCATTTCGATTCTCCGGAGGTCTCACTGAAACGATGGCGATTCGAGCCGAGCGGACAGAAATTCGTACGAAGAAAGCGCATCAAAACAAGGAGATAGAAGGTTAAGTTGTAATTCGACTGAAGCCCGTGCCCCCTGCCATTTTGGCTGATGCAATTTCCCATTCTAGGAGAAGCGGGCAGAAATGTTGCGGAAAACCATCCTAGCGCGCCCATTTTTGGCCTCAAGCGATGCTTAACCAATTCCCAACACAGTCCGGCCAGAGTTCTGTCCGGTCCGGATTTCAAGGGCCGACCTACCCCGTTTGACAAAGGCTATCCGGTTCCCGATCGACCCATGCGCATCACGTCTCTTGCCTTGCTGTCCCTCTCGGTCCTGGTCGCGAGCCCGGCGCGCGCCGACCTGCATATCACGCGCGACCACGGCGGTTATGTCGAGGAGTACAAGGCCAAGTACAAGCGCATCCGCGATCGCAAGGAGCGTGTCATCATCGACGGCATCTGCAACTCGGCCTGCACGCTGGTGTTCGGCATCGTGCCGATGAACAAGATCTGCGTCACGCCAAAGGCAAGCGTTGGTTTCCACCAGGCCTATTACGACAAGGCCTTCACTTTCGGCATCAAGGTCACCAGCGCCGAAGGGACATCGGACCTAATGTCCTATTACCCGGAAACGGTGAAGGACTGGATCCGCCGCAACGGCGGGCTCACGCCCGAAATGAAGAAGATCAAGAACGGCCGCGAGCTCTGGAAGATCGTCGATCCCTGTCCGGAAGAGTGGTGAGCGCCGTTACCATTCTCGCAAGCTCCTAGAACGTGACTATGCCGCGATAGGTTCGCCGCCTTATCAGTTCGTTTTTCGATATGTGAAATCGCGCCGGCAGTCCCGCGTGACCAATCCTTGCCGTACAAGGTGCGATCGGGCAACAGGGGCGGCAAATGACCGGCGAATTCGAAAAAATTGCAGCGCGCGCGGCGCCGGCGATCTTTGTCGTGCTCTGGAGCACGGGCTTCATCGGCACCAAATATGTGCTGAACAGTGCCGAGCCGCTGACCTACCTCGCGATCCGCATGGCGTTCGTGGTGGGGCTGATGGCGATCATCGTCGCAGTCGCGCGGCCGCGCTGGCCGGACCGCATCGGCATCGCGCACAGCGCCGTCGCCGGCATTCTGGTGCATGGATTCTATCTGGGCGGCACGGCGATCGCGATTGCGCATTCAATTCCGGCGGGGCTCTCGGCTTTGATTCCGGGCTTGCAGCCGATCCTGACCTCGACGCTTGCGAGCCGCTGGCTCGGCGAGCGTGTCACGCCGCTGCAATGGGGCGGGTTACTGCTCGGACTCGCCGGTGTCGTGCTGATCCTGCACGACAGGCCGATGAGCGGAGAGGCGGGCTGGGGGTGGCTCGCCTCGGCCGTCTCGCTAATCAGCATCACACTCGGCACGCTGTACCAACGCCGCTACTGCAGCGCGATCGACTGGCGGTCCGGCAATCTCGTGCAATACGTCGCGGTGACGATCTTCTTCGGTCTCGGCGCATGGCTGTTTGAGACCAACGAGGTGCATTGGACCACCGAGTTCATCCTGGCGCTGGCCTGGCTTGCGGTCGTCCTGTCGATCGGATCGATCGGGCTGCTCTATTGGCTGATCCGGCGCTCGGCCGCGACGTCGGTGGCGAGCCTGTTCTATCTGGTGCCCGCGGTGACGTCGCTGATGGCCTACGTGCTGTTCGGCGAGCAGCTGGACGCGGTCTCGCTCGCCGGCATGGCCGCCTGCGCGGCGGCCGTGCTGGTCGTCAACCGCCGCTCAGTTTGAAGTAGAGCGTTCGGCCCTCGTGCACGTATAAATTTCATGAAGCTTATCAGTATTTTCCCTGGGTTGTGCACATTAAGGTGATCGTAAGCAAAACGGGTCAGATTGGGCGCGATTTGGGGGATTTCTCGTCATGACCACGCAATCCGTTGGAAAGTTCCTGCCGGCGCTCAAGCTGCGCCTTGGCACTAAGGCTGTCATCTGCGCGATCTTCCTGATCGCGGTGAATACCGCGCTGGTGGTGGGGGCGGCCCATTGGTCGCTAACTTCCGAATTCGGCGACCGGGCGCTGCGGGACATTGAGCTCAACCTGCGCACGCTGGGGCTGGCATTTGCCGAGACCTACAGCGACGCCAAGATTACCATCAAGGATGGGGCCGTCGTCCGGGCCGAAATTCCGAAGATGCCCGAGTTCAAGGACCACGCGATCGTCGATCGCGCGGTGGGCTATGCCGGCGGCAACGCGACGCTTTTCGTCTATGATGACGCCAGTAACCAGTTCGTCCGCCGCACGACCAATGTGAAGAAGGAGAACGGCGACCGCGCCGTCGGCACCCAGCTCGCGGCAGATCATCCCGGGCAGGCGGTGGTGCGCCGCGGCGAGGCCTACCGCGGCCCGGCGACGCTGTTCGGCAAGACATTCATGACGGCCTACTACCCGATCCTAAATCCGGCCGGCAAGGTGATCGGGCTGCTGTATGTCGGCATTCCCATGGCTCATTACGAGACCATGCTGTCGCATGCCATTCAGAACATGGCTATCGCAGCCGGCATTGCCGCGCTGCTGGTGATGATGCTGACCATGCTGATCGTGCGCCGGGTGACCAAGCCGCTGACGTCGGTGACGGCCTCGCTCACCGCAATCGCCAATGGCAACACCGATGTCGAAATCGACTGTGACGACCGAATGGACGAGATCGGCGAGATTGCGCGTAGCCTCGCGGTCTTCAAGAACAACTCTGTCGAGCGTCGGCGCATGCGCGACGAACAGACCGCGGCCGCCGCGGCCGCGGCCGAGCAGCGCAAATCCGAGCTGCGCGGCTTCGTCGACGAGTTCCAGACCAGCGTCGGCGGCATCCTCGACAAGGTGCTGAACTCATCCAGCGAATTCGAGCGCGTGGCCCGCCAGCTCACCGACACCGCGCGGACTACCGCAAGCCTGTCCGGCAAGTCGGCCGGCGCTTCCGAAACCGCCTCCGAGCATGTCCGCACCGCGGCGGCCGCTTCCGACGAGCTCTCCAGCTCGATCGCCGAAATCACCCGCCGGGTCCAGGAATCGAACGGCATCGCGGCCGACGCCGTCAAGCAGGCCGCCGCCACCGACCAGCGCATCAACGAATTGTCGGAAGCCGGCGCGCGGATCGGCGACGTGGTGAAGCTGATCACCTCGATCGCCGAACAGACCAACCTGCTGGCGCTCAACGCCACCATCGAGGCGGCGCGGGCAGGCGATGCCGGCCGCGGTTTTGCCGTGGTGGCGCAGGAGGTCAAGAGCCTGGCCGGCCAGACCGCGAAGGCGACAGAAGAGATATCCAGCCAGATCGGCAGCATGCAGCTTGCGACCGAAGAGTCGGTCAGCGCGATCAAGGCGATCGGCCAGACCATCGAGCGCATCAGCGATATCGCCACCTCGATCTCGGCGGCGGTCGAGCAGCAGCGCGGCGCGACCCAGAACATCGCGCAGAGCGTGCGCGCGGCGGCCAGCGGCACGGCCGATGTTGCCGCCAACATCCGCAACGCCGCGCAGGGCGCCGACGAGACCGGCGAGACCTCGAGCCGGATGTTTGCCTCCGCGCAGAATCTGTCGAGCGAGAGCCTGCATTTGAAGGCCGAGGTCGAAAAATTCCTCGACCGCGTCCGCGCCGCCTGACGGAAGCGTCGCGGCGAGCGCCGGACTGCTCGTGGCGGATTGGATGGTGCTTAAAAATTAGCCCGTCATTCCGGGGCGGTGCGAAGCACCGAACTCAGGTGCGCAATTGCGCACCTGAGAATCTCGAGATCCCGGGTTCGATGCTTGCGCATCGCCCCGGGATGACCGCTGCGCGGTCACTTCGGTTGCGGCACGATCCGGATATAGGGCTTCGGCGCCTTCCAGCCCTGCGGATAGATCGTCTTCGCCTCGTCGTCGCTGACGGAGCCCGCGATGATGACGTCTTCGCCCTGTTTCCAATCGGCCGGCGTCGCGACGCGATGCTTTGCGGTCAGCTGCAGCGAGTCGATCGCGCGCAGGATCTCCTGGAAGTTGCGGCCGGTGGTCATCGGATAGACGATCGTCAGCTTGATCTTCTTGTCGGGGCCGATCACGATCGCGTTGCGGACGGTCTGGTTGTCCGCAGGCGTGCGGGTGAGGGGATCGCCCGAGGTCGAAGCCGGCAGCATCTCGTAAAGCTTGGAGACGTTGTAGTCGGTATCGCCGATCATCGGATAGTTCGGCGCAGCACCCTGCGTCTCCTTGATGTCCTCCGACCATTTGGAATGGCGGTCGACAGGATCGACGCTCAGGCCAATCAGCTTGACGCCGCGCTTGTCGAATTCCGGTTTCAGCTTGGCGAGCAAGCCGAGCTCGGTGGTGCAGACCGGGGTGAAATCCTTGGGGTGCGAGAACAGCATCGCCCAGCTATTTCCGATCCAGTCGTGGAATTTAATTTTGCCCTCAGTGGTTTCGGCTTCGAAATCGGGGGCGACAGCGCCTATCGGAAGTGCCATGGTTTTACCTCATGTTGTTCAAGTTACAGGGAAATTTGCCTTAAGGATTATAGGAGTCTGAAGCGGTTAAGTGAACCGGTTAGCGCAAAAGGTGAGATCCTTCTCCGCGAGCCCGGAACTCCTAGCATCTTCTTTTGATCCGCGCCTCTGCGACGAAAAGGGCCGTTGGCTCCTGCATTCGATGGAGGAAGGCAGGTTGACGAGCCATCCTCTTGTTCGATCGCGATCTTTTCATAGCCGTTCCACTTTCTTGCCGTCGCTGCCCCGATATTGCCCTTTATCGCCCGCATCACGCCGGGCCGCTTTGCACCCGGGAGTGCATTGGTCTGAACCGTGACCGACCTCACAGCGACCAATTGGCAACCATGTAAAAATCAGGGAATGCGGGTTTCGAATCGTTAACCGCTCGTTCATGCCCCGTATGGAAATGCTGAACTGGAATTGAAATTGAGAAGTGCAACTATGTCTGCCCCGACTGCCGTGCCCGCTGAAATATCCCTCCAACCATCCTGCCGCAAGACCGCCGCTCATGCGCTCACCATCGTGCGCGACGGCGTGATCACCGGCGAGGGCCCAACCACCAAGGGCCGTATCCATTTCTCCCGCGCGCTCGATGCCGAGGACGCCGCGTGGTGCGCACGCATCCTCACCGTGAGCGCTGTTGAGCATGAGCCGGTGAGCCGCGCCGAAATCGAAGCGCTGTTCGAAATCAGCGATGCGGCCGCGGAACGCACCGACGACGGCCGTTTCGACGATTTGCTGGCCAAGGCGGTCGCCCACCATGCCGCTTCCGAGTCCGGCCTGCCGGTGCCGCCGCGCACGGTCGCGCTGTCGCCGGATACGCCGATCGAGAGCTGGGCGCCGGTGAAGGCCGCCAACATCGACACCAAGGTGCTGGAATGGATCGCCAGCCAGATGCGCGGCAAGCGCCACAGCAACCATCGCCTTGCCGCGCTGGTCGCCACCCTGGTCGGCGCCGCCGCGCTGCCGCTCGCGCAACTGCCGGGCATGCTGGATATGGGGATGCTGTAGTTCATTCGGCGATCATCGGTTTCAAGGCGGCGGGGTAGTGCCCGCCGTTTTTTTTGGGCGTCGTGCTCCATGACGGTGCGTCCAGTGCGCCTCGGCCTTTCCGCGTCATTGCGAGCGTAGCGAAGCAATCCATCGCACCACTAGCGGCGAGGTGGATTGCTTCGTCGCTTTGCTCCTCGCAATGACGTGGATAGATTTCGCGATCTCGCGGCGCGTTTCGCCCGAGGTATGCATCTTCTTTGCCCTCTTCGAAATCAGAGGGCGCAGGGAAGACCGGGTGCTGGCTGCACCCGAGGTCTCGTGTGCAATTTGCGCATAAGAACGCGCACACGAGCATACAGGTACAGCGGAAACACTCCGGCCTTCCCTGCGCAATGGCTTTACGGCTTACTTCGTGCTCTTCCCGGAGAACGGCTTTCTTGCCTCCGTCGCTCCACGAGATAATCCGTGAAACTTAGCGCCAGCACCGCGGCGCCCGAACCACACGACTTCGCCGTACGCGTCCGGCGCGTACGTCTATCGCGCCATTCACGTCCATCGCATCTCACCGCGCGTTCGTGACGATGGCCAACGCCCCTCATCTGCCGTGAGACGGGCGGAGTTATGCGACTGATTTGCCCTGCAAGTTAAGCGGAATATTTTTGCTTCCGGGGCTTGACACGATTTCGGAAAATCAGAAGTGATTTGCCCGTCGGGCACTCACTGCGATGCGTGACCGTTTAAACTTCAAGAATGAGGGCAGGAGTAGTGTGGATGCGGCAAGTATGCCGAAATGCATTGTCCGCGGATTCAGCGAGGCGCTGGGCTTTAATTCTCCCTCGGGCACCCCATATAAACCGAATGGCACAATGGAAATCGTCAACCACGCGGCAACCACCAATGACGAAGGATGAGTTGCGCCTGATGCTGACCGCGGCGGTACGCAATACGCAGCCAATCGCGGATCACAAGCCGAAACGCGCCCCGGAGGCCGAGGACGATCAATCCTAGCTAGCCGCCGCTCATTCGCAATAGCCAAGAAACACACCAGGCGCGGTGGCTAATGTCGATCCCGACAGCCTGACCTAATCGGACGCTCAAAAAGGAATAACGGATGCGGATTGCTGCCAAGCCCACCGAACAAGAGATCATCGAGGGGCCGCAAGCGGTGTCTTTTCAGATCGCGAACGGAACTGCGCGGCAGCGCTGCGTTCTGCAAACCGAGCTGCCGACCAAGGCGCTGGCGCAAAAATTTCTTCTCGCAAATTGGCCTGTTATCGAAAAGATGGCGCGCGACGCGCTCGCGGCCGGAAATCTTGAAGACGGCGAGATCAAACTCGCCATGGCGGCCTGAGCAGCTCATTATCAACACCAATTTTGAATTGCAGGAGCAGTTATGCTGAAAGATCGCGAGAATATCCTGAATGCGCTCCGCGAGAAGCCGCTCAAGGCCTACCAAGTCATGAGGCGTGCCAATCTTCCAAATGAGGAAGCTTGCCAATCCCTGCTTCTGAAAATGCGCGACGAAGGTCTGGTGAAATTCGATATCCACAAGGGGCATTGGCTCATCGGGTAGTCAGATACATGCGGCGGGGTTTTTTCCCCGCGGCCTTCTGTTCACCTTTCCCGCATCCAGCCCGACGCCCAAAGAAGAGGGCGCGGGCACTTGATGAGCCTGTTGTACGCGACAGGCTGGCCCAGCCTGGCGGTTCTAGCGCCAAAGCGGACATCGGGCGCGATAGCAACTTCGGTTGAGCCGACATGCGGCACGTTTCGGTCATAGATCAATACGGACGAGGATTTCGGCAGACAGGCGTCGGAAGGTGGCCGGTCGCTCAAGGGCGCGAAATGAGCAGTGGCTGCACGTTTTCGCCGCCTGCCATTAGGGGGTTCGAAGGCTCGAAGCGCTCGCGCACTTCTCGCTTTCTGACGAGCGAACGCGCAACAACAAAGGCGTCCTTCAGGCTCTTGGCTTGTCGGAGTGCTATATTGAAAAACGCGTTGCCGAAATAGGTCCATTTGGCTTTGTCCCGGCAGCCGAACGATGGATGGTCGGCATCGGCCGCGGTGATTACCAGCGTATCGGGGTTCGCGAGACGAGGGATGAAGACCCCGGAATAGCAGGCCGAGATGACCACCACCTTGTATCGCATGCCGGTCCGCGCCAGCATGTAGGCAAGATTAGACGGCGTGAGGGTCTGCGTAAGCCGCCCCGCTTTGACTGCAAGGCCGGCGCGGGAGCCGTGCGAGGTGAGAATCAAAAACAGAATGTCGTTGTTGGCGTCCATCCCATTGGCCGCCGCTTGCAAGGACTTGGCCAGGCCTTCAATCGTTGCACTTCCGCCTTTCTTCGAATTGTGTTGCACGTTGATCGCGGCGCCCCCGAAACGGTCCGCGACGACCTGTGCTGCGCCGGTCGCCTCGCGTCTAAACACGCCTTGATCGCCAAAAAGGCCGAAGGACACCACGCTCACCTTGCGAGTATCCTCAACGGCGTGCACCGTCGAAACCGACAGCGCAACGGTCAAAACAAAAGCAATGAGCGGCGTGCCGATCCGGCGGATCCAACGTGGATACACTGCTTCACCAGGCATTTCTTTCAACAGGTCACGTGAAAGAGTCCGATCCTCTTTGTCCTCGACCGGTTGAACATTCGGATTGCCTCGGGTGTCGGCTTCAACACGACCTCGCAGCCCTTTCTTTCGAAATAGGCTTCAGCTTCTGGTGACAGGTGCACGTTGCCCATCTGGCCCGAGCCAATGACGACCTGATCGCACCCCTTCTCGAAGAGAAACTTTGCCTCGTCTTTCGAAAGCACGTGCGAGGTGCCATACAGCTTCTTTGATAGCTTCTTTTTCCGCTTCACAACTTCGCCGGAAAGACGAACGACCACGTCGTGCTGATAAGTCTTTCCGTCAATCGTAATCGCGCCAAAGATGGTGCTGTCAATCTTCATCGTGACCTCCTAATCAGGCTCCCGCTCCAACACGCAGCAGCGAGGGCGCCTCGACGTCGCTATCATCCTCATTCACGAGCGTTCCAGTCTGCCGATCCGGATCGGGGCGCGCCGCTGCCCCCAGTTGCCCGGGTGCGCCTCGAACAAGCCGGGGATTGCGGTGGAGCAAATATCGCAGCGGCCGTCCCCTGTGAGCCGCCAAGTGGTGATGTCATACCAATCTCGGCCGATGATCCGTTCACCGCAGCCCGGGCAGTACGTGCTTTGGCCCCTCTCGTCATGGACATTGCCGGTGTAGACGAAATGCAGCCCGACCTTGCGCGCGATATCGCGAGCCGTCGTCAGCGTGAAGGCCGGCGTACGGGGCAGATCCAGCATCTTGTAGTCAGGGTGGAAGGCGGTGAAATGCAACGGCACGTCAGGTCCTAGCCTTGTCATCACCCATTCGCTCAGCTTTTTCACCTCCTCCGGGCTGTCATTGTGACCCGGGATCAGCAGCGTTGTGATCTCGGACCAGACCTTCGTCTTGTTCTTCAGATACTCGAGCGTCTCAAGGACGGCGCCGAGATGGCCGGTGCACAGCCGCTTGTAGAACGCCTCGGTGAACGCCTTGAGGTCGACATTGGCGGCGTCCATGAAGGCGTAAAGCTCCTCCCGCGCCGCCGCGTCAATGTAGCCCGCTGTGACCGCCACGTTCTTGATCCCGCGCCGGCGCGCCACCCTTGCAACATCCACGGCATATTCGAGGAAGATGACGGGGTCATTGTAGGTGTAGGCGATGGAACGCGAGCCCGTGGCAATCGCGGCCTCGACAATATCTTCCGGCGAGGCCGCGTCCTGGAGCCGGTCGAGTTCTCGCGCCTTGGAGATGTCCCAGTTCTGGCAGAATTTGCAGGTCAGGTTGCACCCTGCGGTACCGAACGACAACACGGGAGTTCCGGGCAGATAGTGGTTCAGTGGCTTCTTCTCTATTGGATCGACACAGAACCCCGAGGAGCGGCCGTACGTCGTGAGCACGATCCGGTCGTCCTGCCGGCCACGCACGAAGCACAGGCCGCGCTGGCCTTCGTTAAGCCTGCAATAGCGCGGGCAGATATCGCACTGGATACGCCCGTCTTCAAGCCGGTGCCAGTAGCGGCCAGGAACACCTTCCAAACGCTCGGGTTCGGTCATGGAATTCGTCGTGTGGATCGCTGGGCAGACCTCAGTTTGTTGCCAACGGGCGTGACGGAGAGTGGCCACGATATTGGGTCGGGCCCCCTAAGGGCACGAACGCCCGTGGACGTCGGCTCATCTTATTCCTGATGGGCGGAGATGGTAAGCCCGCCGGCCACTTTTGCGGGGCCTGCGACAACCTTAGACGAATTGATCAGGGTCAAAAACAGACTTACCGGAACGACGGCTTCTGGGGCGCAAAGCGGACATTCGGCTCAACGCCGATGTCGGCTAAGGCCAAGAGGAGACACTCTGATCGGATAATCCCTATTCTGCGCGATCAGGACTTCCCCTTGAATTTAAAGGATCCGAAGAATTTATCTTTCTTTTCCGCCACCACGTCGCGATACGCATTGGGGTATCAATCGCTAGTATGTAGAGCGCACCTTTCATCCTGATATGGCGGAAATGCGCAGTTGTTGCCGAGTTGGCGACTGAGAATAACAGATTATCGGGGTCATCCTTGGAATTGCGGCTTACATCAGACACTTTGTTCGCCGGGTTGGATGAGAAAGATTTGAGGATCGCCGCAAGGTCGACAGGCGTCTTTCCAGTTGCCGGCAATCCACCGCTGTAAACTTGATCCCCTCAGAACTCGTAGCACCGACGATCGTTTGCCAAGAGGACGACGAAGGGAAGACCAACTTTGTCTTCGATTTTATTGTATGGATCCTGACAAGCTTTGTTTCGGTAGAAAGCCTTCTGAAGCAACGAGTACTCTTGTACGCGCCTTGACCGGGATCTTGAGCCAAACCCGTCTTCACCGGCTGATACCGACAACATGCGCATCTGCACCGAGATAGAAGATTTTGGGTGGCGAGCGCATGCGATGGCGTCTTCGGGCTGATAAAAATCCGCGGCTATGTTTTTTTGGCTGCTGATTCTGGGATATACAGTTTGAGGTTTGTTTACGGTTGCTTGTTGGCCTGCACCTCAGTCCGACAGCATGCGTATTCGAGCTGCTCGTTCGCGTCCGGCCGCCCTGCGGGAGTAAGATCCATAAGGGTCCACATCGGCTCCACCGTACCAAGATGCCGTGGATCCTGTTTCGGCTCGGTCGGCATGAACAATAGTTCGGAGGCCCAATTCAACCTGATGACCCCATCCGGGCCCTTGTGAAACACGGTGAGGATGGGCATCTGCTGCCCCTCTTCATCCTCACCATGATAGTCCCGTTTGAAGCTGTTGTTGGCGGCTGAAAGCAGTTTCAAATTGCGCCAGCCGCGATGCGCGGCGAAGGCCGCGATCCGCTCGATCGGCGCTTTGGCGACGGCCGCGATGTTCGCTCCCAATCCCTCGACGTGGGGTATCGCTCCCTCCCAGTTGTCGAGCAAAGCGGTGCAGGATGGGCACGGCCCTTCCTCCAGCGGCAGCTGCGCTACCGGACCAACGCTTGGCCCCGGCCGCTTATCGCCGCGGTGCCGAGGGAACATGTAATGGTAGATGAGCAGCGTATCAGTGCCCGGCCGGAACAGTTCCGAGAGGCGCACCTTCGCTGGCGCCCCTTTGGCATCAATATGATCGAACTCGTAGTCCTCGGGAGCGGGCCCTCCCGGCGGCAGTGCCCGGATCTCCGCGGCCACGGCCTCCATTTCGCGCCTGAGCGCTACCTCGCGCTCCAGTAGTTTATTGCGAGCAGCTCGATACTGTGGACTTTCATTGGGAAAGGTCACGCCCATGGATAACTCCATCACCGCGCGTTAGTTGGATTTGTAGCACGTTTCCAGATTTTCAAGTCTTGCAGGCATCAGGCGGCACGACCACCAATGTCGGCTTTAGATCCAAAAACGGAAGTTGCTGCCTTGCGGCGGGATGTCTGCCTTACCCCGATGAACGGACAAAGTCAGATTGTTTCGGCATGTCCGAAAAGTGCCAAAGGCGTCAGTCGACCGTATTCGATCACCTCGTCGATCTGCGCAAGCGGAGATGCCGGCACAGTGAGACTGAGCGCTTTGGCAGCTTTGAGATTGAGGACCAACGCGACTTCGCAGGCTGCTGGACCGGACAGTCATCCGGCCGTCCCCCTTGCTTTCACTGCATGAAGCCTTCGGCGCGGACCTTCCCGGTCGCCAGGCTCGCGGTCCCCACACCCCAGATCTGTCGCTCATTGACCCAGGCATAGTTTTTGGACGCGGTGGAGAGGCGGACGTTTGCGAAGATGTCGAGCACCGGCTCGCCGGGTCGCGGCGCCGCCTGGCCGTCACCAGACAACGCGATCCGGTGGCCGTCCTCAGTCTCGATGATGACGTGCAGGTCCAGCTCGATGCGACCATCGGCGCGTACCCGCAGATAGTCGACGCCGTGCGCGTGTCCCGCGAGGCGGCCCTCGTACCGCCCATCGACCGCAAGGTCAAATCGAGCTCCGTGTAGTGGAATCGCTTCCTGGCCGGCAAGGATGGCGTCCATGCTCACGCCGTAGTCGGTGACTCCAGTGATATTGAGTTCCATGTCGTAAATCTTCTCGCCCCTCATTGCTGCATTTCGAGTCATTGCATTTCTCCTGGTAACTCCTGTTGTTTGGCCCGGATCGCCGACATCCAGTCGAACGGGTGACCACCAAGACGACATGTTCGGGATAAATTATTTTCGCTGGATATGGGGCGATAGGGGGTCACGGTCTAGCGCTGAGCGAGCGCGGAGAAAATGTCTCATGTGGGTCAAAAACGGACTTCTTGGGAATGTCGGCTTTGGGTCCAACAAGAGACATTGGCCCCTCTGGACGTCGACTAAATATGAGCCGCCACCGCACGCACCGCGGGGAGCATCAGCTCGGCGCGCGGGCCCGCCGACAGAGCCCGCCCAGCCGAAGCCGCGGGCGGGATCGCTTAGCTAGTCGCGGTCGTGTCGGAGCTTCTACTTGACTCGTCTCAACACTGTTTGAGCTGTCCCACCCCCGGCGACCGTCGGAGCTGGGTTGGTCCACCTCATTTCGTCAGCCGTCAGAGTGATAGTTCGCTTTTGCTCCTGCCCCTCCGCGTTCGGGTAGTTACTGGCCTCAACATTGAAGATTAAGGTCTTGTCGTTGACCGAGTACGTGCCGGAGTAGGCGAGGGCTCCATGCACGGCCGCTTTGTTTTCCTCTGGAGTGCCTTGGTCACGGTTGTTGGCCGCGAATTTGGGGCGGTCAGGACGCGAGAGCAGATAAGCAAAGCGGCCATTGCTATCGAAGATGACGAAGCCTTTTGGATTGGCACTAAATGGCTGGTACTTGGTGCCATCCGGGCGTGTGAGATCGACTGAGACCCACGACCAGGTTCCTACGAGGTCTTTTGCAGTCTGCCCGAAAGCGTAGCCCAAAGGCAGCGCAAGTCCCAAGACTGTCATCGCGGATATGCTGAGAGCGTTACGTCGATTCATGATGCTCCTCCAGCTACAAAGCTCAGCACGCACGCTACAAGCAGCGCGCGGCCGCGCGGATTGTGAGTGCTGTTCACACCGGCAAAAAATGACTGTCGGTCGACGGAAAGTAGGATGCCCGCCGACGGCATCAATGCTGCCCGTTCACTCGAACGAAATGTCGGCACATCCCGTTTCCGAGGCAGCTCTCGGACAACTTACACTATTTTCTCATGGACGCGGAAGTGGGCTGCCGCGGCAATGAGCGATCGCAGCCGCCACACCGCAGAGCAGAAGATGCTCATTGGAAGTCGCGCCGAACGGTTAAGTCACCGGCCTTGACAAGTCACGTTATTGCGGATGTGATTGGCGAGTTCCGGCGGCGACATCCGGCGCATGATCGTGCTCGGCTTTGGGTTCAAAAACGGACTTCTTGGGAACGTCGGCTATTGGGCGCAAAGCGGACTCGTGCCATGAGCTAGGAACTGATGGGTCAATTCGCCAAGATCATTCGTGTTTGGGGGATGCGGCATCCCCGGATTAAGTCGCAAACGTCCGACTTCGATCCGGAAGCGGGAGGCCGCACCACTAAGCGAAACTTTCAAGCTGAACGAACCCTAGCCTGCCTTTCGTAGCTTCAGGCTGTCGTAGAACGCGGTTTCGAAGTTTAAGTAACCGACGAACGAAGCCGGATCGCCGAAAGGCAGAATTTGTGTGGCCCAGAATCCACCGAACCCCGGCCCATGGAAGCAGGATCATGTTGGCCGAGGCGTGACGACATTGCTAACGCGCGCGGAGCCTTCGAACTGGGTCTGGCGACACGATATCGAAGTTTCTCATTTCTATATCTCGCCCGCGCTCATGATGAAGACGGCAAGCGAGGCTTTCGACCGCGACGCGGAGCGAGTTGAACTCCATGACCTGGTGCGCGCAGAAGATCCGGTATTGGCCTGGATCAGCGATCAAATGATTCAGGAGGTGGCCGCTGGAGGTCCGGGCGGCCGGCTCTGTTATGATGCGCTGGCACTTCAGGCCAGTGTGCACATCCTGCGAAAATATGCCTCTGTCCAGTTCAAGTTGCCGCGCTCGCAGGGACGTTTCAGGCCCGCCCATGCACGGCTGATCGAGGACTACATCGAGCAAAACATCTTCCGCAACATCACGCTCGAGGAGTTGGCCAATATATGCAGCTGCACGCCGGTTCAGTTCGCACGCAAATTCCAATCGCATTACGCAACCCGGCCGCACGCCTATGTCTTGAAGCGCAAGGTGGAACGTGCGTGCCAGCATCTGCGTAAAGATCGCCTGGCGCTCAAGGAAATCGCGCTTCTGAGCGGCTTTTCCGATCAAAGCCATCTTAATCGGGTCTTTCGCCGGTACATGAACGTCACGCCGGCTGAATATCGCAAGCACAATTGCGATAGCAGCATTGAATAGTTCAAGAGCGGGTTGTCTTCGGCGCGCATGAAAAGCTTTCATCTTGACACGGCGAACTAGATTTTCTGGTCCGCTCCGGGGCCGGCTTGGAGTCCGATTTTGGCATCGCTGACCCGGATGCGATCAGTCCGGCGGACAGCAATACGATTGTGCGGCGCATCAGAGTTCCCCACAAATGCGCGGGTTTCGGCGATCCGCCGTCGCCCCGCTTTAGCTCTGCAATAGGATTTTAGCTCTGCGACAGGATTGTTACACTGTGTGGAACCGGTCAGCAGGGCCCGAACAGGATCGCAGCAGCAGCCGCGTCCGGGCAAAGGTTTGGACCTCTCGGAGGAAACATTGGAGCTCTGGCGCCGTTCTCATTGCCAGGAGGCTCGCCATGAGCAAGTTTCATGAGAAGGTCGAAGCTCAGACCAAACAGATCATCGGGCAAATGCTCGGTGACGAACTGCTGGTCCGGGAAGGTAAGGAGCAACATCGGCAAGCGACAGAGCCCGAACCGACGGATTCCAGCTCGTCCAACGGCAGCCATGATCAAGGAATCGTCCGTGACGAGCGCGGACAGGAGCAGCCTCGGGACAAGGAGCGCGCCCAGCGGGTGAGCCGAGTGGACCGAGGCGGCGACCCGCCGGGAAAGAAGCAGAAGGGTCAGGCCGGTTCCAAGCGGGTCCAGGACGCGAACCCATAGATTCCGAATTCCGAGTACTCGGTTGAAATCCGCTTTGGCGCGCAATCAGGTCGGACCTTGGGGCAGGTCCGAAAGGTTCCAAGTACCAGTCATGGTGCGACTGCTTGTGCGATCAGCCGAGCTGAAGGAGCCACCACGGAGAGCGCGCATGACGTTCGACGGTCGTGCTAAGCCGCCATAATCGCATTGACGTTCTCCGGCGCGAAGAACGCGGCGGGTGATATTGTCCCGGCATTCATCCGCGCGAACCCGTCCATCGCCTTCTGGTTACCGAGAATCGCTCCAAGAAGCTGCTGCATTTCTGGTGGCGGTGGTTCCAGCGTCGCTAGCATGCAGGTGAAATCGTACATTGCCTTCACCCGTGCATCGCGCGCGCACTGATATTCGCTCATCGCCGCTTCAAACGGTTGCGCTCCGGAAAAGACCTTGTCGAACGCGAGCGCGCAGAGTTCGGCGTCATGGAAGGCGTCCATGATTCCTTGTCCAGTGATGAAGTCCCTGTTGTAGCCCGCGTCGCCCACGAGCACCCAGCCGGGGCCGTAGGGCTTGCGAAAGTAGTTCGGCACCGCCGCACCGGCGAAGCGCGCTTCCCGCTTGGCTTCGCGCAGGCGATCGGCGAACGCCGGCGCCAACGCGATGGTCTTCAGGTAATTCCCTTCGATGTCCTTCCTGCAATCGTCGAACCTTGCGTATGACCAACCGGCGATCACCATCGTGAGCCCGTCATGGGTTGGAGCGGCGGCGAATCCGGTCCCGTCACGAACATATTGCTCGAACCTGCCGGACATCGGCAGTCCGTTCCAGTAGGTGTAATACGCGACGAGCAGAATTGGTTTCTCGTCATAGTGCTCTGGCCGGACCGCTTCGGCCACGAACGAGTGTCTGCCGTCGGCGCCGACGACGATTTCAGCGCGCTCGCTGATAGAGCCGCCATGCTTCGAGCGGCCCTTGATGCCGACCGTTCGTCCGTCCTCGATCAAGATTTCATCCACGGCGAAGCCTTCGCGAATTTCCGCGCCGGACTGAGCCGCAGCATCGACGAGCAGCTTGTCGAGTATCGTGCGGCGCGGACAGTACGCAACCGGCGCTTCACTGGTGCCCGGCGCGCCCACAATCGTGAAAGGACCAAAGTCGAAAGCGTAGCTGTCGATCGGCGGGCACCCGGTCACGGTCAGACGATCGAGAAGGCCCCAACTGGATAGGGCACTTACGCCCAGGGGATGCAAGATATGGGTGGAGATCGTATCGCTCGGAAAAGTTGCGCGGTCGACCACGAGAACCCGATATCCTTTCCGTGCCAGCAGCATTGCGGTCGGCGATCCCGCGCAGCGGGCGCCCACTACGATTGCGTCGAATGCCTTGGTCATCGCGACTCTCTCCTTGTGCTGACAAATCAGACTCGGGCCAGCGCATCACGGGTCCGCGGCGTGCCATGGCTGGTGCTTAGAGAGAAACGGAAGCCGGCGCTTCGGGAGAACGCCCCAATCGGCCACTGCAACCGTATGGGTGATCTTCCCCATTCGCGGGCGCGGTAGCTATGGCATGATCGCGACGTGTCGAAGTCGGCGGCAAGCCGCCGGGAAGGAGAAACGATATGAGTGATACATTTGAGGGGCGTTGTCTCTGTGGTGCCGTACGCTTCCGTGCCGCTGCGCGCCCGAAATGGGTCCTGTGGTGCCACTGCGAGAGTTGCCGGCGCCATACCGGAGCGCCGGCATCCGTCTTCGTTGCCTTCGACGACTCCGCCGTCACGGTAACAAGCGGAGCGATCAGCAAATACAATTCATCGCCGGGCGTGGAGCGCGGGTTCTGCGCAAGGTGCGGCTCGACTTTGACCTGCGCGAACGAGCGACGGCCCAATGAGACGCACTTTCATCTCGGCGCGTTCGAAGAACCCGAGAAGCTCAAGCCCACGGGAGAGGCGTTTGCAGGCGAAAGGCTCCCGTGGTTGCGCCCGGAAGCCGCGTCCGGCTCGCCTGTTGACCATCCGAAGCTGACCGAAGAAAATCTTCGACCTTAGTCTCAGTGTTCAGATCAGCTTGTGTCGGCACGCAAAGGCCGTCGCCGCGGCCCGCGAGCGGACATCAAGCTTGGCGAGGATGTTACTGACGTGCCGGTCGACCGTCTTCTCGCTTCGGGAGAGCCTGCCGGCTATCGCCTTGTTGGTTTCGCCAGCGACGATCAGGCGAAGAACATCAAGCTCACGCGAAGTCAGCCGATGCGCGCTGCTGGAAGCGACGCCCGTCGTCAGTGAGTTGATCTGCGTGAGATCGGGTCCGGCACCTAAACGCTCGAAAATGGTCCGGGCCGCATCGAACTCCAGGTCGGCAGCGTCCTTGTCTCCGAGTGCGCGGCAGGCCTGTCCGATCAGCACGCACACGCGCGCAGCCGCATAGGGCGCCGCGATCCTCTGCCACACCTCAAAGGCACGGCGCAGCGAACCCAGTGCGGCCCGCGCGTCCCCTTCGGCGAGGTCCACCGCTCCGCGGGCCTGCGCGGCAATTGCGTCCGGCACGCCCGTATCGAAACTCCGCGCAATGTTCTCCAGTTCTCGGCAGGCGTTGCGTGCGTCCTGGACGTCACCGGCGGCCAACGTGATCTCGATATAAACCCATGCGTTTCAGCCGGCTTACCGTCGTGCCTACGACACGGCGAATGGCGGCCGCGGCCGCGTCGGGGCGTCCCTGCACAAGACGCAGCAACGCTAGGCCCGGCTGGGGCTCCAGACCAAGCTCGCTCGCGCCTCGATACTCCTCTTCAGCCGCTGCAAACTCCCCTTTCAGACGATGGACCTCTGCCTGCTGGTAGAGCGCTCCGGCGGCAGCGTGCCGGTCGAAGCCCTGCGACCGCGTGCAGGCGCGCCGCGCTTCCTCGATCGCCTCCGGCCAGGCGCCCCGCAACTGCAGGATCTCCGCCCGATGCACTTGGCAAACCCCGGCGAAGGCGACCATATCGGGCTGGCCCTCGCACCACCGCGTCAGGGCGCCTGTCCATTCGCCGGCTCGGTCGAGTGCGTATACCTGCTGACAGGCCGCGATCACGCTGCAATACATCAAGCCCGTCACCAGCGGCGATAGCTCTCCAGCAGTGACCATGACCATGGTCTCATCCAAGAGCGCGAGCCCGGCTCTGAGTTGCGCCTGCTGCAGTCGTATGCGGCCCTGCTGGTGGCGGGCACAGGCGACGAGGTCCGGGTCGCCACAGCGCTCGCCGATTGCGGCGGCCTCGGCTGCAGCGACGAACGCGGCCTCGTACTCACCAGATCCGATGCGCTGCTCGACGACCGGCAACAGCAGATAGCCCCGCTCGGCGCATTCGCGCGTGTCACGCTCCAGCAAACGTTGAGCACGGGAAAACCAGCCGCTGGCGCGGCCCATCTCGCCCCGCATCAGTAGGCGAAAGCCCAGCCAGAACGCGCAACGGACGGCGCGAAGGCGCCGGGGAGTATCCCGGTGCGCATTGTAGGCCCGTTCAAGTGCCTTGAGATAATCCTCGTCCCGCCCGACCAAGTAAGCGGCCATCGCCAGCAGTTCGAGAGCCTCGGCAGTTAACGAAGTTTCCTGATCGGCGCGCAAGAACGCCCGATAAGCGTCGGCCCAAGCGCGCTGTTGATAATATTCACGGGCCAGATCGAGGTCGCCGGATTTGTTGGCACCTCGGCGCTTCTGCTGGCCCGGACGCTGCGTCATGCGTTTGCTCCAGTCCTAAGAGATAGGCGGGTCGATGAGATTTGCCAAAGGATCATATGCCAAACAGCCGACTGGCAGGATGCCTTTCGTTCGGTGGGATTTTGGATGCGAGCCGAATTGAGCAAATGTCTGCAAGGGAACGCCGGATTACAGCTTCTTGCCCGCCTCAACCAGAGCCGGACGTTCGTTGCTCGAATGTCCGCCATCGGTCATTTGCGTTGATTTTGGTACGGCTGCGATATGTCCAGTTAGGCGATAGCCCGGAAAATGCCGGTTGTTGACGGCCTGCGGGCCTGAACTGTGTCGCGTCCGAGTTAGCAACCGGTCTACGGATACGGATTGATCCCGCGGTCACAACAAAAGAGGCGGCCGTGAAGCCGCCTCTGTTAGGTCTGTTATACGTTCTCGTTACTGACAGATGTGACGTCGACCGTCCTGGCCTATGAACGTCGTGCCAGGCTGACAGACGAAACCACTGTTGTAGCCGCCATAGTAGCGGCGGCCGTAGTAGCCGTCATTGTAGGCGTAGACGTCGTTCCGGAACGGAGCGGTGGCGATAGCGCCGGCCGTGCCGATCGCGCCGCCAACCACGCCAGCGGCTATCTCGCCCGGCCAGAATCCGCTGTGACGATGATAAACTCGGTCCTGAGTTTGCGGTGGTTTACGGATAGCATCCGACCGTCCGTGAGGATCCTGCGCCAGTGCCGGCGCTGCGACCGCAGTCGAAAGAACCGCCGCTGCGGCTAGGAGCTTCAAGTTCATGAGTTGCCTCCGTTGTACTAACAGGGGGCCAACCGGGGGCGCCTGCGACCGTTCCGATATCGTGATCGGTTCGCTTCAAACGGATGTGAGGTTTCAGACGAGAGCGAGACCCCCGATAGAAAACCGGAACGGTATCACCCTATCCGTCGTTTCTGGTTTGTCGTCCTTTTCCTCCCGAGACGACAATTCTCGATGGCCCCCGGCGCGTCGATTGCCTCGGGGTTTTTTCTACCCTGCAGCGATCGAGATTAGCTCCTTGCGGTGCAGTATGGCGCGGCCTGCAATGTCGGGTGCCGGACAGACGCCGTTCCCGAGAAAAGGATAGCGTTTAATATCAACGGTAACCCTCCGGCAGCCGCGTGACTGAGAGACGCAAAGTGCTCCCGCCAATCCGGGAGTTCTCATGCGGTCATTTTCCAGCAATCTGCTGCTGGCGTCTTTCGCCTCGCCGGACCTCGAGTTATTGCGGCCTCACCTCAGGCCGGTCGTGCTGGAGCACACCAAGATCCTGCATGAGGCCGGGGAGGCGATCAGCGGCGTTTACTTTCCATTTGACGCGGTGATTTCGCTCGTGGTGCTGCTTGAGGGCGGAGAAACCGTCGAAGCCGCGATGGTTGGCCGCGATGGTGTCATCGGCGCTTCGGCGGCTTTGGATGGCAAGCTGGCCCTGAATCGCGCGATCGTTCAAATCGGCGGACATGGGGTGGTGTGTGAGCCGGACGCATTCAAGCGCGTAGCGCTCGAACGTCCTGCCATGCTTTCGATGATTATCAGTCACGAGCAGACGGTTTATGGCCAGGCGCAGCAATCCGCCGCCTGCAACATCCTCCACGATTCGACGGCGCGGTTGTGCCGCTGGCTGCTGCGCGCGCGCGACCTGTCGGGAAGCGATACGCTCCCTTTTACGCAGGAGTTTCTCGCGGAGATGCTGGGTGTCCGGCGAACCACCGTTTCGCCGGTGGCGCATACGCTGCAAGCTGCGGGAATGATCCGATACCGGCGGGGCAAAATCGAGATCACCGACGTCGAAGCGCTGCGGGAAAGCGCCTGCGAATGCTACGAGACGGTTCGTAGCAATTACGATCGGTTGCTGGGGCACAACCGCAATAGCGGCCCTGATCACGCACCTCCGAAGAATTGAATTCCAATCCGTTTGCGAAATGGTTTGTCGATCCAGGATCTAATCGGGCGATCGCGATACGCTTCTGGTCAAAGCCTCGGAGGCTGGCTTGATCGGATCAGCGCCAAACGTTTTCATCTCGGAATGATGGCATGTTCTGCATTCGAACGTGCGATGCTCCAGCCCGTCCGAACCAATTGAGACGGCAACAGCGATCATTCTCGTTGCGCAGTTTGGACAGCGCGGAGACGGAAGAGGAAGCAGCTCCGGATCGGGTCTGGGCATGGAAAAAATTTGCGCTTGAGCCGATCTCAGGTCTGTCCAGTTGCCGACATAATCGGCTCGATATCTTCCGAGAGGCTTCGGTTGCCTGGGCGCATCTGCTCGATTTTGGACTTCAGCGAAATCTTGTTGGAAGTTTCTCGCATCTGTTTCGTCCGACTCCGGTTCAAGGCGAGCCGAGGCCATCGAGAAATGCGAGCACCTACGACGGCGTGGTCTCCGTCGAGTGAACTTTTCAGGGAATAGCGAGTTCCCGCGCCGTGGCCCGCCTTCGGCCAAAAGGCGCCGGATTCGGCTTTTCGGGAACGATTGCCCTATCGTGCCGATTGAACCGGACAGCTCACTCTCAGGAGCACCCAATGGATCTCGACGGAAAGAAAATTGCCATTCTGGCAACACACGGCTTTGAACAGTCGGAACTCGAAGTACCGCGCGATCGGCTGAAAAAGGCCGGGGCTGTCGTTGACGTGGTCTCGCCGGCATCAGGCGAAATCAGGGGATGGGACAAGAGGGACTGGGGCCGGCCGGTCACGGTCGACAAGACGCTCGATCAGGCATCACCTGCGGACTATGACGCCGTTGTGCTGCCTGGCGGGCAGATCAATCCCGACCTGCTTCGGGTGGAACAGAAAGCGCTCAAGTTCATCAGGGACATTTTCGACGCCGGCAAAATCGTCGCAGCCGTGTGCCATGCGCCGTGGCTTCTGATCGAAACCGGCATCGCCAGGGGCCGGAAGATGACGTCCTACAAGTCGATCAAGACCGATGTCGCCAACGCCGGTGCCAAATGGGAGGACTCGGAGGTCGTCGTCGACCAGGGCGTGATTACGTCCCGCAACCCCGGCGATCTCGAAGCGTTCACTGCGAAGATCATCGAGGAGGTGAGGGAAGGTCGCCACATCGGGCGCAGCGCCGCCTGACCGCCATTTGCGAGGTCGCCATGAAGAGTAAACGTATCGGCGCCGACGACGAGGCGCAGGTTCACGTCGTCATTCTGGACACCGGCGAGGAGGCGTTTGCCGCGCTCACCCGGTTCGCAGCCGAATCCGGGATTTTGGCGGCCTCGCTGACCGCGATCGGCGCCTTCGAACGGGCGACCGTGGGCTGGTTCGACGTCGCCGCGAAGAGCTACCGGAAGATCGAGGTCGACGAGCAGTGCGAAGTCCTCAGCGCGATCGGCGACGTGGCCGCCGGCGATGACGGCAAGCCCAGCCTGCACGTTCACGTCGTGCTCGGTCTTGCCGATGGCTCGACGCGCGGCGGTCATCTGCTGGCGGCAACCGTCAGGCCGACGCTCGAAGTGATCCTGACCGAAGCGCCGGCAGCGCTTCGACGCAAGAAGAGGCCCGACCTCGGAATTGCCCTAATCGACCTTGCCCCCGGGAGCGGGTAGCGCCTCCGACCAACGCCTTTAGGAACCAACTCATTCGGTCCCATGTTGTCAGCGCACCATCAATGGAGGAAACCATGCCTGACAAAGATCTCAACGAGCTGTTTCTGGATACTCTCAAGGATATCTACTACGCCGAGAAGCAGATCCTGAAGGCGCTGCCGAAAATGGCGAAGGCCGCCAACTCGGACAAGCTGCGAGCCGCCTTTGAAAAGCACCACCAAGAGACCGAGGAGCAGGTTGAAAGGCTGGAAGAGATATTCGAGCTTCTCGGCAAGGCCGCGCGCGGCAAGAAGTGCGAGGCGATCGACGGCATCATCGATGAAGGCAAGGACATCATGGAGCAGTATGCCGACACGCCCGCGCTGGATGCCGGCCTGTTGGCCGCCGCCCAGGCTGTCGAGCATTACGAGATTTCACGCTACGGCACCCTGAAAGCCTGGGCCGCCAAGCTCAACAATCCGCAAGCCGTGAAGCTGATCGACCAGACGCTCGCCGAAGAGAAGAAGACCGACGAAACCTTGACCAAGATCGCGGAGACCGCAGTCAATTATGAGGCCGCGGCATAGAGCCACTCATTCTGCTGCGTCATAGCTGCTCAAATAAAGAAGCCCCGCCAACCCCTTTCATGGGATTTGCGGGGCTTGAGTTCGACGTTGCGGGGAAGGAAAAACCCGGAGCGCGCTCGATTGTTGCTGCATTTGCTTTGCAGGAGCGTCTCACAGCTCCCGCCGGAGTCCGAGACCGTAAGGAGAGATGGCAGCAAAACGATCGCCGAGGTAGTCGTTTCGCAGGGCGAACAAATTATTTGCGCGGGCGGCGCCAGCGTAAGCAAACGTTTAGCCGCTGCCCGTAAAATGCCGGCAACAACTTCTGCATTAACCTCTGGTTAGTCATGCGCCTTCTGCCGATGAAAGAGCCGGACAGGTCCTGGCGGTCGATCAAGGGCCAGTGGAAGAAGGACGCCGAAAGCGTCGGCGAGGACTTTTCGACCTTTTCGACGGGAAGCTATGCGGCCTATGACGGGTTGACCAAGGAAGGCGATCACCCCAGCCTGTACTGCCTGTCCGACGGCGAGCGCATCCATGCGGCCTGCCAGGTCAGCCGCCTGATGATGAGCAAATTTCCGGATCCCATCCTCCGCGCGCGCTTTATCGTGGCGTCGCCGGTTTACGAACTCGGCATCGCCGATGCCGGCCAGTACGCCCAGACGATGGTGGCGCTGTTCTCGGGCATCGTATGGCTGTCGAGGGACACGATGTCGGCGAGCCACATCCGGTTTTTCCTGCGCAGTCCTGGAGATTCGCAGTTCTTCGCGGCGCTGCAGGCTTCGACGCCGGGCTCGCTGTTTTCGAAGTTCACGATCGACGGGGCGCTAATCGAGTGCAGTCTCAAGGAAAACGAGATGGCGGAACCCGCCTGATTCCGCGGCCGCATTAACCTCGCGATAACTCATTTTGCTAACGCCCCCTTGGCTTGTGGTCCCTACAACGAGCGCCTGTGGGGGCAGCGAAAATGCTGAATAGTCCATCGGAAGACGTCATTGCGGGGAGCCAGCCGCTGTTCGGTCGCGGCATGCCGTGGCGGATCAGGCTGAGCGCGATCCAGTGGCTGATCCTGAGCGCCGCGGGGATCGTGATCGCGATCATGATCGGCACCGGCTATTTCGCCATGCAATACCGCGAGCGGGCGCTGGAAGTCGCCGAGCGCGAACTCAACAACAGCGCGCTCTTGCTGTCACGGCATTTCGACCAGCAATTGAACGATCTCCAGCATGTGCATGAGGACGTTGTATCCGGCATGCGGGCCGACGGGGTCGATACATCGGAAGAATTCGAACAGAGAATGTCGACCTTAAGCGCGCACGAGATGCTGCGCAGCAAGCTTTCGGCGTTGCCCCATGTCGGCGCGCTGAACCTGTGGGACGCCAAGGGCTGGCTGATCAATTCCTCCGAGATGTGGCCGGTCCCCGATCTCAGCATCGCGGACCGTCAGTACTTTAAGGAGTTCACGTCGGGAAGACCGACTCCCGACGTCATCGTCGAGCCGGTTGTCAGCAAGGTGACGAGGAACTGGACCACGCTATTTGCGCGCAAGATCGTCGGCCGCACTGGCGAGATCATCGGATTCGCCAGCCGCGGCGTCGAACCTTCGCATTTCGAAGCCTTTGTCGGATCGCTGGAGCTCAACAGCGATACCGCGATCTCGATGATTCACCGCAACGGCACCATCATTGCCCGCTATCCCAAGGACGACAGCCTGATCGGCTTCAATGTCGCCGGAACAGAAGCCTTTCAACGCGCGCTGGCCGTGGATGGCAACATATCAGGGCGCTTCACCAGCGCGAGGCTGGCGGAAGACAAGGTCAGTGCGGTCAAGTCGCTCATGCACTTCCCGATCCTGATCGTGGCGACCACCCGAACGGAGGCTGCGCTGGCCGACTGGCGGGCGCAGACCAGGCTGCAATTTTTCGCGGCGGCGCTGGCAATCGTCGTTGTGATCGGCATGGTCTTCCTGATCGTGCGCCAGCTCCGCCGCCAGCATGCCGCCGCGCAGTGCAAGCTTTCGGAGAAGAGTCAGCACCTCGACACCGCCATCAACAACATGACGCAAGGGCTGTTACTGTTCGATTCCTCGGCCCGTCTCGTGATCTGCAACCGGCGATATATCGAGATGTTCGGGCTCTCGCCGGAGGTCGTCAAACCCGGCTGTCATCTGCGCGATCTGATCCGGCACCGTCAGGAACGCGGCTCCTTTCTCGGCGACGTCGATGCCTATTGCGACCGCTTCCTCGATCCCAATGGTAGCCCGGTTCAGGATGCCATGACCTCGACGCCCGACGGAAGGACGATCCGGCTCGTCTACAAACGCTCGGCGGACGGCGGCTGGGCCACGACGCTGGAAGACATCACCGAAGGGCGGCGCGACCAGGCTAGGATCGAACATCTCGCGCATTATGACGCGCTGACCAATCTGCCGAACCGCACGCTGTTCCAGCGCCATGCGGAAGGATTGCTGCTGGAAACCGAGGGCCACGAGTTCGCGATCCTCTATATCGACATCGACGAGTTCAAGCGCATCAATGACACGCTGGGGCATCTGATCGGGGACGAGTTCCTGAAGGGCGTGGCGGAGCGGTTGCGCCAGTCGGTCGGCCCTGAGGATTTCATCGCTCGCCTCGGCGGGGACGAATTCGCTATCCTTCAGCACGGCATCGAGAGCGCCGAGGACGTTCACGCGCTGGTCGCGCGGATCTATCAGGCGCTGCGTACCCCGTTCGACTGCCACGGCCACCAGCTTTCCAGCGATGCCAGCATTGGCATCGCGATTGCCCCGCGCGACGGCTCGGACCTGTTCGATCTCCTGAAGAACGCCGATCTCGCGATGTATGCGGCAAAGGCCGCTGGCCGCAGGACCTATCGCTTCTTCGATCCGGAGATGGAGCAGCAGGCCAATCATCGCCGCGAGCTGGAGGCGGATTTGCGCGAGGCGCTGGTGCAGGGCGGGTTCGAGTTGCACTATCAGCCGCAGGTCGATCTGCGCGGCGACGGCGTCACCGGCTGCGAGGCGCTATTGCGCTGGCGGCATCCGGTGCGCGGCATGATCTCGCCCGCCGACTTCGTGCCGTTAGCCGAGGAGACCGGCCTGATCGAGGAAATCGGGCAGTGGGTGTTGCGCACCGCCTGTGCCGAAGCCGCCGCCTGGCCGGCTCATGTCCGAATCGCCGTCAACGTCTCGCCGATCCAGTTCCGGTCGGAAACGCTGTCGATGAAAGTCGCGGCTGTCCTTGCCGAAACCGGGCTCGACCCGCGCCGGCTGGAGCTGGAGATCACGGAGGCCGTTCTGATCGCGGATGACGACGCGGCGCTTGCGACGCTGAACCAGCTCCGCGCGCTCGGCATTCACATCGCGCTCGATGATTTCGGCACCGGCTATTCCTCGCTGCAGTATCTGCAGCGCTTCCCGTTCGACAAGATCAAGATCGACCGCTCCTTCGTCCAGGAAGTGACGCGCAATTCCTCGTCGGCCTCGATCATCCGCGCGGTGGTCAGCATCGCCCGCGACCGCAACATGATCACCACCGCCGAAGGCGTCGAGACGTTGCAGCAGCGCGAAACCGTGCAGAGTCTCGGATGCACGCAGATGCAGGGCTATCTGTTCAGCGCCGCGCGCCCTGCGCAGGAAATCCGCGCGCTCCTAGTATCGGGAGAAGCCGGCGTCGACGCCGCGGCGTGAGCTGCCCTAGCGGCGCGCTTCTGAAATCGCCTTTCTTAGAATTCGCGACAGCAGTTCCACCGAATAGGGTTTCTGGATCAGCTCGAAGCCGCGGTGAGCGCTCTCGGCCAGCACGTTGCTGTAGCCGCTGGTCAGGACTACGGGCAGGCCGGGATAGCGTTCGCGCACGATGCCGGCGA
Source organism: Bradyrhizobium sp. 157 (assembly GCF_023073815.1). Taxonomy (NCBI): domain Bacteria; kingdom Pseudomonadati; phylum Pseudomonadota; class Alphaproteobacteria; order Hyphomicrobiales; family Nitrobacteraceae; genus Bradyrhizobium; species Bradyrhizobium sp. 157. Next base: position 147,012 of record NZ_JADPKF010000021.1, on the reverse strand, counting down.
GCTCGACGCCGTTCATCCCGGGCATGATGACGTCGGAAAACACCAGGTCGGCGGAAAACTCGTCCTCGGCCAGGATTGCCAGCGCGGCGTCCGCGCTGGCGACGCGGCGCACGGTGTAGCCGAGATCTTCCAACAGCTCGGTGGAGAACTGGCCGACGTCGTCATTGTCCTCAACGACGAGGACGCGGTAGCCGCGGCCGCGGGCGGCGGGCTCGCTGCCGGATGCGGCGGCTTCGACAGCATCGGCCGGCACTGCGGCCTGCGGCAGGTAGATCGTAAACGTCGCGCCCTGGCCGGGCTCACTTGCAACTGCGATATCGCCGTCGGATTGCTTTGCAAAACCGAATGCCTGGCTGAGCCCGAGGCCGGTGCCCTTGCCGACTTCCTTGGTGGTGAAGAACGGCTCGAAGATCGTCTCGAGCAGGGCAGGGGCAATGCCGCAGCCGGTGTCGGTCACGGTGATGGCGACGAAGTCGCCGCGGCGGGCGGGCTGGGCACGCAACGGCGGAATCGCATCCACCTTGCGGACCTGAATGGTCAGCCGACCCTCGCTGTCCATGGCATCGCGGCTGTTGACGGCGAGATTGATCAGCGCGGTTTCGAATTGCGCGACGTCGGCGATTGCGAAGCAATTGAGATCGGCGATCTCGACGTCGATCCTGATCCGGGCGCCGACGAGGGGACGGATCAATTGTGCGACTGATTCAACCTGGGTGCCGACGTTGAACACCTGCGGCTTGAGCGGCTGCCTGCGAGCGAACGCCAGCAATTGCCCGGTCAGCTTGGAGGCGCGCTCCACCGTCTCGGCGATCGCGTCGATGTAGCGCCGGCGCCGCTCTTCCGGCAACTCGCGGCGGCGGAGGAAGTCGGTTGCGGAGCGGATGATGGTCAACAGATTGTTGAAATCGTGCGCCACGCCGCCGGTCAACTGTCCCACCGCTTCCATTTTCTGCGACTGACGCAGCGCTTCCTCGCCCTGGCGACGCTCGGTGACGTCAATCGCCTCCGGCACCGCGCCGATGATTGCCCCGTGCTGGTCATGCAGCGGTCGCATCGCGAAATCGAAATAGCGATCGCCGATCGGCAGGTGCAGCAGCATTTCAATCTTGACCTCTTCGCCTCGCATCACGGTGATAAAGGCGTCGCGGACGTTGTCGCGCATGCCGGAGGTCGCGGCAAACCACGGCGTTTCCCAGAACGGGCGGCCGACAACCGCACTGGCCTCGGCACAGATGCCGGCCAGCGCCGTCCGGTTGGCATAGAGCACGTCGCCGTGCTGGTTGAGCAGAGCCTGATATTGATGGCTGGTCTCGAAGATCGCCCGCATCTGGGCTTCGCTGGCTTCGAGCTGCGCGGTTCGCTCGGTGATCCGCATTTCGAGGATCTCATTCAGCCGCCGCAGATCGTACTCGGCCTGCTTGGCTGACGTAATGTCGTGGGCGACGCCGATGAACCCAATGTGCTTCCCGGTCGGATCCCAGCGCGGCTGGGATTCCGAGCGCAGCCAGCGCCATTCGCCGTCGGCGCGCTGGTAGCGGGCCTCCAGCACGAACGGTTTTAGCGATGCTTCGCCTGCGACGGATTCCTGGACGACGCGCGCTGCGTCGTCCGGATGCAGCCTTTTGCGCCAGTCGAACACGATGGCTTCCTCGAACGGCAGCCCCAGGAAGTCGAGATAGGCCTGGTTGGCGAAGGAACGCGTGCGGTCGAGCTTGGTGACCCAGATCGGCACCGGCGCGCTGTTGGCGATCAGGCGGAAGCGCTCCTCGCTTTCGCGTAAGGTCGCCTGCGCCAGCATCTGATCGGTGACGTCGCAATCGGCGCCGACGAGGCGCAGCGCGCGGCCGTCGGCGTCGCGCTCGATCTTGGCGACGACGCGGATCCAGCGGACCGCGCCGTCGTTCGGCCGCACGATGCGGTATTCGGCCGAATAGTCCTCGCTCTGGCTTTTTAATACGCCGAACAGGTCCTGGACCGTTCGCTCGCGATCCTCGGGATGAATTCGACTGACCCATTCCTCGTAGGTCTCGTTGGCCGCCTCGGGCGGCAGCCCGTGAACCAGAAGATATTCAGGGGAGCGGCGATTCTTGACGCCGTCACGGAAATCGATTTCGAGACCGCCGACACCGGCGATGCGCTGGATCCGCGCCAGCTCCGCTTCGCGCTCCTGCAAAGCACGATGGGCTCTGTCGCGCTCATCAGCGATTTCCTGCAGATGCTGCCGCAAGCGTTCGGCGGCGGCGGCTTCAGGCAGGATGTTCGTAGTGTCGGAAGGGGTCATGCGTGCCGGCAACCTCTGCCGGCACTTTCACACAACAGCCGGCGCGTTTGCCAGCCTCATTTGCTCTTGGTGGTTGACCGGCAGTTATAGGCTCGGCGGAACCCGGCGGCTTGCGCATCTTCCTCGGAACAGAACCAGCGATCCGGCTTGGTCAGTCCCGGGTAGGAGCGGCATGCCTGCAGATGGTAGATGCCGAGGTTCCCGGTGACGCGCGCGCGTACGGCGTACTTGCCCTTGATGTTGCAATTCGCCGGCATCACGAGATCCTCGGGGAACAGCGCCTCGCGGATTTCACGGTCGCGGTCGGCGCGGCATGCGGCGCCGAGCAGGGGACCGTCCTTCTTTCCGGCGCGGAACTCGCGCGGCGCGACAAAGCAGCCTTTCCAGAGTCCCTGGCGGTCGTCCTTGGCGCGGGCCTCGTCGACCTGGAAGCGACCGCTGGCGGAGACTTCGACATTCAAGGCAAAGCCGTTGCGGACAAGGAGCTGGCTCAAACTGGTCGTGTCACCCTCGATCTTGCACACACCGATGCGCCGTTTCTTGAACGAGGGATCGGGACCCAAATCATCGCAGCGAACCTGTTTGCCGCCGATCAGCTTGGTCAATTGATCGCGCGCCTCGATACCGCAGGTCCAGCTATCGGCATTCTGATCGATGCAGAGTTGATCAACGGTGGGCGCATCGATGCCGTCGAGCCGGTAGGTGACGTTGCCGAGCTGAAGCGTGCTGCCATCTCGAATGGTGGCCGTTGCGGCCGAACTCTGGCTGGCCGGAAGGACGATCGACAGCAACGCCGCAACCAGAAAAATTCGTGACCGCATCTGTTTCATTTCAAATCAATTCCACACCCGCCGCTGCCTTCTAGCATAAGGTGATGTGATTGAACCAAGATGCCGGCGCTAATGGCGCAAGCGAAGCAGGTTGGGGAAAATCGTGGGCGCAGTTGCGACCAGCCGACGAACGGCCCATTGACTTTGTAAGAACAAAATAAGAACATGGACTGTCTCGCTCAACACGGAATACTGCCATGTCGTCCTCTTCACAGCCGAAGTCCGAAGAGAACGACGAGCTGGAAACCGCTGTAGATCAGGCCATTTCCGCCTGCGGCGGCGATATGCGGGCGACGATCCGCGCGTTGATCGTGGCCAACGAATATCTGGAATCCGAGGTCGGCGAGCTGATGAAAGCGGTATCCCACGCCTATGCGCGGGGCCGGTTCAGCTCCTATTCCGGCTGAATACCGCCGGGCGGTACCGCGAAGCCGGTACGAGACCGTTGCCTCCATCGATTTTTGCTGTACGACGGGTGTGTTACCCGCGTCCCGCATGTCGCATTGCGGGGGAGGATCCCGCCCAAAGCTCAAGCAAGAAGAACATGTTCAAGAGAATTCTGATCGCAAATCGCGGCGAGATCGCCTGCCGGGTCATCAAGACTGCGCGCCGTATGGGGATCGAGACGGTCGCGGTGTATTCCGAAGCCGACCGCGACGCGCTTCACGTCGAAATGGCGGATAAGGCCGTGCTAATCGGCCCGCCCGCAGCGGCCGAGAGCTATCTGTTGATCGACCGGATTATCGATGCCTGTCGCAAGACCGGCGCAGAAGCGGTACATCCGGGCTACGGCTTCCTGTCCGAGCGAGAAGCATTTCCGCGCGAGCTCGCCAAGGCCGGCATCGTCTTCATCGGCCCCAATCCCGGCGCCATTGCCGCGATGGGCGACAAGATCGAATCCAAGAAGGCTGCCGCGAAGGCTAAGGTCTCGACCGTACCGGGCCATCTCGGCGTGATCGAGGACGAAAAGCACGCGGTGAAGATCGCCGACGAGATCGGCTATCCCGTGATGATCAAGGCCTCTGCCGGCGGCGGCGGCAAGGGCATGCGGATCGCGCATTCGAAGAAAGAGGTCGCCGAAGGCTTCAACCTCGCCAAGGCCGAAGCGAAATCCTCGTTCGGCGACGATCGCGTCTTCATCGAAAAGTTCATCGTCGATCCCCGCCACATCGAGATACAGGTGCTCGGCGACAAGCATGGCAACGTAATCCATCTCGGCGAGCGCGAATGCTCGATCCAGCGCCGTAACCAGAAGGTCATCGAGGAAGCGCCGTCTCCGCTGCTCGACGAGACCACCCGGCGCAAGATGGGCGAGCAGGCGGTGGCCTTGGCAAAAGCTGTGAACTACGATTCCGCCGGCACCGTCGAATTCGTCGCCGGCCAGGACAAGAGCTTTTACTTCCTGGAGATGAACACCCGTCTGCAGGTCGAGCATCCCGTCACCGAACTGGTGACCGGCGTCGATCTCGTCGAGCAGATGATCCGGGTTGCGGCCGGCGAGAAGCTTTCCATCGCTCAGAAGGATGTCACGCTGACCGGCTGGGCCGTGGAATCGCGCGTCTATGCCGAGGATCCGTTCCGCAACTTCCTGCCGTCGATCGGCCGGCTGGTGAAATACCGGCCGCCGGCCGAAGCGAGCCAGGACGGCGTCACCATCCGCAACGACACCGGCGTGCAGGAGGGCGGCGAAATCTCGATCCATTACGATCCGATGATTGCCAAGCTCGTGACGCATGCGCCGTCACGGGCCGCCGCCATCGAGGCGCAGGCCACGGCGCTTGACGCGTTCTACGTCGACGGCATCAGGCACAACATTCCGTTTCTGTCGGCGCTGATGAACCATCCGCGCTGGCGCGAGGGCAAGCTTTCGACCGGCTTCATCGCGGAGGAGTTCCCGAGGGGATTTTCGGCGCGTCCGCCGGAAGGCGAGATCGCGCGGCGGCTGGCCGCCGTGGGGGCCGCGATCGATCACGTGCTCGGCGAGCGCAAGCGGCAGATTTCCGGCCAGTTGACTGGCCGTCTGGTGCAACGCGAACGCCGCCGTGCGGTGTGGCTCGGTCGCGAAGAAATCGCGCTGGACGTGGCACGCGAGGCCGAGGGCATCGCGGTGCGTTTCATCGGCGCCGATGGTCTGCCCGGCAACCCGCACAATCTGGTCTCGGCCTGGACGCCCGGCGAGCCGGTCTGGCACGGCACCATCGACGGCCACTTGGTCGCGATGCAGGTACGCGCAATCCCGAACGGCTTCCGCCTCGCGCATCAGGGCTTTGAAGTTGCAGTCAACGTCTTCACTGAAAGCGAGGCTGCCGCCGCGCGGCTGATGCCAGTGACGTCGGCCGCCGACGCCGGCAAGAAGCTGCTGTGCCCGATGCCCGGCCTCGTGGTGTCGATTGCGGTCGCCGAAGGGCAGGAAGTCAAGTCCGGCGAGACATTGGCCGTGGTCGAGGCGATGAAGATGCAGAACGTGCTGCGCGCCGAACGCGACGGCACCGTGAAGAAGATCCATGCCGCGGCCGGCGCGACACTGGCGGTGGACGCCCTGATATTGGAGTTTGCATAGACGCAGCCCGTCATTGCCTGCGACAAACGCGAAGCGTTTGCGCAAGGGAGCGTCAGCGACGAAGCAATCCAGACTTCCTTCGCGGCACGATGGATTGCTTCCGCCTTCGCTCTTCGAGCTACGGCGGACCAAGTCGCTTTCGCTCGCAATGCCGGCGGATAGCACTGAGGACACTATGGCATTCCGTCAGCGCCGAGAGAAACTACGTTCCATCCTCGCCGGCTCCACCTGCATCCGGCCAGGATCGGTTTATGACGCGACTTCGATCCGCATTGCCGAAGACCTCGGCTTCGAGCTCGGCATGTTCGGCGGCTCGGTTGCCTCGCTGGCCGTTCTCGGCGATCCCGACATTGCCCTGATCACGTTGACCGAACTCGCCGAGCAGATGCGGCGGATGTCGCGCGCCTCAACACTGCCGGTGCTCGTCGATGCCGATCACGGCTATGGCAACGCGCTCAACGTCCGCCGCACCGTTCAGGAACTCGAGGCGGCCGGCGCGGCCGGACTGACGATCGAGGACACGCTGCTGCCTCCGGCCTTCGGGCAGGCCGGAACGCATTTGATTCCGCTGGAGGAGGGCGTCGGCAAGATGAAGGCCGCGCTTGATGGCCGCAGTGACCCCTCGCTGGTCATCATGGGCCGCACCGGCGCCGTGTCCGTCACCGGCCTTGATGACGCCATTGAACGTGCGAAAGCGTATGAGGCCACCGGTGTCGATGCGCTGTTCTTCACGGGCATCAAGAGCCGGCGCGAGCTGGAAGCGCTTTCCGCCGCGACGAGCTTGCCGATCGTGCTCGGTGGCGGGCCCGAGGACGTGACGGCGCTGGATTTTCTCGCCGATCAGTGCGTGCGGATCGCGCTGCAGGGCCACGCGCCATTCGCCGCCGCCACGCAGGCCGTCTACCAGACGCTGAAGGCGTTGCGTGAGGGAACCTCGCCGAAAAATTTGAACGGCCTTGCGTCTGCCGAGTTGACCAGCCGGGCCATGCGCGATGCCGAAGTAAAGGCGCGCGCTGGCGCATTTCTCGGGTTGAAGAATAAATGAGCGATGCCATTCGTCATGTCACGATAAGCGGCCGGGTGCAGGGCGTCGGCTATCGCGCCTGGGTCGACGACACGGCACGGGCGCGCGATCTCGAAGGCTGGGTGCGCAACCGCAGAGACGGCCGTGTCGAGGCGGTGTTCGCAGGTCCCACGGAGCCAGTGACCGCGATGATTTCGGCTTGCCGGCGAGGACCGTCATCGGCGCGCGTTGAGGCGATACAGGACAACGCCGGCAATCCCGAGATGCTGAAGCTGCGGCGGGCAGGAGAGCGGTTCTCGGTGCTGCCGACGATATAACGTCGATGCCTGTTTGAACCAGGTCCGCTCTCGCAAGCCTCCGACCTTGACCGACCCAGTCGCCGATGGCCTATTCGGAGTTCGAACGCGCAGAGCAAATATCAACTATCCGACTGGGCGGAGACGGGCGATGGACATTCGATCGACGCTGACGGATCTGTGTGATGCCTTCAACGCGCACGATCTTGATCGCATCATGACGTTCTTTTCGGACGACTGCGTCCTGGAGATGCCGCGGGGAAGCAAGCCTTGGGGGGCTCGTTTCGAGGGCAAACGGAACGTACGAGAAGCGCTGGCAACACGCTTCGAAGGCCCGCCTGACGTCCACTACGGCAACGATGAGCATTTTGTGGATCCGACTGCCGAGACCGGCATCTCAAAATGGACCCTCACAGGCACCACCCGCGAGGGCACAAGGAAGGAGGTCCGAGATTGTGACTTCTACACGTTTCGCAACGGAAAGGTGATCCGCAAGAACTCCTGTTGGAAAATCGTGGAACAAGTCCGGTGTCGGCCCATGGCGCCTAGAGCATGATGATTTTTGGTTCGATCGATTTGGCCGCAGACGCGCTTCACCTCTCCCGCTTGCGGGGTCGAGACGAGCGAAGCTCGCTCTTAGGTCGGCGCGAAGCGCCGGGTGGGGGCTCTCTCCACTCGGGCAGTGTCGCCCGCGGAGACACCCCACCCCAGCCCTCCCCCGCAAGCGGGAGAGGGAGCGCACCTTCTTCGTGGTCGCAATCAAACCCAATTTCACCGTGCACTAGCAAAGCGGATATCGAGCGAGTCGCTCTTGCACAACCAAATAGCAGCCACGCGCCCTAGTGCGTCCGTTCGCCCGGCGCGAATTCGCCATCGTGCTGGATGGAGGCGCTATCGACATATTGCAGGTCGAGCGAGGAATACACGATGCTGCGATTGCGGCCGAGACGCTTGGCCTCGTAGAGCGCGGTGTCGGCTTGTCCGACCAAAGCAGCTTCATCGAGTGTCGAACGGGTTCTGGCGGCAACGCCTGCGCTGATGGTGATGTAGCCGCGGCTCGAGGCTGTGTTCGGAATGCCGAGCGCCCGAACCGTCAGCCGGATAGCTTCGGCAACCTTCAATGCATTGTCTTCCGAGGTGTTCGGCAGCACGACGGCGAATTCCTCGCCGCCATAGCGCGCCGACAGGCCTGACGTGTTGTCGGTCGCATCGCCGATGGTTTTTGCAACCACCTGCAGGCAGCGGTCGCCAGCCTGATGTCCGTAGCTGTCGTTGTAGCCTTTGAAACTGTCGATGTCGAACAGCAGCACCGAAATCTCTTCGCAGACTTCGTATTCGCGCCGCAGGAAACTGTCGAAAGTGCGGCGGTTGGTGAGTCCGGTCAGCCCGTCGGTCGCGGCGAGCGGGTGAGGCGACGGTTGAGCTGCGTCAGCTCCTCCTCCATCCGCTTGCGTTCGGTGACATCGCGAATGACGCAGAGGAATTCCGCTCGCGTGGGATCGCTGGTCTCCGACGCCAGCTTGAATTTGCTCTCGATCCACGCCAGCGTTCCGTCGCCGCGATAGTGCCGGAACACGACCGTGCTGACGCCACCGACACCGTTAAGCCGCGTGGTTGCCTGCATGACGCTTTCCCGATCCTCGGGGTGAACCAGATCGAGCATGATTTTCCGATCAGGTCCTTCGCCTGCAGCCCGAGCACCGCCTCGACTGAACGGGAAACATAACGGAGCATGCTGCGGGCATCGATCATGATGATGATGTCGGCGATGTTGTGGGCCAGCAATCGATAGTGCGCCTCGCGTTCGCGCGGCGTGCGCTCGGTCCTGCTACGGAAGTGGAACTGCAGGGCAAGCAGTGCCGCCAACATCAGGATCATGCACAGCAGGACGCCGGCGACGATGGCATCCGTCCGCAAGCCCTTCCACCATTCGGAAAGCAGCCAGTCTTCGGACATAGCGACGGTGACCACCATCGGGTAGTGCGGCGTCACCTCATAGCCGAGGTGCTTCACGAGGCCGTCGAACGGCGAGATGATCTTGTAGTATCCGACCGAGCGTTGCTTGAGATGCTTCCTGAACAGGTCGGTCTTGGAGAGATCCGTGCTCTTGTCCGACTGCGGCCAGCGCATCAGGAGCGCACCATCGTTCCGTATCAAGCTGATGCCGCCGTCAGGGCCGAGCTGGAACGTCCGGTAAAAGTTATTGAAGTAATCCTTGTCGATCGCTGCGGCGACGACCCCGCCAAAGCTGCCGTCGAGCTTGGTGATGCATTTCGAAAGAACGATCATGGAGGATCGCTCGTCCACACGGGATTGCATCAGTTCGCTGATCCGAAGCGTGTTGTCCGGTTTGATCGTGCCAGACCGCGTTGCCAGCAACGCGCGAATCTAAGGCGTGACCGGTGCTGAAGGGGTTAACAAATCGAGTCGGGAAACAATGGAACTCGATATGCCGGGTCCATAACGGAACCGCTGGGAGCCGGCGAATACATTAGGCGGCGCGGTTGGCCGCGACCGCAACGCAGGGCGCTTGACATCCGCACGGGTTTGTCAGATATTTCTGTCATGACAGAAAAGACCGACAAAAAGAAACTCCCGGCCGTCGTTGAACGGTTCATCCTGCACTGGGGCGACATGGGGGACGAGTGGGGCGTCAACCGCTCCGTCAGCCAGATCCATGGCCTGCTGTATCTCGCCGAAGCGCCGATGACCGCCGAGGACATCGCTGAGACGCTCGGCATGGCGCGGTCCAATGTCTCCAACTCGATCAAGGAATTGCTGGCCTGGAATTTGATCCGGCGGGTGCCGATCCTCGGCGACCGGCGCGATCATTTCGAGGCGGAAACGGACATCTGGGAAGTGGCGGCGCGGATCGCCGCCCGCCGCAAGGAGCGCGAGATCGATCCGGCCATCGATGCGCTGCGCGCCTGTGTCTCCGACGCGGCTGACGATCCGACCATCAGCCCGGTCGCCGCCAAACGGCTGAAGGAAATGCTGGCTTTCACCGAACTGGTCGACCGCTGGTACACGCAGATGCTCAACGTGCCGCGGCCAAGGCTGGTCGCGCTGATCAAGCTTGGTGAGAAGATCGTCAGCTTCTTGCCGGCGGGGAAGTCCAAATAGGGCAGAGGGGCGGGGCAGGAGCGTGTGATGGCGTCCACAAGAGTACCAAAATTTTCCGCAACGCCTGCCTCGAACACCATCCTGCTCGACGACCACCGCTTCCACGATCTGTTGCCCGACGAGGAGTGGGGCCGTCTGCCGCTGGCGATCTGGCGGCGTTTTTCCAAGCGTTTTGCCGATGGCGAGACGGTCGTCTATGTCGGCACGGTGGAGGAGGCGAGTTTTAGCCGCGCCGGCTGGTGGCTGGCGCAGCTCGCGCGCGTGATCGGCGGGCCGTTTCCGCTATGCACTGAGACCGGCGCCGCGATGGCCGTGATGGTGACCGAAGATGCAGCGAGCGGCGGCCAGATCTGGACCCGCATCTGCACGCGCAGCAACGGCTTTCCGCAGGTCATCCATTCCGCGAAACGGTTCGCCGGGCCCACCGGGCTGGAAGAATATGTCGGCTACGGCGTCAGCATGGCGTTGCGCATTTCCGTCGAGCACGAAGCGCTGGTGTTTCGCAGCGTCGGCTATTCCTTGCAGATCGGGCCGTTGCGGTTGCCGCTGCCGCCCTGGCTCACACCCGGCGATCTCACGGTAACCCATTCCGACCTCGGCGGCGGCACGTTCCGCTTCACGCTCGAGGTCGTTCACCCCCGCCTTGGCAGGCTGATTCGTCAGTCCGCCGTGTTCATGGAGGCCACATCATGACGCTGCTGCTTTGGATCCTGATCGCCATTCAGGTCATGATGGGCGTGTTCGACACGTTCTACCATCACGAGCTGACCGAGCGGCTCGCATGGCGACCATCGCAGCGCTATGAGCTGCAGCTTCATGCGTTGCGCAACATGCTCTACGCGCTTTTGTTCCTGGTGCTGGGCTGGCTGGAAGTGCACGGCGTCTTCGCCATGCTCATCATCGTGGTGCTGGTTGCGGAAATCGTCATCACGCTGATGGATTTCGTCGAGGAGGACATCAGCCGGAAATTGCCGGCCAGCGAACGCATTAATCATACGCTGCTCGCGATCAACTACGGCGCCATTCTGGTGCTGCTGCTGCCGCTCCTGATCGGCTGGGCAGGGCAGCCGACCGGCGTCAAATCGGCTTACACGGGCTGGCTTAGTTGGATCGCGGCGGCGGCAGCCCTGGGTGCCGCGCTATTCGGCCTGCGCGATTTCACGGCGTCAAAGCGCCTTTCGCGAATGACGAGTGCGCCGGCGGCAAGCCTGGTCGAGAAACTGCCCGACCAGCAGACGGTGCTGGTCACCGGCGCGACCGGCTTCATCGGCAGCCGCCTGGTGGCAGGCCTGAGCGGCGCGGGGCATCAGGTGATCGCGCTGGTGCGCAATCCTGCGAAAGCCGACATGTTGCCGCCGCCGATCACGCTGATCACGAGCCTCGATCAGCTTCCGGCCGACACCCGTATCGATGCGATTGTCAATCTCGCGGGCGAGCCGATCGGCAACGGACTTTGGACCGAAGCCAAGCGCCGCAAAATCCTGGATTCCCGCATCAACATGACCGGCGACGTCGTCCGCCTGATCGCGCGGCTTGAGCGCAAGCCGGCGGTGCTGGTCTCGGGCTCCGCGATCGGCTGGTACGGGCTCTGGCAGGACCAGGTGCTGACGGAATCAGCCAAATCGCATGCCTGCTTCAGTCATGAACTCTGTGACGCCTGGGAGAAGGCAGCGCGTCCGGCGGAAGAGCACGGCGTGCGGGTGGTCTACTTGCGGATCGGCCTCGTGATCGGCACCGACGGCGGCTTCATCACGCGAATGCTGACACCGTTCGAGTTCGGCCTCGGCGGGCCGCTCGGCTCGGGCCGGCAGTGGATGTCGTGGATCGAGCGCGACGACCTGGTCCGCCTGATCGCCCATGTCATCGCGCGTCCGGAAATCTCAGGACCGGTCAACGCGACGGCGCCGATCCCGGTGACCAATTTGAAATTCACCGAAGAGCTTGGCCGCCGCCTGCGCCGGCCTGCGGTGTTCCGCATCCCCGGCGGGCTGTTGCGCCGTGTCGGCGGCGATTTCGCCAATGAATTGCTGCTGGGCGGCCAGCGCGTCTTGCCGAACAAGGCGCTCAGCAACGGTTTTGTGTTCCGGCACGAAACGCTGCGCAGCGCCTTCGAGGCGATTTTGTGAGGAGGGTGAGTACCCGCTAGCTCGCAATCACCGCGGCAGTTTCGCGATCGCTCGGCTGAGTTCGTGGATTTCGTAGGGCTTGCGCAGAATCGGAAAGTCGCCGCGCACGTTCCGCGCGGAATCGCTGTAGCCGCTGGTCAGGAGGATCGGCAGTCCGGGTCTGACGGCCTTCAAATGGCGCGCCAGACCGAGGCCGTCCATTTTGCCGGGCATCACGATGTCGGAGAACACAAGATCTATTCCGTCGAGCTCGATTTCGCGCAACGCGGCTTCGGCGCTCGCTACCCTGCGCACGGTGTAGCCGAGCTGTTCGAGCAGGCCGGTGCTGACGGCTGCGACATCAGGATTGTCCTCCACAAGCAACACGGTGCCGCTTCCGCCGGTTTCAGCGGCGTCGACGTCCTCGGTCGCGTCAGCGGCCTCTTTTCGCGGCAGCAGGATCGTGATCTTCGTGCCCTTGCCGAGCTCGCTCGCCACCTTGACCGTTCCGCCGGCCTGATGGGCGAAGCCGTGAACCTGCGATAGTCCGAGACCCGTGCCCTTGCCGATCGGCTTGGTGGTGAAGAAGGGATCGAAGATCTTGCCGAGCACATCGGGCGCGATGCCGGTGCCGGTATCTTCCACCGAGATCGCGACATACTCTGTATCGGCCTCGCCTGGCGTCTCGTTGTGCGCCGATATCGTGATGATGCCGCCGCCGGTCATGGCGTCGCGCGCGTTGATGACCAGGTTGACCAGCGCCGTCTCGAACTCGGTGACGTCGACCATCACCGGCCAGACGCCCGGGTCGACCTCGAACTGCAAGGTCACCGCGCTGCCGACGCCGCTATCGAGCACCTCGCGCATCGCATCGATCCGCTCGGCGACGTCGACGACCTGCGGGTTGACGCTCTGCCGCCGCGCGAATGTCAGCAACTGGCTGGTGAGGGAAGCGCCGCGTTTGGTCGCCTCTTCGATCGCCGATAGCGCCCGAAGGCACTTGGGATCATCGCCCACCGCTTTCTTCAACGTGTGAAGACTGCCGCTGACGATCATGAGGAGATTGTTGAAGTCATGGGCCACGCCGCCGGTCAGTTGGCCGAGCGCATCGAACTTTTGTGATTCCGCGAGCTGCTGGTGCATCCGTTCGAGCTCGAGCTGGGCTGCGCGGCGCTCGGTAATGTCGCGGGTGATCTTGGCGAAGCCGACGAGCTTGCCGTCCTCGTAAATCGGGTCAATGACGACGCTGGCCCAGAAGAACGTGCCATCCTTGCGAACGCGCCAGCCTTCTTCCTCGTAGCGGCCGTGTTCCCGGGCAATGCGCAAAGCGCGCAGCGGCTTGCCGTTTGCACGATCGACTTCGGCATAGAAGCAGGAAAAATGCTGTCCGATGATTTCGGCGGGCGCGTAACCCTTGATCCGCTGGCCGCCGATGTTCCAACTCGTCACCACGCCGGCCGGATCCAGCATGTAAAGCGCGTAGTCGGAAACGCCTTCAACCAGGAGCCGGAAATTGCGTTCGCTTTCGAATAGATCCCTTTGCTGCCGCTGATTTTTTATCGACATCCGACCTGCCCATTTAACTGGCGCAAACGCTTGTCCTGCCGATTGGTTCCGCGGCCATTGGGCTTTTTTAACGAAATGGTGGGTTACCGCGCTGCGGCTACGCTTCTGAACGTCGCCGCCAGCGTCCGCAGCGCCGCGAGCTTGGTTGGGTCGCTGACTTTCGAGTGCAGCATCACCTTCGAGGAAGCGAGCCGCGGCAGCCCTTTGGCCGGCCCGATATCGACCAGACCGGCCGGCGCAATCCGCCGGGCCAGTGGCGCTACCGCTACGCCGGCCAATGCCGCGGCGGCCACGGCGGTGACACCGCCGCCGACAAAGCTCTCGCTCCATGCGATGCCGGCCTTGTCGAGGGCACGGACCGCGAGCGCGCGTACGCCGCAGGGCGGCGCCAGCATCGCCAGCGGCAGCGTCTCGCCGCGCCGCCAGGGCAGGCCTTTGGCGGCGAACCAGCCGAAGCCGTCTTCGGTCAGCTTCTCGCCGCCGCGGCGGCTGCCTTCCTGACGGACCACCACGGCATCGAATTCGCCGGCATCGTAGGCGTCGAGCATCTGGCGCGAAAAGCCGATGGTCACGGAAAGCGCTAGTTGCGACGATACGGCGTGCAGCCGTTCGAGCAGCGGCACCAGTTCGGGCCCTGCGGCGTGATCGGAGATCCCGAGCGACAATTGCGGGCGCGTGGGCTTGTCACCCGACAGCGCACGGTCATGCGCCTCGATCAACGCGCGGGCGTGGGGCAGGAATGCCGCGCCCTCGGCGGTTAGCGCGACTGCCCGCGGCGAGCGCTCGACCAGCCGCCGGCCCACCACGCTCTCCAGCCGCTGCAGCTTCATGCTGACGGCGGCCTGCGTCGTGCCAAGCGCTTCGGCGGCGCGGGTAAAACCTTGCAGTTCGGCGACCAGCAGGAACGCCTGCACCGTATCGATATCCAGCGTGCTCATGGCGTCATCAGCAACCGTTATCATTGTTATGAACAGAGATAAGATACCAAAATGACGGCCGCGGGTCTAGGAAGGCGGAGCGCAATGCCAGCGCGCCCCCCTCAAGGAGAACGACCATGCCGCTTATCACCGTCACCTATTCCAGCGCCCGCAAGGGGCCGTCGCTGAACGCCGAGATTGCGTCCGCCGTCAGCGAGCTCACCGCGCGAATCCTGCGCAAGGATCCGACGGTCACCGCCGTCATCGTGAAGTCGGTCGAGGCCGCCGACTGGTTCGCCAGCGGCAAATCGCTCGCCGAGCAGAGCCTCGCCAGCTTCTGGCTCGACGTTCACGTCAGCGAGGGCACCAACACCAAGGACGAAAAGGCGGCCTATCTCGCCGCGCTATTCCAGCGCATGGACGAACTGCTCGGGCCGCTGCACGAGGAGAGCTACGCCCATGTCGACGAAGTGAAGGGCGATGCCTACGGCTTCGGCGGCCTCACCCAGGAGCGCCGCTACATCGCAGGACAGCTCGAGGTCGCGCCGCGGAAGGCGGCCGCGTGAAGATCGCCTGACGTGCGGACGGCGCTTGCTGCGCTGTCCGCACGTCTTGCTGCTAAGGGGCGGACGTAGGGCTGGTTGCCATCGGCGTGTGGTGGTCGCCGAATGCGAGCCCGCGTCCGAGTGACCAGTCCATCGGCGTATTCTCGAAGAGCGCGATCATAATGTCGTCTGCGGAAAATCCGGCGCCGACGGCCCGATCCACAATCCGCCGAAACAGGTTTTTCTTCTGATCGACCGTGCGCCCTGCGAGAAACAGAATCTCGATAATCGACGCATCCACCGTGCGCGCGACATCCGGGAAGCTCGGGTCGATGACCATCATTTCGCGCGCATAGGTCGAAACGAGCTGAAAGCGGTCTTTGGGTGGCACGCCGCAGGTCTCGACGAGACCCTCGTGCACGGCATCGGCAAGGGTGCGAATTCTGGGCAGCGCAAGATGGGCCGGAACGGAGATGCGGGCGAGGGGCATGGGAAGACCTCCAAGTTGCTGGGGTACCCGTGCTATTCGTGCTAAAGAGGCAGATAAATCCCGCCTTTTGCGAAACACTCATACTGAAGTGTCACGAATATGCTGATGCACCCGATGTCAGACCTCGCGGTTTTCGTGCGAACGGTCGATCTGGGTAGTTTTGCGGCCGTGGGCGCCGAAATCGAACTGACCGCCTCGGGCGTCTCCCGGATCGTGACGAGACTGGAGCGCCGGATCGGCGCCAAGCTGCTGCATCGGACGACGCGGCGGCTGGTGCTGACGCAGGAGGGCGAGACGTTCCTGGTTCACGCGAGAAGTATCCTGGCTGCGGTCGAGATCGCCGAGGCCGATGTCGCCTCCGTTCATGGACGTCCGCGCGGCCATCTGCGGATCAACAGCGGCACGGCATTCGCAAGACACCGGCTTGCGCGGCTGCTGCCGCAATTTCTGGACCGGTTTCCAGAGATTGCGGTCGATCTTTCGGTGAGCGATCACCGCATCGATCCGATCGCCGACCAGGTCGATGTCACGATCCGGGTCGGGCCGCTCGGCGACAGCGAGCTGATCGCGGTTCGCCTCGGCGGAGTCAGACGCGTCATCGCCGGAAGCCCGCGATATCTGGAGCGCCATGGCATCCCCGAACAGGCCGCCGATCTCGCCCGACACAATTGCCTGCAGCTCAGCGGCTTCTCGCGCCTCGCGCAATGGCCGATGTTCGAACAAGGCAAGCGGATCATGGTGCCGGTAAAAGGATCGATCCGCTCGGACAGCGCCGATTTCCTTCTCGATCTCGCGCTGGCCGGCGCTGGTCTGGTGCGGTTTGGCGACTTTCTGGGGGAGGCGGCCGTGAAGGATGGCAGGCTGGTGCCGGTGCTGTCGCACTGCCACGATCCCGATCCGCAACCGATCACGGCTCTGATTCTGCCGGGCCGGCAGACCATTCCGCGGGTTCGGGCTTTCATTGATTTCCTCAAGGCGAGCGCTTGATGGCGATCAGAAGCCGTTTCCGAGCGCTCGTGGCGCCGAACACATCCTCGAGGCGCGATCGAGCACGACGCCGGCGTCGCGGCGCCCGGCGAACGGCCTCCGCTTCACACGATCAGCACATCCAGTACGGCCGCGGTCGCTGCGACAAGCGAGAGCGCAATCACGGTGGCTCGCCAAAGCAGTTGCTGCCGCGCCGCGCGACGATCATGGAATGCCAGCCAGTCGCGAACGAATCCGGCGGGAATGTTCATCGTGACGCTAAGCCTGTTCGGATGATGCAGTTCGTGATCTGCGAACATGCCGCGCACGTTCGCCACGCCCAGACGGTCAAGTGCGCAATTCCATTCCCAAGCCTGCGTGCTGTTGGTCCATCGGTTCTCGAAGGGAAGCCTGTGCGACATCATCGCGACCTCCGCTGTTCACCGCCTGCCTCTGATATGTGGCCTCACTTGCCGTGACAGAAGACCTTAAGTGAGAGCGGCGATCGCCGCAGGCATCCGATCGACAGTTTAGGCCGTTGTCGCAGGTAAGGCTGCCATCGTCGTTCCGAACACTTCCTGGAACGCCCGCCGGAGCGCGACATCGACGTCCTCCATCGTCACGGGCAGGCCGAGATCTACCAACGAGGTGACGCCGTAACGCGAGTCGGCGACGCCGCAGGGAATGATCGCCGAAAAATGCGAAAGCTCCGGCTCGACATTGATGGCGATGCCGTGAAACGACACCCAGCGCCGCAACCGCACCCCGATCGCGGCAATCTTGTCTTCGTGGCCGACACCCTTGTCTGGCCGCCTGACCCAGACGCCCACGCGATCCTCGCGGCGCTCGCCGCGCACGTTGAAGGCATCCAGCGTGCGGATGATCCATTCTTCAAGGCCCGCCACATAGGCGCGCACGTCTGGCCGCCGCCGCTTGAGGTCGAGCATCACATAGGCCACCCGCTGGCCGGGACCGTGATAGGTGAGCTGTCCGCCGCGGCCGGTGGTGAACAGCGGGAAGCGCGGCAAGAGCAGGTCCTCCTGCCGGCCGCTGGTGCCGGAGGTGTAGAGCGGGGGGTGCTCCAGGAGCCAGACCAGTTCGGTCGCCTTCCGCTCGGCGATCTCGGCCGCGCGGGCCTCCATTGCGGCCACGGCCTCGGGATAGGGTACCGGTTCCGCGGAAATCCGCCATTCGACCCCACCGCCGCCTTGGACTTGCGCGAAGGTCGTCAAATCAAGGCTTTGGCGGTCATTAACCATTGGCTAACCATAACGTGGTCAGGTGGGAACCACACCCATTTAGTCCCCGTTTGGCGGTTCAGAAGTGGCCACCCTCGATAAAGTCAGCGTCGATCTCATGGTGGTGCTCGGCACCACCACCATGCCCATCCACCAGGTGATGCGGCTTTCCCGCGGCGCCATTATCGAACTGGATGCCACCGAGGCGGACGAGGTCAAGATCCTCGCCAATAACTTGCCCATTGCTTCCGGCGTGGTGCTGGTCGATCGCAACCGCATCGCGGTGGAAGTCAAGCAAATGCTGCCGAAATCCCCTGATGTCAGGTAGTTATCGGAACGCAAAACTGCCTTGTCCCTGCATCCCTGATTTGTTACATCGCAGCCGTTGATCCGGCGGGCTGCAATCCTTCCAGCCGGTATCCCAAGCGCTCGTGGCGGAATTGGTAGACGCGCTGCCTTGAGGTGGCAGTGAGTAACATCGTGGGGGTTCGAGTCCCTCCGAGCGCACCATACCCACGCCTAATCCCTTGATTTCACGGGATCTTTTTTCCAAAGTTACTACGCAAAGTTACTACTTTGTTCGCGTCGGGCGTTCTCGCGCCGTTCCCATCGAGCAGCGGCATAAAGTCGTCGAGCGACTGGCTCTGATCGAACGCGATGATCTTGTCCATGCCACTGACGCCGAGCTTTTCTCGATTCGCCTGGGCGATGTAATGCGCTGGCATCTTTGGATCAGTCCAGCCGAACATCGCCATCATCTGGCTCTCGGTGCAGTCGGCGTAAGCAGCGACCTCAGCACGTGCCTTGCGCACGCCGTGGCAGCTCTTCTTCGGCTCGTTGACGCCGGCGAGCACCGCGTACTTTTTGAACTTCATTGCCCATGCCTTCTTGTTCATGGGTAGCACCCGGCCTTTCACCCTCTTGCCGGTGAAGACTTCGGCGCCGATCATGCCGGCTGCGCGCGCCGCCCGCAGGCTTTCTGCAAACGACGGATGCACCGGCACCGTAACAGTGGTGTTGCCGCGGCTCTTTTCGGTTGCAATTTGCACCGCCATCTTGCGCATGATTTGCCGCAGATGCGGCGGCCCGAACCGATGGGCATCGCCCAGTCGCAGAAAGGTGTAGTGCAGAATGTCGAACATCAGCCGTGCTTCTGTGCCAAGGGGCCACTTCGCACGATAGAGCGCCATGTCGTTCTCGGTCCAGGGCAGAAAGCCACCGGTCTCACGGCTCGCCTTGGCCTTGCCGGATTTCAACCCAATCGTTGGGTCATCGTCCTCATCGAGATGGCCTTCTTCGATCATCCAGCGGATCATGCCACGCAACGCCGACAGTAGGTTGCCTGCCTGTGACGGAGTGCGCGCCTTCATTTCCGCCTTGATGACTTTGCGTGTTAACACTGCGAACGGCTTCTCGCCATTTTCGGGCAGCAGGCTCTCGATCAGTCCGGTGCGCTGCAGCCGGGTCGATTCCGAAAGCCCTTTTTGGCCGACGCGGAGATCGCCAAGCCAGTGGTCGCTCTGTTTGTAGAGGGTCCAATACCAGCGCAGCGTATGAGGCGTCGGCGGCTCGCTGGGAAGTTCGCCGCGTGGTTCGTTGCGCTGCTTTTGTGCGTTGATGTGATCGGACGCGTCGCCGTAGAGTGCGATCTGCGAGGCGATGGTTGCATCGCACTCTTCGTCGAAGTCTTTTGTGCCGAGCTCGGCCTTGATCCTGATCTTCGGTAGTCCGTTGCGGAGCTGAACATAATAGCGCGTCTGCCCACGCTGCGAGCGATCAGCCTGCACATAGCGGCGTTCGGGCTGCACCAGCGGATCGGGCGCGCTACGGCGTTTACGCATGACTCCCCCCAGCGCCGTGACCGCCGCGTCGTAGGCGGCGTCGAACGCTTTGGTCCCGTATTCCTCTCTGATGCCGATCCGGCGCCCCTTGCGGCTTACCTTCACGTACCAGCGCAGCGCGCCGAGCGGGGAATAGTCAAAGTAGAGATACATTCGCGTATCCCCGGGTGCGCGGGGATCGCGTTTTTCTGGCTCAAGCATTGGCTTTCTCCGGGGACCAATGCTTGGAGTCTAACGGTGCGGTGACTCCGCATCAATTGCGTAAGGTGCGTTTCACCCGCTTTCGGTGCTTTTCAGGTATCGCTGCAATGCCTCTGACGGGGTCCATATTTCGTCACGACGATTTATGGCTTTGATTGGCGCGGCGTTCGACGTCAGCGCGATTCGAATAACGCCCTCTGCATCGACCGTAACCGCGCTCGCGCCAGCTTCCTTAGCGGCGCGGATCGCGCGGGCAATATCTGCTTGTGTGACCTTAGCCGGACGCCGCGGCATTGCGCTTCTCCTATGGTCCATGAAATCAGCCGCTCGAGCCTGAGCTTCCCCATAGGCGCCGATGTTTCGGACACATCGGGCTGATAGTCACCATAGTTGGCTGCGAGAGCTGAATCACCGTATGCAAGACCATGAAGGGCTGCAGCGAACAGGGTGAGAACATCTCCGTCGGGTATTCGGCTAGATTTGAGCGGAAATCGGACGGGTATTGAATAGACGGGGATGCTCCGCTTGCTCCATCGACTGGGTTTGCTTAGCTCGGCTGGCAAGGCTACGCGCCGATTGGATTCAAGGGTAAACTCTCACAAGATACTGCGTAGCTACCGAGCTCACGGTGATCTCGACGACCGATGTTATGCAATAAGAGACCGTTCGCGCTAAAGTCGGATTGTGGTAAGCTTCCTGAATACAATGTGGATGGGTATGCGGACCGATTAGTGGTCGCGAGACGGAAGTTTGATAGCCTCTGCCGGTTCTCGCTGGATGAGCATGAGGCGTCTAATCGCCTGGGCCGAGATGCTGTCTCTAGCAGCGCCGAGCTAGGTCTGTCGTCGGCGGAAACGCGCCTTCTGGCAGCGAAGTCCAGAACTTCGATAGCGGTGGCATACAGGCGCGTCCACCGCCCGGCGCACGCCGGTGCCGACTAGCCGTCTACCGACGCCGCCCGGATCTCGTTCCAGAGGCCCGGCTCGTGCCGCCGACCGCTTCCCGTACAGGCGAGTTCATGTCGTGGGATAACTTCGCGACGAAGATGAGAGCGGTGAATGTAGCAACTAGGAACAACACCTGCGTGATCGCCTCAGCTAGCTTCGCTCTGCATGCGATTAAGCAGGCACCTGTTACCAAGGTATTTCATGCTTCCTGTGGACAAGACGAACGTCGGCTTTCTTAAGGGCAATACAGCGGCGTTCTATAAGGAATTGTTCTGCGGTCAAGATCTTCTACAGGCAATCGATAGTGACGTCTCGCGCGGGATCAAGACCTTCCACAGCGAGGCGACGCTTTTGATGCCCTGGTGAGATACGTCCTGCGCTACTGCGTCGGCAAAGGTGGCACCTATCGTAAGGAACGCTTGCTTTCCGAGGGGGTAGCTCTCGCAGAGGCTGAGTCCTTAGGTCAACTGCGATCAATTCGAAATTCGTAAAGCAGAAGGTTAGGCCGGATCAGACGTTGGTGGATAAAGTTTGCCCAGATTTCTCGCCGGTAAGCCTTGTCCCTTTACTATCGAGGAAGTGAAATTCAACGGGAAATGACGAAGCGATGACAAGACTTCTCGAACGTCTCAAGGCGTCCTGGCGAAAATGGCGGAGCATTGAGCGGCAGCCGCTTCGGGCAGGCGCCTTATCGGCGGATGCTCCGATTACGAGCGCGTCAGAGAACCTGCTCGGTAGGGGTGACTTTGCATGTGCTCTCGCGCGTATTCTCTATAGGCATCGAGGCAGCGAAAGCCTGGTCATTGCACTGCGTGGAGAATGGGGCTCGGGGAAGACTTCCATAAAGAATCTCGCCATCGAGGCGCTGATACCGCCCGGTGAGACCAAGATGCAGGTAGTGACGTTCAATCCTTGGCAATGGGGAACCGACTAAGCGATTGCGCGCGTTCTTCCGCGAAATCGCAGTGGCGCTTGGTGATGGTGAGAAGTCTCTATCGGCACGTCGGCGAGCACACGAATTTCGTCGGTACGCCGAAACTCTAGAAAGTGTCTCACAGAGATTAAAGAATGCCGGCAATAGGGTTTCCGGTGCTGCTGCGTGGTTTGGGGGCATCGGGTTTCTAATTGCTGGGGGCGTCGTCTGGCTCGACGCTTCAGCTAAAGTCCTTTCGACGACTATTCTCGTTCTCGCCGGCGTTGTCTTGATCCCTTAGTAAGCTCGCCGAATTTCTCGGCAGAGATAGAGAGGATGGACGACCGGTGGACGTCGCTCGCTTCGATCTGGAGCAGCGCCTCAAGGACATGCCGCGAAACATCCTTGTCGTGATCGATGACATCGATCGCTTGAAAGACGAGCAGATCAGGACGGTCATTAGGCACGTCAAGGCGAACGCGAATTTTCCGGGATTGACCTATCTGCTCCTCTACCAACGCAACATTGTCGAGCGTGCCTTTGGTGAAGAAGGCAAGCAATATCTTGAGAAGATCGTGCAGGCTGCATTCGACGTGCCTGTAGTCGAAGGCGACCGTGTCGGCAGGATCGTGCTTGCTGAACTCGAAAAGATCACTAAGTCGCTGCCCGAGGACAGAAAATTCGATCAGACGCGGTGGGGAAATATATGGGTGGGGGGACTCCGGCACTTCTTCCGGAATCTGCGCGACGCGAAGCGCTATATTGGCGGAGCCGAGGTGCAACTTTCGCTTCATAGCGGGAAGCGAGTGCTAGAGACCAACATCATCGAGACCATCGCGCTCGAAACGCTACGCCTCTTCGAACCGGATGTCTACGCCGCCATCGGACGCAGCAAAGCTCTATTGACCGGGACAAGTCGCGCGCGGAAGGACGCGGACAAGGAACGCGTCAAAGGCGGTCATTGCTGACGCGGCGCCAGAGCGAAGGGAATTTGTTCGGTACGTGGTTTCGCAGATGTTCCCGATCGTGGGCTGGGCTTTTGGCGGCTCCTGGTACGGTAGCAGCTGGGAAGAGACTTGATCTTCCGAGCGATCGCGGCGAGCAAATACTTCGAAAGGTACTTTGCCCTTCGTGTACCTGACGGCCGTATTTCGGACTCTGAACTCTTGGACTTCGTTGGTAATCTGGTCGAGAACGCTTTCGCGCAGTTCGCCGAACGAGACCTCCTACCTGAATTGCTCGATCGGCTCGACGAGGCAGCGGTAGCCAAGAAGCTCCCGGTCGAAGCGTGCGACGCCTTCCTGCCGGCGCTGTTTGCCGTCGCCGAGACTCTGCCGGACCAGATGGGATTTGGCCAAGCGCCCTTCCTCTCCGCATGGCGTACTGCGGCTTGGTATTTAAGGACTGACGGGCGGACCCTGGAAAAGCACCGAACCTACGGCACGGGTCCCGCCTATCGGAAGCTCGGCGGACGCGTCGTCTATGCGCTGGAAGACCTGAAAGCCTGGGCCGATCGCGGCGCCAAGACTTCGACCTCTGATCCCGGCGCAGGCACCGTGCTGCCGGCTAAGCGGCATGCGCCCATACCGTATGCCGGCCGGCCGTGTCGCTGAACGTCGCTGGGGGATTATCTCGATGCGACGCAGACACATTTCTGAACGGGAACAGCTAAGTCTCTTCCGGGCGCTGTCTGGCGATCTCGCGCCACGCGATGCGCAGGATTTGATGGCCTATCCGTTTTTCTCCCTCGCTAAATCCAGGCGAGTCGTTCCCATCGACTTCCGCGCCGGCAAGACTGCCATTCGCGTCGAAGCCGTGCCCGAGCATGGCATGGCTACCATCTGGGACACTGACATCTTGATCTGGGCGGCGTCGCAGATTGTCGAGGCCCGCGACGGCGGATTGAAGACCTCCCGCCTGATGGCGGCAACGCCGTATGAGATTCTGACCTTCATTGGTCGCGGCACCAGCGTTCGGGACTGGACCGTCTCAAGGCCGCACTCGACCGGCTGCAATCGAACCACTGTCATGACGTCGATCCGTCAATCGACCGATCGGCGGCAGCACCGATTCTCCTGGATCAATGAATGGAAAGAGACCGCCGACGCCCACGGCCGGCCCCGCGGATTGGAGCTGATCCTGCCGGACTGGTTTTATGCCGGTGTGCTGGATGACGCGCTCCTGCTCAGGATCGCGTGCCTTGGATGCGGAATATGCGTTGCCATCGGGCATGCCGACTTGTTCACGATCGAAATCCTCCATGACTGCGGAGGAGCTGCATGAGCGACCTCACACATGTCGAACTGTTGTGGCTTGAGAAGCGGATCGAGAACTGGATTCGGTTCGGCCGGGTAGCGGCCGAACAGATACTGGACCGACGACGCCGTGTCGTCTCATTTGCACCGGGGAGCATCTTCGCTTTCGTGCGCTGGACAATCCAGCGACTACGGAACCGTTGTTTCGAAGATCGACGTTTTGCGAGGCGTTGCGCCAGGCCAGCGCTGTGCGACCGTGCCCTATGTTCGTCCCGGCGGCGACATTTTGCTTCGGCTCTCCGGCTGGCCGAAAGTCCAGAGGGTGCTGCAGTTGATTGAGGCCGTCGAAGCGCTCGGCATCAATGTTGCCGACGCAGCGCCTGATTACTGGCATCACGCACACAACCGCCTGTCCGTCGGAGAGGCGCCGAGGCCCTATACGCGGTCGCGGCATCAGATCTGGCTTCAACGCCGGAAGATCGCGCCATGAAGCACCGGTTGACGACACTCCTGACAACGTTCGGCTCGGTCGCCCTGCTGATGTCGGTGATCTGCGCGAAGCCCGTTCCCCTGTACGTCTGGAACACGTCAGAGAGTGCCCCCTGGGGCTCTATCGCCTGCAGCCCGTCGACACGCTGTTTGTCACCGATCTTGTTGCAGTCCTGCCGCCGGAGCCGCTTTCTGCGTTCCTTGCGGAGGGCAGCTATCTGCCGCGCGGCGTGCCAATGCTGAAGCGCGTCCTCGCACTCGCCGGGCAAACGGTTTGCAGGAATGGCCTCACCATTACCGTCGATGGAATTGGACGTGGCGAGGCGCGCGATCGCGACAGGCGTGGCCGTCCGCTCCCGGTCTGGCAGGGCTGCCGCGTCGTCGCGCGAGATGACGTCTTCCTCATGAATTGGCAATCGTCGGATTCGCTGGACGGCCGCTACTTCGGACCTATCCCAGCCTCTGCAATCATCGCCCGGGCGCTGCCGATCTGGATGGAGAGAACTAACCGTGTGTTGCTTACGCTCTCAAATGTATGCGCCTCTAACCCATCGGATGCAGCCGCATTCCTCCCTCCCGGCCAGAGCTAGCAGGGCCGCGGCATCGCGTGACCGGCGAAGTCGACCAGTTGACCGATGCGCAAGCAGGTCGCCAACAGCCTACCGTTAGTACATTGGTAGAATGGTAGTTAAATCGCGTGCTGTCGGGACTTTTTCGCACGTCTAACCGTGAGGAGAGGGAGCGCGATCAAACGAGCCACGGACGGCAAGGTAAAAGCGCCGCCTTCAGTCGGGCGCATATGGTTGGAGGAGTTAAGGTTTTGAGAAGCGGTAAGAAAGGTCATGCCGTCCCTTCGTCGCGAAATCGCAAGGAAATCAACGCGTCGAGGGCCGTCGGTCTTCGCAAGTCTGCGGTGAGGCCGCCATGAGCCAGCGCGATAACGTCGCGACAGCGGGCGCGGCTCCTCGCGTCCGAAGAGTTTTGTCGGCCAGGTGATGCGGGCGGCGAAGAAGGCCGGACATGTCGGCGAGAGTTTCGGTAGCGGCAAGGGCGGCGCGAGCCGGTCCCGCTTCGGGCGGGGTCGACGCGCTGCGCTCGCCTTATCGCGCGATCGACATCGCGACGTGTGGTGATGAAGGCGCGCGTGGTCCGCCATCATGGCAAGCGATTTCGCTCGGCGCCACTGCCCAAGCACATCGCCTATCTGAAGCGAGAAGGCGTGACTCGGACGGAGTGGACGCCAGGATGTTCGACGCGAGGTCCGGTGCAGCGGATGAGGGCGCCTTCGCCGAGCGCTGCGAGGATGATCGGCACCATTTCCGCTTTATCATTTCTCCGGAGGATGCCGGCGTTGGCCGTCCGCAGGATGGATTCTGCAATAATTGTGAGGTGCTGGGTTCGCGCAGTGTTGATACAGCAGCTTCGAACGCGGTGGTCATGATCTCGATCATCTTGGGAGGGAATGCCGCGTCGAAAGTCCTTTGTGTAGCCGTCAATTTTTGCAACGGGTTCAATGGCCGGTGTTGGACTAAAAGCTGAGAAACGATCTGTCTGACGGAAGTCAACGTGGGGTCAACTGCCAAGCAAGATGCCAATGGATCAGTTCGCTAACTGATAGGAAAATCGGCAAACGGAGTCAGTTGGTCGACTGATAAGCAAAGAAGCGAAAGCTTATCAGTTTGGGGCAGGCTCCCCTTTTGCCGCTCATGAGGTTTTGGCTCACCATGCAACCACCCTGTGCGCCGGCGCCCTCGCGTCTACCGCATCCCGCGTCGCGTTCGTGACGACCGCGATAAGGCCCTCTTGTCGAGGCGGGACAGGGCGGAAAGAGCCACTGATTTGGGGGTGAAAGGAAAGCTGTTTACTTTTGGGGAGCAGACTGGACAACCCAAATCAGCTTGAATCGCAAATCAGACTTTTTGCGCAGATGGCTAACTGTGATTGTGAAATTTATCTCTACATCTATATTCGCGCCATCGACGACCTTCTGGGCCATGACCATGCGTATCGCCTGCTGGATTGCGAGTTGTAGAAGCGCAGGTTCAGCTGGGCTGTCGAACGTGCGTCCTGCCGTCTCACACTCGCCATCAGTCGTCCGTCACCCGCGAGTTGCCGCCGTCTGGAATTCAGACTTAATTAAATGATGTTGTCAGCCGTGGTGGTCGCGTTGCAAGGATAACACGGGATGGCGCGCCTCGCGCGAGGTTGGCCGCTCGGACGGGTCACGGCCAAGCTTGGGTTTCAAATCCACGAGGTCGATGAAAGCGTCGGCCTGACGCCGAAGTTCATCGGCGATCATCGGAGGATGGGTGGCAATGGTTGAGACGACGGTGACGCGGACTCCTCGACGTTGGATCGCCTCCACCAATGGGCGGAAGTCGCCGTCACCTGAGAACAGAATCATCTGATCGATATGCTCGGCAAGCTCCATGGCATCAACAGCGAGTTTGATGCCCATGCTGCCCTTCATCTTGCGATGGCCGCTGGTGTCGGTGAACTCCCTCATCGTTTTGGTCGCCACAGTATAGCCGTTGTAGTCGAGCCAATCGATCAAGGGCCGGATCGATGAATATTCCTGATCCTCGATGATCGCGTTGTAGTAGAACGCGCGAAGTACCGTGCCGCGACTTTGGAACTCCTTGAGCAGTCGCTTGTAATCCACATCGAAACCAAGCGTCTTGCTGGCCGCATAAAGATTGGGGCCATCGATAAGTAGCACGACTTTGGTAGAGCAAGATGACATTCAGACAATGGCTCCCAAATCGGACAGCAAGGCATTAGAGACATCAGTTCACGTTGTGTGTTTCGCGGGGCTTCGAAAAGTGGTCGCGAGCAGGCTTGCCCATAAGATCATGAAGTGGGGTAGGGTCCCGTCGGGGCGCGGAGGGATGGGGAACATCCGCTTGAGCTTGTTGATGGCGCGAACAGGCGTAGCCTAGTCCGAACCGAAGAGTCTGGCAGAAGAAGGCGATCTTCTTCACATAGCGCTCCACATGCCATTTGGGTGCGCACCGTCGCGGAACAATATCACGTCACCGACGCCATAGCGCCTCGGCGGCATGCCCTCGCTCTCGAGCACGATCGATCCTTCGACTATCATGATGGTCTCGTCGACATCGTAGTACCAGTTGAACTTGCCCTCGGTGCAGGACCAGATAAAGGTCGTGGTAGTTCCGCATGCGCTGGTCGACAGCACGTCAGGATGGCTCGATCGGCGACGGCTTGAGATCCACATTGCAATGGCCGGTTTCAATTAGCGCAAGCGGCGTCGATGACTCCATGGATTGAATAAGGATGCACGGCTTCAAAACAGTCCCGATGGCGCTAGCAGCGGCTGTTATTCTTCCGGAAGCCATAAAACTTATCGCAAAAGGAAAGAAGAAGCCACTTAGCCAGTAAGTAGCTGAGCGCCGTGCCCAACAGGTCGCTCAATGCGGGTTACCTCCAAAGAGGCACCTCACGCCGTGTCCAACTTGCAAGCTACCCCCTGCCGACTGGTGCTGAGGATAAGGCGTTCTTGAGATCAGGTTGAGTAAGGGCGCACCAAAGCCGTAGACTCCAGGCGCGCTGCCGCCTTTATTGCTCCACTCTTGGGAATTCACACAATCAGGCACTCTGCGGCATCAGCCAGGTGCGGCAACGAGGGATCGATCGATTGTTTGGCGCACATCAGATCGGAGTTCGATCACAACGGGACCGTTCGCCGAGATTGCTTCGGCGACAACCTCGGCTGCCTGCGCCGCGTTCGTGATCGTGTAGCCCTGCGCGCCGAATGCGCGGGCAAGGGCTGCAAAATCGGGGTTGGACAGGTCCGTACCCCAAAGACGTTTCGGAAATGCTCTCTCCTGATGCGAACGAATGGTGCCGTATGACTGGTTGTTGGAGATCACGATCTTGATATTGAGCCGGCGAGCCACGGCAGTCGCCAACTCGTTCCCAATCATCAGGAAGCCGCCGTCGCCGCAAAACGCGATCACCTGACGATCCGGATAACGAAGGCCTGCGCTCAAAGCAGAAGGAACACCACTGCCCATCGCGCCGCAGGCGGAGCCGAGCAGTCGAGCTGATCGCTGGAAGCAGAAAATCCGGTCTACCCAGGCGGCGAAGTCGCCGGAGTCGGTCGTCACGATACCATCTGCGCTGAAAAGTTTGGCGACGGCCGCAACCGCATGGCCAAGGACATCAGCGCCGGGGATACGCTGCTGAAGCCACGCGTGTACCGCTTCACGGCTTTCGCCAAGGCTTCGATCCACACACCGCGCTCGCGTAGGACGACCGGTAACTCGAGCCAGGATCTTAAGGAGGGATGCGCCGATGCCACGATCGGAGATCCGGATGGAAGTGAGTCCCGATCGCACTCGGGTCGGGGTAGACGTGAACCAGAGGCTGAGAACTCGGAGATTGTCGCGGAAACCGAAATCCCAGGGAGACAAATCGCCGAGCCGAGTTCCGAGCGCAACGATCAGATCCGCTCGCTCAAAGAGCCCGACTTGAGCTGGCGACATGAAGAAGCCAAGGTGCCAATCCAGCGCCGGCGATCGTTCGGATACTGATCTTGCATCTTGGTGGTGACTGCGACCGGCACATTCCAGTGCTCGCTCAGCGCGACCAGATTCTCGCGAAATTCCGCCGTGCGACACTCTCCTCCAACCAGCAGAATCGGCCTCTCCGCGTCGCTTACCAAGGTGGCCGCCTGTTCCACGGCGGCTCGACAGGGCTCGGCTCGCGCAACGCCATGAACCCTGGCGCAGAGCAAGCCGGCGGGGCGGGCGAACTCGAGTTCTTCATTTCGACAGGCGAGGGCTATCGATCATGGCAGAAACGACGTGGGCATTGTTACGTGATCTGCTCACTGAGAGATACACGGAGCTCAAGGCCAAGCAGACGCGGCGGTTGGGCTTTGAGGAACTTGCCTAGCGAGAGCCTGCACTAGACATGGCTTCGGTTGCATCGGCCGGGATATGTCGGCTCGATCGAACGTCCTTCAGCGTATTTGCGCGTTGCTATCAATATTGCGCCCGATCGCTTGCGCGCAGAAGGCAATCGCGCGCGCCGGTCCGACACCGATGCCGTGCTCGGGGCTCGGAGCCGGCGGAGACCCTCCTGATCCGGTTTGGAGTTACAGGCATGGCTCGGGCTTCAGATCGTTGAAGGGGCGATTCGCGAATTGCCCCATCGGCCGCGTGTGATACTCATTGCCTCTCGGCTTGAGGGGTGACCCATCAAGCCATTGCCAAACGGTTTGGAATTTCCAGACGCACCGTCCTGCATGAACTGAAGCGTGACGTGGAATATCTGGATGCACAACTCGACAGAGAAGGCTAGTTCGTTCTCCGATTGCGCTCCCAAGTCCCCCGAATGCGTCTTAGAGCGATCGCGAAAGAATTGCTCCCCTTTATTGCTTGGTACTCCCTCGAGGTGTCTCAATCGGCCCGCTGCCGAAGTGCGCCGAGCGCGCGGCTGGCACGCCGGAGCGTCGTCTCGACGCGGCGTTCGAGGGTATCGCGGCTGACCACGATCCATTTCAAGGAACGCTGCGCGTTGGCGAGGCGCGACTTGTGGCCGGCCGATCCAGCCATGAAATCGTAGCTGCGCTCGCCGCGCGCGATGCTGTCCTCGACCGACAGCACGTGGCTGACGAGTCCGGGCTTGAGTCGGGGATCCCTTTCGTAGAGGAAGCCGCTCTGGTAGTTCACGACCTGGCCGTCATGCACGAAGTTGTACAGAACGCCGATGGTCCGGTCGCCGGCCAGCGTGCGGGACATCCGGACGGCGCCGGCGGGTACCCCGCGCGCGATCAGATCCTCGTGGAACGGGCAGAAACCCGGATTGGCGAAGGCGCCCCTGCGTCCCCACCGCGCCTGGTGGAAGCCGGCGAGAAGATCGAAGGCGGCCAGCGCCTCCGACGGCGTCTCCATGATCCGGTGCTCGACCGGGCCGCGCTCGGCGTAGAGCCGCATGGCGCGGCTCACGGCTTGCCGGGTGTTGCGGCCCAGTGCGGCGCGGTAGTCCTTGCCGCTCAGGCGCAGTTTGGCGAAGTCGATCCAGTGCGCGGTTTCCGTCCCTTTGAGGTCGGCGAGAAGTCCGGCGCCGCCGGCGGCGCGGCAAGCGGCGATGTCAAGGGTTGGTTCGATTCCGGACAGTACCAACTGATCGGCTCGACGCAGGCGGCGGACCAAAGTCTCAAGGCATGCCGCCGTGACGGACTCGGCCATCGAGCGGTCGACGAGGATCCCGTTATACTCGATGTACAGCCGGTCGAAGCTGGCATCTCCGGTCTCGTGGAGCAGCCAGCGCGTCCGCGATCTGGGCCCGAGGCGCCAAGTCCCCCGCGGGCAGACGATCGCCAGCCCGACGATCCTGCCGCAGTCCCGGGCGATCAGAACGTGCGGCTTGGCGCGCTTCGGCAGTTGCCGCAGCCACGTTCCGATCCAGAGCCACGACAAAAAGAATGAATGGGTCGCGCGTTCTTCGAGAGCCTTCCACGCCGTCTCGAGTCCCACGACGTCGCGCAGGGGCTCGACGCCGACTTCGATGGCCCTACCATGACAGGAGGCGATGTCAGGCGACCCCGGACGGTATGCGAACGGCCGCAGGTGGTGGATGGTGGCGCCGGACGTCGTTGTTGACCACATCAACGTAATCCTTCGTTCGGCCGCCCCGGATGCGACCGATGTGGCGGAAAGATGGCGGTCGCCGCGCCATGTACCCTGCGCAAGCTGTCATCCTGCGCGCGTCGAGCTTCGGTTGCGAGGGGCCGAAAGTGAAGTTTCCAGACGGACTACGTCGCGGGCCGCTCCAGGGCGTGATGGCTACCACTTTCGGGTGCGCCGCGGCCTGCCCTGATCGGGCGGAGTTTTCCGACGAGTCCCGGCCGAAGTGGGGAAGGCGTTCCGCGGCAGGTCCCCGGCACCCTTCGCGCTGAAGCGATCTTTCGGCTAGGAAGCACAAGGAGGCAAGTTCGCCGATTCTTGACCGTCTCGATATGTCGGGCACCGATGTTCAGAAGTCGGAAGCGGCCGATCCATCGCCTTCCCGAAGCCGAGTTCTGGACCGAAATCGGCCGAGAAAAATGCATAAGGCCGAGAACAAGGACATCGCGATCATCCCCCTAGGCTGAGGTGGTGAAAATAGGCGTGGTGCGGGTGATGGAGTTGCAGGGGAGGGGGTGGTCCTACCTAAAGCGACGAACGAGGCATTGGCTCGTGATGAATAGTGACCCGACCGCTTCGACAAAAGATGAAGAGTCGGCGGCTCGTAACTCGGCCCGACGCACGGTAGCGGAGAATGGAGACAGCCACGTCGGTTAACGAGCCATGGCGGATCTCCAGCTAGCCGCAAATGCTCATCGCTGGCGTTGAGTTTCATCTACCGCTCCCGCAAAGACTCCTGCTTGTATCGCGCCAGCGGCGAGAGCAGGTAGCTGATTATGGTTCGCGAGCCTGTCTTGATCTCAACCGTCACGGCCATTCCGGGCCCAAGCTTGACGAGTTTCTCCTCTACCTGCATGGCCGCGCGGTCGAGCGAGATACGAGCGGCATATTCTAGCTCCTGACCTTTCGGCTCGCTGCTGTTCGTCGCTGCGCCCATAGCCCGATCATTCGAAGTGCCCTGTTGCCTGTCGCGGGTGATAGCGTCAGACGAAACGCTGAGCACTTCGCCATGAAGAAGCCCATAGCGCGTGAAGTTAAATGTATCGATCTTGATCTCCGCTTTTTGTCCCGGATGCACGAATCCGATGTCGCGGTTGGAAAGCATGGCCTCGATCTCGAGCTGGCTCTCGCTCGGAACCACCACGGCGAGCGCCTGAGCAGGTGTCACCACGCCTCCCACGGTATGAATGGCGAGCTGCTGTACGACGCCATCGACGGGCGCGGCCAAACGCTGGAGTTTTGTGCGCCGTTCTGCCTTGATCACCTCCTGCGCAGCGCTCGCAGTTTTCTGCTCGGCTTTCGCGAGTGCGTCATAGGTCGAGCGCCGATACTCTGCGGCGGTCCTTTCCCTGGTTTCCTTCAGCAACGCCGTGGCTGCATCGGCTTCGCGCAGCCGGCTCTGCTGCAGGACGAGGTCCTGCTGAAGGCCGACCAGCTCCTGGTATTCGGAGAGATAGACGACCTTCGAGGCCAGTGCCTTGTCGACCAGAGTCTTGCGGATGTCCACGCGCTCCTGCAGCACCGGTATCGTCGCCTGCAGCTTCGCGACGCTCGCCGAAGTGGTCGCTCGCTCCGCTTCCTTCTGGCCCAGCTGGCGTTCGATTTCGGCAAGCTTGGCATTCTGTTCGGCGCGCTGGCTGATCAGGAACTGACGATGCATCTCGATCTCCGCGGCACTTGCGCTCTGCGGCGGCCGGAAGGCGGCGAGCGGATCTTCCGCAAGCGCGGCGCGCAGCCGGGCGACGTCGAGTTCTGCCGCGACAAGATCGCTCTTCTGGCGTTCGTTGTCGGCTTCCGTCATCGTCGGATCGAGTTCGATAAGAACGTCGCCAGCTTTTACGGTCTGCCCGTCGCGGACGTGGATGGCGCGGACGACGCCCGTCTCGAACGGCTGGATCAGCTTGGTGCGCCCGCCCGGTACGATCTTGCCGGTTGCCGAAGCGACAATATCGACACTGCCGAGCGACGCCCACGCCAGCGCGATGCAGAAGATCGCGATAATGCTCGCGCCGATCGCGCGCCCGATCGGCGACGGCGGCGTTTCAGTGACCTCGAGCGCCGCCGGCAGGAACGCGATTTCGTGTTCGCGGCGGCGAGCCGGGGGAGCCGGGTTTCTCGGAAACGGGACGATATTTCGGCTAGCGGACGTCATGGATACCGGCCTGCAGATAATGGAGGTTTGCGTATCGCCCGTTCGAGCGGATCAGCTCATCATGGCTGCCGTCCTCGACGATGCGGCCATGCTCGAGCGTGATGATCCGGTTCGCATTGCGCACGGTCGAGAGCCGGTGCGCGATGACGAACACGGTCCGGCCGGCGGCAATTCGCTTCATGTTTTGCTGAATGGCACGCTCGCTTTCGTAGTCGAGCGCGCTGGTGGCCTCGTCGAGGATGAGGATGCGCGGATCGGTAATCAGCGCGCGCGCGATCGCGACACGCTGGCGTTGCCCGCCGGACAGGCTGCTGCCGCGTTCGCCGACGACGGTGTCGTACCCTTCGGGCAGTTCCAGTATGAAGTCGTGGGCGCCGGCGAGCGAGGCCGCCTCGATGACGCGCTCCATCGGCAAGGTCGGATCGGCCAGGGCGATGTTCTCGCGGATGGAACGATTGAACAGCACGTTCTCCTGCAGGACGACGCCAATCTGGCGTCGCAGCCAGGTCAAATCGACCATCGCGAGATCGACGCCGTCGATCAGCACCCGTCCACTCTCCGGCACGTAGAGGCGCTGGACCAGCTTGGTGATGGTGCTCTTGCCCGAGCCCGACGAGCCAACGATGCCGATGACTTGGCCGGGCTGGACGTTGAATGAGACGTTGTGCAGCACCTCGGGACCGTCGATGCGATAGCGGAACGTCGCATGCTCGAACGTGACCTGCCCGCGGATCGGTGGCAGTGCAGCACGGCCCGGACTAAAGCTCGGCTCCGGCATCGTGTTGAGGATGTCACCGAGGCGATCGATCGAAAGACGGGCCTGGTGGAAATCCTGCCACATCTGGGCGAGACGCAGCACCGGCATGCTCACACGCCCGGCCAGCATGTTGAACGCAACGAGTTCTCCGACGGTGAGATCGCCGCCGATCACAAGTCTGGCGCCGAAGTAAAGCGTTGCCGCGACGACCAGCTTGTTGATCATCTGGACCGCCTGGCTCGCCGTGTTGTTGAGGCTAAGCACGCGGAAGCTCGCGGCCACATAGCCGGCGAGTTGCTCCTCCCATCGGCGCTGCATCTGCGGCTCGACCGCCATGGCCTTCAGCGTCTCGACACCGGTGACGCTTTCGACCAGAAAGGCCTGGTTCTCGGATCCTCGATTGAATTTCTCATCGAGGCGCCGGCGAAACAGTGGCGCAGCGCCCGCGGAAATGCCGATGTAGAACGGGAATGACGCCAGAACGATCAGCGTCAACGTCGTCGAGTAGTAGAACATCACCGCAAGGAAGACGACGGTGAACAGCAGATCGATGACGAGCGTGAGCGCCGAGCTCGTCAGGAACTGACGGATATTCTCCAGCTCGCGGACGCGTGCGACCGAATCGCCGACCCGGCGGGCCTGGAAGTATGCGATCGGCAATGCCATCAGGTGACGAAACAGCCGGGCGCCGAGCTCGACGTCGATACGATTCGTGGTGTGCGAGAACAGATAGACGCGCAGCGTTTCGAGAACGGCCTCGAAGATAGTCAGCGCGACAAGGCCTATGATCAAAACGTCGAGCGTACTCATGCTTCGGTGCACGAGCACCTTGTCGATGACCACCTGGAAAAATAGCGGTGAGATAAGGGCAAAGATCTGAAGGAAGAACGAGGCGACCAGCACCTCGCCGAGAAGACGGCGATATTTGTGGACCGCGCCGACAAACCAGCCGATATCGAAGCGGCGGGAGAGATCGGTCAGGGACGCGCGTCGCGCCATCAGTATGATGTCGCCGTCCCAGATCGCCTCGAGCTCGGCCTGCGTCATTGCTTCGGGCTGCGGAGACAATGGCCGCTGAACAAGAAGCTTGTCGTCAACGACCTTGCCCAGAATCAGGAAGGCACCGTTGCGCAGCAGGGCGATTCCCGGCAGCGGAGTGACCGCAAGTCTGCTCCAGCTCGTCTTCTGTGCCCGCGCCTTGAGCCCGAATTCCTTGGCACAGCGCAGGATCTCGGTAACGCCGAGCCGCGCCGCGCCCATGCGATGCCGGATCTGGCCCGGGTCGGCCGCAATGCCATGGCAACGCAACAGAATTGCCACGGCCACGAGCCCAGATTCGTCGTCGCATTCAGGTTCGGTGCTCACAACCCCGGAGTCGGCTCTGGCCGGCTGGACGGCCGTATCGCTTCGTTCGCCGAAGCACGCTGTATCGCGGGCACGCATCATGGTATCGCGGGCGCGGGTCAAGGCCTCGCGGGCACCTCCAACCAGCTCACGTCCGCGGACAGCCACGTCGGCAACGACACGCAGCAACCGATTGGCAACATTTTGCGATCCAGTGAGGATCAAACGGCCGTCCCAGATCTCCTCGAATTCCGCGCGCGTCATCAGCTCCGGACGCGACGCGGTTGGCCGCAGCACGAGCGCTCCGTTGGCGTCGACCTTGCCGAGAAGCAGAAAACCGCCGTCACGCAGCGATGCGATTCCAGGCAGCTTGATGCTGGCAAGTCGCTTCCAATGCGTTGTTCGCGAACCGACTTTGACTCCGAATTCGCGCGCGCAGCGAAGCATCGCTCTGATATTTATCGTGCTGTTTCCACAGCTATCGCGGAGCTGCTCGGGCTCGGCGTTGACGCCATGAAGGCGCAGGAACAGAGCCAAGGCTCGAAGCCCGTGGTCTGCGGCGTGGGCATTCCCATTCTGTATCGCCATAATGTTTTAACTCAACCCTTCGCGACTACCGGCCGCGTTTGATGTTCCTTCTCTGCATTCCCAAACTTTGGTGGTGCCGCACCCAGGCGCCGAAGCGCCTGGGTGCGGAAGCGGATCAACGTTGCGGTCTGGCCAGGATAGCTTCCTGCCCAAAACCGGTCGGTTGCGATATGGCCGACACGATCTGCCCTTGATCGGCCCGGCCGATGTTACCGGCCAGATACTGGTTCAGCAGCGCGAAGCTCTGGCTTGCCAGGGACGCCGTGGTCGTACCTGTCGCGGGCTGAGGATCGGTCACGATCGCCTGCGGCCTGGTGGTCGCCAGAGTGCTGGTGCTCGAATCCATTTGCCCCCGCAGCATTGCAAAGCCCTGGTTCGCCAGGAGCCCTGCGCTTGCGGCGGTCGCATCCGTCGCGGCGGTCGGCTGCGGTGTGGTGGGCGCCGCGGTGCTCGTGATGGGTTCCACGCGCGGCTGCTGTGCAGAGCTTTGGCTCAGCAAGCCCGAACTCGTCGAGGTCGAAGACGAAGGATTCGTCACGGTGGTGGTGGTCTGCGACGACGTTGTGGTCGTCGTAGCCGCACGTCGCGGATCCGTCACGGTGATGGTCTGCGGCGCGGCTGACGCCACAGCGCCGGTGACCGGGTCCCTCGCACTTGCGGTCAGCGTGAGCGTAGCTTCAGGAGCCGCGCCACGGTAGTACTCGCGCAGCACCAGTCCGCTGTTAACCTGCGCAGCCGTCAAGGTGATGTTATCTCCCCTGAACGTCCGACCATCGGACGTGGTGATCGTCTCGTAGCTCGGCAGCCCCGTGACTTTCACGGTCACGCGATCGTTGGGATCGGTCGTTGCCACCTTGGCCCCCAGGTCGACCGTACCGCGTCTGCCGGTCACCGAGAGCGTGTTATCCGCGATGGTGAGGACCGGCTTCGTCACAGATGACGTAGGGGCGGTTGGCGTGGTTGGGGTCGTTGGCGTGGTCGGCGTGGTTGGGGTCGTCGGCGACGTTGGTGTCGCATCGATCTGCAGACCCGTGAACGTCTTCACCGCGCCCGAGAGGTTTGCCGCAAGGCCGGACGTATCCTTGATGCTGGCGCCGCTCGCAAGATTGACCGCGGTGATCGCGAGCGCCGACGTGTCCTTGTCGGTCGGTGCGACAGTCGTTTTGAAGGTGAGCGAGCTCGTACCCGAGCCACCTACATAGGTGGCGGTGCCGCCATCGTTGAGCGACAACGTCGGCCTGCCTGTCACCGTCACGGCCTCGCTGAAGCCGAGCGTCAATGTGATGGTATCACCGTTATCTGCGACTCCCGTCCCCGGTGAAGCGGATGCCTGCGTCACCGAAGGCGCCAGGTTTGGCGGGGTGGTTGGCGACGTGGGCGTGGTCGGCTGCGTCGGTGCCGGTGCTGCCCCGGTCGAGATGTCCAAATTGCTGAAACTCGCCGTAAACGTTTCCGGGGCCCCCCCTCCGCGGTAGATGCCTTCCTTCCAATAGTAAGATGCTCCAGCCATTCCGATCGCCCCGTCATAGTTCACGATCTGGACGCCATCTCTCCAAACATTGAGATAGCCATTTCCGCTCGGGTCCATCTTGAGCTGAACGTTCATATCGTAAGCGTGACCCCGTTGAATGGGGTTTGGATCACGATAGACCGTCTTCGTTGTTGCGCTCGACTGGCCCGGGGCCTGATACCGTAAGACGACCTGCATATGTTCGCCATCCATCTCAACAGCGAACGGAGGAGAGCCAAGGGTGGACTGCTTCATTTGGTTGAGGACAAGCCAGCTTGCAGTATTTGCGGGGCCGGGCTGCACGGTTAGCTGGTAAGCTACGTTTACCTGAGTGCCTTGCGCATAGTTTGGTGAAAGCGCAATCTCAGAACGCTCCGCTGTAGAATCGCTCCAGCTGGCGGTGCTCCAATGATCGCCGGAGTGGACCGAAAATTGGAGCGTTTGGGAATCGGGCGACGTCAGGCTCCACGACTTATTCGCGTTCTGGACGCCCGCGGCATATCCATCGACTGTTATGCGAGAGCCATTTGCACTTGAGAAAGAGGTGATTGGTTCGGAAGCCATTCCGTGATCCTTTTGAACGTTGAAGACGGGGAATTCCACTGCCGCGCATGCGATGACGCGCGACATACCACATGTTCGCAGCGCGTAGCACAGCGAACAGAGTTCATGTGCCGCGTATCGCGATGGCGAGTGACACAGCGCATGGTCGCAACGCGCTTGGCGCCGCGAACGGATTTCAATGGGCAGTGGGTTTTGAACTTGCCCCCCAACTGCTCAGCCGGATGGCTAATTAGGAAGTGTGGCGAAAAAAATTTCAGAATGTGACTTTATACATACGTATGCGGCGGCAACACGTACGCGTCAGTATGGCGCTGAAAACATGCACCATTCGCCTGACAATCGGACAAAATTGAATGGGTCAATGTGGCGGAAAAGTCGCGAGCGCGACGAGTGTGTGATCGGATTATCGGGTCTTTCAGCGCCAGCTGTCGTTCCTGTTAGTGTCCAAGTGATGGAACAGACGATTCAGCAGCGCGATCGCCAATCCTCGAGCGCAACAACGCTCCATTCATCGTGTACGTGCCCACCGCCGCCTTAACGCGGACCCTGCAGTGTTGGTGGTTAACCGCAACTACCTTGAGATTTGCTTCAATTGCCCGTTCGGCACCTTGCTTATCCCTATGGCACTCCCGGGGCATGCGGTCTGCGTGAAGAGCATCTCGCTAATGAAGCGGCCTATGTGAGCGCCGTAATAACACGACACTGTCAGCTAAGCGACCGTAAGCCAAGTCGGTTCGCGCTTCCTGCATTGGCGTTAGTAGTTCGTTTGACTCGGAAGTATCGTTCGCGGCACGAATGAGCGGCCTGGTCTTTATCGCGAAACTTGGATCAAGACCACATGGCACCGCTGCGCAGCTCGGGGCCCAGCGGGCAGCGTCTCGAAGCATCAGCGCCTTTCGGCCATTGGAAGACGCTGACCTTCATCGCGGCGCTGCGCTACGACCGCATCAGCGCGCCATGGGTCATCGACGGTCCCATCAATGGCGAACTCTTCACGCTCTATGTCGAGAAGGTGCTGGCACCGACCCTGGCAAAGGGCAAGGTCGCGATCCTCGACAACCTCTCGGCAGTTCACAAGGGCAAGCTCGCCCGCAACGCCATCCGCGCCACAGGAGCGCATCTGCTCTTCCTGCCGCCCTACAGCCCCGATCTCAATCCGATTGAGCAGCTCTTCGCCAAGCTCAAGCACCTGATCCGAGCCGCGGAGCCACGAGACGTCGAGGC
Organism: Bradyrhizobium sp. 157; assembly: GCF_023073815.1. Lineage (NCBI taxonomy): Bacteria > Pseudomonadati > Pseudomonadota > Alphaproteobacteria > Hyphomicrobiales > Nitrobacteraceae > Bradyrhizobium > Bradyrhizobium sp. 157. The sequence continues at coordinate 107,633 of NZ_JADPKF010000021.1, read as the reverse complement.
AATGTGGCGAAGGGTCGGCGAACTCCTCGATCTCTTCTCAAGCGAAGAGTGTGCCACTATCTCAGGAACTCAGGCTATGTTTCCGTATAAAAACATCATGCTTCTAGGCGCCTGGCTCGGCCGGGAGTAGACTGGGCACCAGGCGAAGTCCTCCGAAGAGCGACCGTCAATGCATTCGCCACCGTTGAGGCGATCACCTGTGCGGTTGGGGAAATGGCATCGGCGGAGTCGTAATCTGCAGATCTCGGTAATCCACGACTATTGTTTCCGGGGCCGCCGCGCGATAGATGCCTGCCTTCCAATAGTAACTTGCTCCAGCCATTCCTATCGCGCCCTGATACTTCACAATCTGGACGCCATCTCTCCAAACATTGAGATAGCCGTTTCCGTTGGGGTCGAAGTTCATTTGAACGTTCATATCATACGCGTGCCCCCGTTGAATGGGGTTTGGATCGCGATAGGCCACCACCTCTTTGTAGGAAGACATGCCCGATGTCTTATATCGTAATACGACCTGCATACGTTCGCCAGCCATCTCAACAGCGAACGGAGGAGGTCCTTGGGTGGTTGCGTGCATTTGGTTGAGGAGCAGCCAGGCTGCAGTATTCGCTGCTCCGGGTTCTACCGTAAGCTGGTAAGATACGTTTACCTGAGTGCCTGGTGCATAGTTCGGTGAAAACGAAACCTCAGAACGCTCCGCCCCGCCATTGTTTATGAGATCGCTCCAGCCGGCGGTGCTCCAATGATCGCCGGGCCGGACCTCAAATCGGAGCGTGTGGCTATCGGGCTTTGTCAGGCTCCACGGCTGGTTCGCGTTCTGGACTCCCGCGCTGGTCCCATCGATCCTGATGTTGGCACCATTGGCACCCGAGAACGAGGTGATGTTCGGTACGACCGTTACGCCCACGGGCGCCGACCCCTGGCTTGTACTGCCGGAAGTGGCGTCCGCCGAACTGAACGTGTGGGCGCCGCCCGACAATCTGCCGGTCGCAGGGGTCCACCAACCGCTGCCGCTTACTGTTTCCCAGCCGAGTGGCGTCGCGGCATCGGACTTGCTCAGCTGGCTGTTCGCCTTATTTATGCCGGGCAACAACAATATCGGGAGGTTGGCGAGTCCGTTGCCAATAATACCCGCATTTGCGGAGAATGACGTGATCAAGAATGGCATGATCACCCGCGCGGCTATCAAGCTAGTTCTCCTTCATCAATCGTGTCCGAACGCATGTTAACAGCGCCATGGCAAAGTCTTGGAACCAAGTCAGGCACGGCGCCAGAGCGCGGGATGCCGGTATGGTGCCTGCCATCTCACATTTTCTGCCGGCAACCAGTGTCCTCGAATTTCTGATGAGTCAACATCGTGCCGCTTTTCGCCAGATCGACACTAGGCGCGTGATGTAGGTGTTGATTTCATATCGCTCTGCATGGTCGCGGCGGGCAGCGTCGCCCAGACGCCGCCTCAACGCTCCATTTTCGAGCAATTGACTGAGTGCATTAGCAAGCGCCTCGACGTGCCCAACAGGCACGAGGAGCCCGTTGCGTTCGTGAGCAATGACTTCGGGAACCGCTCCAACAGGTGTTGCGACCACAGCTACACCGTAAGCAAAGGCTTCGATGATTGCCATTGGGAGAGTTTCTACAAATGATGGGAGCGCGAGAATATCGGTCTGCTGGAGCAGCGCGGCGGTTTCTGAAGGGGCAAGCCAGCCCGGGAAGTCCACGCGATCGGCGATTCCGAGCCGTTGAGCTTGGTCGCGAGTTTGCTGTACTTCTCCGCTTCCAGCGATTGTCGCGGTCCAGTCGGCGCGGCAGGCGAGTTTACCGAGCGCATCAACTAGCTGTGGCACGCCCTTTTCCGGCTCAATTCGGCCGAGGAAGGTGATGCGAACTCGCTCGAAGTCCGATCGGCCCTGGATCGGCTGGCTGGGTGAGGTGCTTGCGTTCGGAAGGATCGTGATCTTATCCCGAATGGTGGGAAGCCGATCGAGTATGACGCGCGCACCATAGTCGCCGAGCACAATAATCGCCGCACTATCCACGAACAATCGGTTGATGCCTCGACGCAGATATTTCCCGGATGCCGCCCAGAACCGATCAAACTGGCCGGCGTGAAGATGAACGACATAGGGAATACCAAGACGGCGCGCTATGGCCGCGATAATGAGCTTGCGGTAGGCACTCCCGCGCCATGCGAGGTGAATGTGGATTAAGTCAACCTTACCACGGCTTGCGGCAACACCGAATTGGACCAGTGCTTGTGCAAAGACCACAAGTGCCCAACAGATGTTCTTCTGTCCCCTGGTTACCAGCCGCACGGCCTTGACCCCGAGATCTCCGCGTTGTTCGATTGCATCAATGATGAGATCCGTGAGGCGATCAATTCCTCCTCGCCCATGCGGGCCCAAGGGGGTGGCCACGAGCAGGCGAAGGGTGTTCTGGGGCGTACGCATCAAATATACCGAAATGTGTCGGTACTATAGAGAAGTCGTCCTCGGCAATCCCCGCGTAATGCTGCCCAACCGGCCTGAAGACCGAAGGTCCTTTCCATCACCTTACCACCTTTAGTGAGCTTACTCGTGGTGAACGTCAATAGATCCAGCTGGCGAGACCGGGTTGTGGCCAAGCTCGGTTCGGCAACCACGTGCACGCTCCCCGAAAGACTGCCGCTCTGTCGCAACCGCGCCGCGAGCCACCGGTCTATCGCATGAGACTCCTCGATCTTGCGGTTGTCTTTGCTCGCAGAAGGATGGGCGGTGGCTACACAAAGCAGGTTGTTGGCCATTGTCGTAGCTCTCGGCGATCAGTGCCTGCATGATGCCGATACTCGCGGACAAATGGCAGACCGGACGACTCCTATTAAGAGGTAGCCCAATGGACGTTTTCCTCAAGCTCCGGCAGCGCGGCGGCGCGACCGCCCCGAAAAGAATAGCGCGATCCGCGTGCCTTGGTCGGCCGGTTAGTGCAGAGACCTAGTAAGGGAGTGGATCTGCTGCTGGGACCGCGCGGACGATGCCGTCGTTGCGTGTGCGAAGTACGACTCGCCGCCGAAGTCGCCCGCGTCATCTGATTGAAGATGGCGAACGCCTTTGCGCCGATGCCTGCGATAGGATCGGCAGCCGCTCCGGCGTTGGGCGTGGCGCGCCCCAGCCCGGCAGCGCCTCGCTGAACGTGCTCACCGCGGGGCCGAAGACCGGATGGCTGTCGAACCATTGGCTGACGTTATGGGCGAAAATGAGTAGCGAGCTACTAGAGGTCATACCCAGTTACTGGTGCTGGGCGGACTGCTTCGGCTACCTGTCGGCCTGGCGTCCACGGCGTGCGTCCCTGCGCCCGTGCTGCCCGCGTACGTCCCCGTGGTGGTCCCGCGCTGGTGCCAGAGCTTGTCGTCGTTGCCGGAGGATCGACCACCCTGATGCTCTGCGCCGCGCTGGTCAGTGTTGCTGACCGCGGCCGAGTAACAGTACGCATCCGGCAAATGGCCCCTGGTTGGATCGCCTTAGCGCCCTCGTCAGGGGCTGCTGTCACGCGATGCGCGCTCAAGTTCGTGGTCGGGCTCGTTCGAGCTGCCGGCCTACGAGGTCATTACCGGAGTACTTACGATTGGGTAGCCACTCAGCCCCGCCAGCAACCCTTTTGCTCCCACTTGCCCGGCATGCCCCAAGGCTATCGTGCGCCGGGAGCGAAGATGATGGAATTGCCATGAAAATTGCGGTGTTTGGACTGGGTTACGTCGGCATGACTGCCGCCGCCTGCCTCTCCAGGGATGGCCACGAAGTCATTGGCGTTGACGTCAGCGACGAAAAAGTGGCGATCGTCAATGCCGGTAAGTCGCCGATCACGGAGCCCGGCCTCGATGAGCTCGTGGCCCGTGCGGTTAGGAAGGGTCTACTGAGCGCAACGAAGGATGTGAGCCAGCATCTCGACAGTTGCGTCATGGCCATAGTCTGTGTGGGAACGCCCAGTGCGCCGGACGGATCTCACAATATGAGCTTTATCGTGGAGGTTTCCCATCAGATCGCGGAGTTGGGGCTCGCTCGAGCGACGCCGTTGACCATCGTATTTCGCTCCACGATGCGGCCCGGTACGATCGAGGAACTGGTGCTCCCGATTTTCGAGGATGCATTGAAAGGCAGGATGGATCTAATCGAGCTTGTCTATAACCCAGAATTCTTGCGTGAATCTGTCGCAATCGAAGACTTCTTCCATCCACCGAAGATCGTGGTTGGGACGAAGAACGGAGAACGGTGCGCGGCTCTTGACGAGTTGAATGCCAGGATCGAGGCGCCGGTCTTCTATACGACTTATCGTGCGGCAGAGATGACAAAATTCGTCGACAACGCGTTTCACGCAATAAAGATTGCGTTTGCAAACGAGGTTGGTCGCGTTTGCGATAAGCTCAATATCAGCGCAATCACAGTTCACGAGATCTTCATCTCTGACACGAAGCTCAACATCTCGCCCAACTATTTGAGGCCTGGTGGCGCATTCGGCGGCTCATGCCTGCCGAAAGACGTTCGCGCGCTCCAATACATCGCAAGCGACGTCGGGGCACATACCCATCTGGTGGATTCGGTTCTGAGGTCGAATGACGCGCATAAGAATTTTCTTTTTGAGAATTGCGTGAAGGCAGTTCGGGCTGGCGGCCAGGTGCTTATGCTGGGGCTTTCTTTCAAAGAGGACAGCGATGATCTTCGCGAGAGTCCCAATATCGACCTGGCTCGCAAATTCCTTCAGTCGCATATCGGCTTGTCGATCTACGATCCTCACGTCGAACCGTCAAAATTGTTAGGCCAGAATCTCGGCTATGCGTTCTCCAATTTGCCTGCACTCCGCAAGCTACTAGTCTCCAAATCGGTCGCCGAGTCGGAGCTGTTCGACCTTGTCATCGATACCAGAGGATGGGCGAGGCAAATGGCGTTACGCACCAGGCGGGTTATCGATGTCAACACTCTTTCGTGACGATCGTGTTGCGAGCCAACCTGATCAAGCCGGGGTAGCGAAACCACCCGGGGCGACCGGCGCTACGAGCGAGCAGTACGAATTGGCTCGTTCCGACGTCGTTACTTCTGCGGGACTCGTTGACGCCGCGCCGGCTGTCCAATCCGCGATGAATGGCTCAGCGCGCCGCCGCGTGCTTATCATCGTCGAGAATCTTCCAGTACCGTTCGATCGCCGAGTGTGGTCGGAAGCCAGCACATTGGCGCAGCACGGTTATGAAGTGTCGATAATTTGTTCCAAGGGACCGCAGGCAACGGCCTCGTTTGAACTGATCGAGGGGATTGCCGTCTATCGCCACTGGCTGCCGAAAGAAGGACGTGGGGTGCTAGGCTATCTTGCCGAGTACAGCGCGGCACTATTTTGGGAGTTTGCGCTGAGTTTGAAGATACTCGCAACGCGCGGCTTTGACGTAATCCACGCTTGCAACCCACCGGATCTCATTTTCGTAGTTGGTGCGTTTCACAAGTTTCTATTCGGAAAGTCGTTTATCTTCGATCAGCACGATATCAACCCGGAGCTTTACGAAGCAAAATTTGGACGTCGTGGCCTTCTCTGGCGGGCCATGGTCGTGCTTGAGCGTGTTACATTCGCACTAGCTGACGTATCGATAGCAACAAACCAGTCATATCGTAGCATTGCCCTTGAACGAGGGCGAATGAATCCGGATCGTGTGTTCGTTGTGCGTTCCGGTCCAAATCTTGCGCGCGTTCGATCACTTCCAGCAAACCCGGTCTGGAAGAAGGGACGGAAATTCCTAGTCGCGTATCTGGGGGTTATTGGAAAGCAGGAGGGGCTTGATCTGTTATTGCAGTCAATCAACCACATCCGCGGGGAGAGAAATCGAAATGATGTCCAATTCGTCATTGTCGGGAATGGGCCGGAATTGGACGAGGTCAAGAAACTTGCCGCGGCCCTTGAGTTGAATGAATTGGTCACATTCACCGGCCGTGTTGATGACGCCACGCTGTTCACAATAATCTCGACCGCAGACGTCTGCGTAAATCCGGACCGCCCTAACACGATGAACGACAAATCAACGATGAACAAGGTCATGGAGTACATGGCCTTGGGTAAGCCTATCGTCCAATTTGACCTCACCGAAGGGCGCGTTTCGGCTGGAGAGGCATCTCTGTATGTACAGAATACGAATACCGCGGAGTTCGGCGACAAGATACTGGAACTTCTAGATGATCCAGCGCGGCGTGATCGTATGGGCGCATTCGGCCAGAAAAGAGTCTATGGCGAGCTCGCTTGGGACCACGAGGCGCCAAAGCTTCTAAGTGCTTATGAAAAGGTATTCAATCTAAGACACTCACCAAGCCCCAAGTGAGGCGCTGTCGTACTTGAATTGAGGCGACGCGATGGCCCGCGCTGATGCCCGCGATCTCACCACGGGCAACCAATTTTTCGGACTTCTGGCCTTGATCGTTTGATTGATAGCGTAAGGGTAGCGATTCCACGACGAGCATATGTAGGCAAACATCGGATTGTCACCCAGACAAGGCATCGCAATGTGTGGGATATTTGGATGGGTCCTTGAGGCCGCGAAGCATCAGGATCGCAAGACTCTTATCAGCCTTACCGATTTGATGAGTCATCGGGGGCCGGACGGATCGGGCTACCGGCTTCACGCGACGTCTAATGAGCGATTTCAGATCGGCTTCGGTCATCGACGGCTTTCGATCATTGACATCGCTGGCGGTGCGCAACCAATGTCGAGTGAGGATGGTCGTTTCACCGCAATCTTTAACGGCGAAATCTATAATTACCTCGAGCTGCGACAAGAACTCGTTGCGCTTGGCCATTGTTTTCGCACGAACTCGGACACCGAGGTGCTTATCGAAGCATGTCGCGCTTGGCAACTCGACGCAGTACGTAGATTTCGCGGCATGTTCGGCTTTGCGCTGTGGGATGAAGCCGAGCAGCGGCTAATACTTGCCCGCGATGCCTTCGGCAAGAAACCACTTTTTCTTGCCGAGTTGCAGGGTGGCCTTCTCTTCGGCTCCGAGATTGAGCCGCTCGTTCAATTTCCGGGCGTTAACCGAGCGTTCGATTCCGAAGCACTCGGCCACTATCTTCTTAATCGCTATGTTCCGGGGCCTTCCACGTTTTTCCGTAGGGTGAAGAAGCTGCAGCCTGGTCACTATGCTGTGTGGCAGAGCGGAACGCTGGAAACGACACGCTATTTTACGCCTCCGTTTGCGACGACAGTGCCAGATATCAAGTCATTCGCTGATGCAGTTCGTTTGTTCGAAGAGACATTCGATGAGGCCGTTCGAATTCGCATGCGTAGTGACGCGCCTTTTGGCGCTTATCTTTCGGGTGGCATTGACTCGTCGTCGGTCGTGGCAACCATGGTTAGGCATAGCACGGAACCTGTGCGAACGTTCTCAGTAGGTTTTCGGGAAGCGGAATATTCGGAGCTCGACCATGCGCGTGTCATCGCAGGTCAATTCGGTACAATTCACAGCGAACTATTCGTCGAACCCGACTCCTTCATGAAACATTGGTCAACCGCCGTCTTGCGCCGTGGTGCTCCAGTCAGCGAGGCATCTGACGTCCCAATTTTTATGCTTTCGGAAATGGCCTCTCGTAAAGTGAAGATGGTACTCACGGGAGAAGGCGCCGATGAGTTGATGGGTGGATATCCGAAGCATCGAGTTGAGCGGTGGATCGGTCTGTACCAGTGGCTGATGCCACAGCTATTGCACGAGCGGCTGATCTATCCGCTGGCGCGTTCATTGCCCTATAGAATGCGGCGTGTGAAGATCCTTGCATTGGCCGCGGGCGAACGCGACCTTGTAAATCGCATGCGAGTATGGTTCGGCGGCCTTTCGGTTGGCGAAAGCGAAGCAATGCTAGGTCGGCTCTTATCGGCAACGCCGCCCGACGTATTCCCATATTCGTCGCAGATGGAATCTAGTCTGCGGCGTACGTTATTCTTCGATCAGACATCCTGGCTTCCGGATAACCTGTTGGAACGAGGCGATCGAATGATGATGGCGGGATCGATCGAGGGCCGGATGCCATTTATGGATACAGTGCTGGCCAGCGTCGTGGCACGATTCCCGGACGAATTTCTGACTGGAGGCAAGGGCGGCAAGACGGTGCTGCGTGCAGCGATGGACAAGATCCTGCCACCGGAAATCGTGCGGCGGAAAAAGGTCGGATTCCGTGTGCCGGTCGGAGAATGGTTCAAAGGCCCTTACCGGGATTTTTTGCAGGACCTGCTGATGAGCGAAACCTCCAGCGTAGCGCAAATGCTAAGCGGCCCTAAGCTTCGTAGGCTTGCAACAGAACACCTTAGCGGTCGACAGAACCACGAAAGGATTCTTTGGTCATTGATAAATCTCGAAATCTTCTTGCGTACCTTCAGGATTGCAACATGAAGATTGGGCGGCTCTTGCTCTTTGAACGAATATTCGACGCCTGGGCACGCCGACGGCTAAAGAGCTGGCATTGTGTTGGACCAAACAGACATGGGAAAGTAAGACGATTGGCGGTTCGTTCGGCCAGGGCCAGCATAAATCGATCGTCGGTGGCTGCGGCTCCGTTGTCAGAGCAACGCCCTTTTGCAGCCGAACGCATCCACGCTTTTCACACCGATGTCTGTCCTGGCCAAGCGTAAGATCCGGGGGGCCGGTCTAACCCGCCGCGCGCGACGCTTCCGTGTGGGAAAAGTCTACCCGGAAACGGTAGCTCGAAAGAGCAGGCGCTGAGGCGAGACCGCATCTGATAGCTTATGAGCCACGCTCGCACGTCCGCGCGAGACGCGGCGAGTAGCTGTCGCCAAGGCCCCACATCGTGGCGGAGCCTGACTTTCTTGCCACGCTGCGTCGCGACCGCATCGACGCGGATCTTCGGACACACTGCGCTCTTTTCGACTGACCTCGCCCACGGAGTTAATCCAGTTTGAAGTTTGCTCTACGGCGGCGTAAAAGTCCAACGGACGGCGCGGTCACCGGCGCGCGTGAGAGTGATTGGTTCTGCATTGCCTGGGCGGCGTCGGCCGAAGCTGGCGAGCTTGCGATGCGCCTGATCGAGCCGCTTCTGGCCACGCTCTTCGAGCGGAGCATGGCTTGTCGCCTCAGCAGGTGTTTGGCTGGCGCCGTCAACTGAGAGAAGCTGCAGCTGGGGATGGAGCCGCGGGATGCGGTTTGTGCCGGCGGTGGTCGAAGCGGAAGCGCCGGGATCGGCTGTTAGCCCGGAACGCAAGGCACCGCGATGCAAGCCCGAAACGAATGCCGGGATCATCGAAATCGAGGTTGATGGCGTCACGATCCGGGCCGGCCGGGGCGCGGACGCGAGGATGTTTGCGGAGATCATTAAGGCGCTGAAGGCCAGCTTGTGATCGGCCCAGGCGGAACAGTCCGTGTGATGGTGGCGACCAAGCTGGTCGACGTCCGCAAGGGAATGGAAAGGCTTGCGATCGGGGGCATAGATGTAGACGACGCCCCGGCGGATCGGCGCCGCCCCAAGGCCGGTCGTCGGCTCAGCGGCCGCTCGTGCATTTCGAGGGCTTCAAGGGGATCCTGCAGGTCGACGGCTATGCCGGCTACCCTAAGCTTGCCGCGTCCGGCGACATTGAGCTTGCCTTCTGCTGGGTCCATATGCGGCGTTACTCCTATGAGCTGGCTATTCCTGGCCCCGCGCCCATTGCGAGCGAGGCGCTCTAGCACATCGCCCAGTTCCATGCCATCGAGAAAGACATCTGTGGCCGCAGCGCCGAGGAGCGACGTCTCGCCGATACATTCCAGAAATGGCTAAGCACAAAACTCGGCCTGATCAGCTAAAAGGGCAAGCTTCCCGATGCCATCCGCTATGCGCTGTCGCGTTGGGAGGGCCTGACACGCTTGATCGATGACGGCCGCATTGAGCTCGACAACAACACTGTCGAGCGCTCCATCCGTCCCATCACCCTCAACCGGAAGAATGCCCTTTTTGCCGGCTCCGATGGCGGCGCCGAGCACTGGGCCATCATCGCGTCCTTGATCCGGGACCTGTAAGCTGAACGACATCGCCCGCTCGCTTACCTGACCGACGTCCTAACCAGGATCGTCAACGGTCATCCGAACAGCGAGATCGATCAGCTGCTGCCCTGGGCTTATCGACGTCAAGACCTCAAAGCCGCGGCCTGAGCACAGCGCTTACCATGGAAGCGCTCGTCGGCAACACCCTCGCGCGCATCCTCGCCGACAAAGGCTATCGCGGCCACAATGCGCCGCCCGATTACAGGTTCAGGGTGTTCACCTCAGGTCAGAAGCGGCGGGTGACGCCACAGATCAAGCGCGAGCTGCGCCGGCGCTCGGCCGTCGAACCGGTGATCGGCCATCTCAGTCCGAACACCGAATGGGCCGCAATTATCTCTGGCATCGTCAGGGCGATGCCATCAATGCCGTTCTTGCTGCCGCTGGCTACAACTTCCGACGTCTCATCCGGTGGCTGCAGCTCTTGTTCTGCCAAATCCTCGTCCAGCTCATCCGCCGACCTCAGCTCGTCTCGAGCTGAAATCACGGTTCTTCACGGACGACTCATTCGTGAAGTTGTCTGCGCGCTTCCGAACGCTTCATGGTCCTTGTCTTGGGCCAGAACCAACTCAAACTGGACTAAGCCGGGGCGGGGCAAGGCCTCATCGAGACGTGCGAGTAAAGCGATCCGAGGCCACGTTCGGTGACTGCTTTAGGTTGACACAGCACCACAAAAACACTGACGATTAAGTGTGAAAACGCCACCGTTTCCTTGTTGAAGCTTTGATCGAACAATGCAACCAGCGTCACGCCGCCAAACATAGCCATCCAGAAGTGGAGAGTTCCAATTTCTGCTGACTTTTTTCCATATGAGATGACAAGCCGCTGCCGGTCCGACATTGCGACCAGCGGAATACTGAACCAAAACATTGCGAAAGAAATCAGGCCGACCATGCCCGTGTCGAAGAATATCTCCACGAACTGGCTATGCGCCAGCAGGGAAAACGGGCTGTATAAAATCTCTTGACCAGGACCATATCCAATCCATGGTCGTTCCAGTCCAAGTGTAGAAAGGTAGTACCAGTGATGAATGCGCCAATGGAACGAGGTCACCCCGGTGCGCCAATCCCACACCACATAATCGCCTCTCAAAATATATTCTGGGACTGAGCTCAGCTCCGAAAACAATTCTCCAAATGGAGATAACCATAGGACGCCGGCGAATGCTGCAGCGAACCCTGGTAGCAGAAAAGGTCTCTGAATAAGAAGGAACATGCCGATCGTCACCCCCAGCAGCACTGCTCCGGTTCTTGAAGCAGAAAGGACCAGGGCGACGAGAAACACCATGTACACCACAATGTGGACGTGCCTAATGGGATGGCGCATTTTTCGGCGCGATAGTTCGCAAACGCAAAAGGTCAACACTAATTCCAGGCTGAAGGATACGGGGTGCGAAGAGAGGCTCACTACCCGTTTAAACTTGTCGTATGGTGTGACGAGCTCCGCATGACCCGTTAGGTATTGACCTAGTCCAACCGCTGCCATCAGAAACAACAGCAGTACATAAACACGATGGACGTTCAGACAAAAAGCTGGATGTCGATAAACAGCAGAAAGCAATATCACAAACATAATCAGATACACGTACCTCAAGATCTCGTACCAGGCAGCGTATTGGTCGATAATGTTCCTGGCTGCAAAGGCATTGACGACAAACGACAGTCCGCAGGTGACAACAAAGAACGAAGAGCATTTCAACACTGTGAAAATTCTCTTGTGTATTCTTACATGTCGCATGTGCCAGGCGGCTACAAGACCAATCACGATAGCGGAGATAGAAAGAGCCAGTGAAAAAGGCGTCCCGTACAGACGATCGGCGCCATTAGAAACTGATCTTAGAAAGATATAGGCAAGAAAATATAATAGGAGTGCATTCATCTTGAGCGGCGCTTGAGTTCGATCAGGGGCAGAATACGGCCCAATTGATGGAACGGCATGGCGCCTGGTGCGCGTGACCCCAGAGCGGTACGGGCGTGACGGCCTTTGCCGCCACGCCGCGTGAGCAACCCGCTAGGCAGCACGGGGCGGTACCGTACCGGACACATCGGCTTCATATCGTGCAACGTCACTGCAACCGGAGTGCCTCGCGACTTGGCCACGCCGACGATCGATGGAGTCAGCTGATGATAGATATTGTGGCAATGTATCAGGTCTGGCCGTGTTTCCTCGATTAGGGATGCGAATTTGCTCACGGCCTCGCGCGAATGGATCAACGAGAGCGCGCTCCTTATCTTGGTGAAGTAGCCACCGCTCCGATAATCCTGGCGAGACACAAAATGTGCCGTGTACGGCGATTGGATATTCCGCTCGTGCTGCATCGCGAAGTCGATAACGTCTGTCCCGATGTTGGTCAGGAACGATCTTTGCTGAAGCAACAGGGTCTCCGCGCCACCGTTCTTGAAAAGATACTTATTGGCGATCAGTACTTTCATCAAGACGTGGCCATTTCATCGACACTCACGCCACACAATCCGACGCAACTCGCGGCTGATACACTTGTGTCGAACAGGTTATCTGAAGGCTGTCCGGCGGAGGTGACGAATTCTGAGGTACCTACAAATGAGTAGCCGCCACGCCGTTGCGTCAGCGAGGCAATTCGTTGATAAATAGAACGGTTTCTCTTCGTTTCTGCCATCGCATTGCAAAGGCGTTCATTGCGCTCACGACGGGCACTTTGAAGATGAGCATAGGCACTGGGCCGCGTGTGGAAAATTCGGCACCTCAGGGTTATGCGATCAATTCTTGGACGAAGCCGTGTTTCTTACGGGGGGCTCGAATGAAGCGGCTTCTCAAGGCTGGCATCTTCGAGGCAGCTCGTTGGTCTGGATTGACGCCAGCTCTCCGCAGGATTTTTGCTGGTCGGGCGGCTATCCTGATGTTTCATGAGATTCAGCAGGATTGTCGTTCCGAGTTGATGGCCGGAACGTCAGTAGATGTCTTTGAACATGCGCTGCGGTGGCTACGCCAGGAAGGCTGGGAGATTGTCAGTCTCGAAGCATGCATCGAGCGATTGGCCATGGATCCTGAACCGCGCCGCTATGCGGTGCTTACCTTTGACGACGGCTACCGAGACAACGTTTCGACTGCGCTTCCAATCCTTGAGCGAAACAATGCGCCGTTCACGATGTATGTTCCGACCGGTGCCTTGACGCGAACGCTGCAATCGTGGTGGCTAGGCTTGCGTGAACTATTTCGCTCGAAAGACAAGGTTGCGATCGACGCAATGGGCGTCCGGTTCTGCTGTCCCGATCTTGACAGCAAGGCGTCAGCCTTGAGCAAGGTGAGCGAGTGGATTCACGAAGATTACCACCGAGTAGCAATGCTCGCCCCGACGTTCAGAAAAGCAGGGCTGTCGCTATCGGCTTTGAACGAATCCTACTTCCTGGATGAGCGTGCGCTTCAAGACCTGGCGCGGCATCCTCTCGCTTCAATTGGCGGGCACACGGGTTCGCACTCGGCACTGGCTTGCCTGGATGTCCTTTCGGCGCGAGCCGAAATGGCGGATAACCGCACCTATCTTGAGGATTTGCTTCAGCGCCCCGTTCGGCACATTGCTTATCCTTATGGTAACTCCAGAGCATGTGGCCCTCGGGAAGAGCGACTCGCGGAGGAAGTAGGCTTTCTGACCGCAGTGACGGCGCGACACGGGCAGGTAGTTGATTGCAAGCCAAACCATTTTGCACTTCCCCGCATCGGCGTGGGGGGGCAATTCGATTCGAGAGCCGCCTTCGAGGGTCGGATGAACGGCATCCAGTCGGCGGTCCATATGCTGCTGGGTCGTGCCTAGCAGCGGTTGTGTCGTGATGCAGAATGGCCTGTCTAAAGAAAAGAGAGTGTCAGAATGACAGTTCGAGATCTTGTACGATCCGCCAAGCTCCGGCTAATCACCAGATTTCCGCCTGCATCAGCGAAGGAATTGTTGCTAAGGGATCAACAGATAGGATCCCGTTTGGATTGCGGTCCAGATCGAGCTGTCGAACTGACCCTGAATTGGTTGTGCCGAGCTCAGGACATGAGCCCGGGCCGTGACGGAGGCGTTTCAGGTTTCTACAAGCTTGGATCGGGATGGTCCGCATCATATCCAGAGACCACGGGATACATTATCTGCAGTTTCATTGATCAAGGGCTCAAGCGCGGTGACGAGAATCTTCTCGATCGCGCCCGTCGGATGCTTGATTGGCTTGTGGAGATACAGTTTCCGGAAGGGGGGTTTCAAAGTGGCCTGATCGATGCCGCACGCCCGGTGCCGGTGACTTTCAACACAGGGCAGATACTTCTGGGGTTGGCGCGGGGAGCTGAGGTTTTTGGTAATCGCTATCACGATGCCATGGGTCGGGCAGCAAATTGGCTGGTCGAAACACAGGATGCGGACGGCTGTTGGCGAAGCGCTCCGACACCATTGGCCGCTCCTGGCGACAAAGCTTATGAAACTCATGTATCGTGGGGGCTTTTTGAAGCCGCCCGGGTTGCCGGCAGGCAGTCTTGGGGGGCAGCAGGATTGCGGCAAGTTCGCTGGGCGGTGAGCAAACTGCAGCCCAACGGGTGGATGGCCGACTGCTGCCTGTCAGACTCTCAGGTCCCGCTGACCCATACGCTGGGCTATGCCCTTAAGGGGATCGTAGAGGCGTATCGCTTCTCAAACGACCGCTTCTTTCTTGATGCAGCTGTTCGGTTTGCGGACGGCTTGGCCGGTTGCATCGGGCAGGACGGTTATCTGGCCGGGCGTTTGCGGCGTGATTGGTCCCCGGCTGTAAACTGGGCGTGCGTCACGGGCTCATCTCAGATCGCCTGGTCACTCATGTTTCTTGGCCAAAATGCCGAGCGTGCCCGGTACCAGGCGCTTGCACGCAAGCTGAACCAATTTGTCCGCGGAACGATGCTTGCGGCAGGTGATGCCGACGTGGTTGGAGGCGTAAGAGGATCGTTTCCTCTCAACGGTGAGTATTTTCCTTTTGCATTTCCAAATTGGGCGGCCAAGTTCACGCTCGACGCCAATCAGTTCGAGCTCGAAACCGAACTCGCAAATAACCTGTCTAAAGAGAGCAATCCGGCGCCTTTGCGACGGAAATCCGTCGATCGCTGAAACCTGGATTGAAGAGGATTTCAACGCAAGAAGACGTGATAATCGTCGTCGTGTCGTAGCTCCTTTGCGGCGTCACGCCTAAGGGCGCAGAGTGATATCATCTAGCTCAGCTCTAATCGAGGCCGTCCTGTTGAGTAGCAGTCCCAAAGATAGGGCGAAGAGGAATTCGAGGTCTTTTTGATATCTGCAGTTTCCCCGATACGATGGACGTTCCTTTCGGCAATCATATCCGCATCGGCGATGGCCGTGCAGCTCGTCGTCGTTAGTCGTTTCTTGTCAGCATCTCAGTTGGGGATCGCTGCGATTGCAATGATGATCTTGGGATTTGCAAGCGTCATCGCCGACTTCGGAGTAAACAAGGTTCTGATCAAGGAGCAAGATGATCTCGCCCCCGGATTCAGGACCTTGCTTTACTCGATCGAACTGGGTCTGGGTTTCATTGTCTGGATTCTCGTTTGGATGAGTTCGCCTGCGTTGGCCCACTATTACGCGGCGCCGGAACTTGCATCTCTTCTCCGGCACGGGTCCATCGCCTTATTGATTACCCCCATCGGGCACCAATTCTACTTCCTTATCTCGAGAGACCTCCTCTTTAGGAAGTTGGCTATCATTGAAATTGTCAGCTCAATTGCTGGGCTGGCGATAGCGATTTTCGCTGCCATCCTAAACGAAGGTGCCTACGCGATCGTGTGGGGCTGGGCCGGCAATATCTTAGTACGATATTTACTGATCGCATTTGTCGGATGGCGACAATATCCACTTGCGCGAAGGTGGAAAGTCCAAGGTTCCTTGCCGCACTTGAAATTTGGCTTCTACGCGACAGTAGAAAATATAATCAGCTATGTCTCAACCAATATCGATTATCTGATTGTTGGATATTTTTTAGGCCCCGAACAGCTCGGCTATTACGCCCTAGCCTATCAGGTTGCGACCTTTGCACCTCAGAAGATTGCTCCAATTCTGACGCGAGTCGCATTTCCGATGTTCGCAAAACAGCAGGCTGATGCCTCGGTGCTGCGGGCCGGCTATCTGAATTTTTCGCAGCTCGCAATTGTCTTGACTTTGCCGCTCCTTGCCGGGCTCTTGATAACTGCATCTCTGCTTGTGCAAGTCGTGTTCGGGACTGCGTGGGATCAGTCCATTCCACTAATTCAGCTGTTGACGATTGTTGGCATCGGAAAGATGGTGATCATCCCAGTGGTCCCGCTTCTCCTGGCGAAAGGGCGCGCTGATTTGGCCTTCGCGTCAGGCTTGCTATTTACTCTCGTAACTTTCATTGTCTTCTTGTTCGTCGTTGGAACGGGACTTAAGGCCGTTGCCGGATCTTTTGCGGTCATCTCATGCTGCTATGCGGTGTACATGCTTGCTCTGGTACGATGGCTTATCAAGCTTGACTTGCCGAGCTATTTTTTGTCGATCAAGGCGCCTTTTGTCGCGACGTTTTGGATGAGTATTGCAGCCTATCTCATGGTAGCGCAGACCATGATTTCAATCGCATCTGCAGGCCGTCTGTTAGCGGCAGTTCTAATCGGCGGGATTGCGTATGCGGTATATATTGTGATCGCGGATCGACGCATAGCCTTGAACATCCAAAACCTGCTCAGAGGCCGTTCCGATTGAGTTGACTTTGCCGCTGAGTGCTATCCTGAGCTTGCCCTTGGCGGTAGGGCTTGCCCGATTGGGTGGCTAGCGACGGGGCGATGGTGTGTGCGGGAGGTTTTGCAAAAGCTGAGAGGCTGAAGCGGTCATGGTAAGTCCGGTGGTTGCGAAGATCACCGCTCGATGAGGAGCTTGGACCACCATGACCGTGACGAAGATTAGGACGGAAGTATCGGCAGTCAAACAGCTTTTGGCCACGGACAAGGATTCCTGAGGCTGCTGATCCAGGCTGCGGTGCAGGAGACGCTCGAGGCCGAGATGACGGAGGCGGTGGGCGCCGAGAAGGGGGAACGCAGCGAGGGACGGCTCGGCTACCGGTCCGGCTACTATACGCGTTCGCTGATCACCCGTGTCGGCAAGCTGGAATGGCGTGTCCCGAAGAATCGCCAGGGGCGGTTCTCGACCGAACTGTTTGAGCGCTACCAGCACTCCGAGAACGCGCTGGTTGCGGCACTCGCGGAGATTTACGTGCAAGGCGTCTCGACGCGGAAGCTGAAGCAGGTCACCGAGGAACTGGTAGGGCACGCGTTCTCGGCCGCGGCGATCAGCGCCATCAACAAGCGGCTGGATGCGTCGCTGAAGGCGTTTTGTGAGCGCAAGTTGAAAGAACCCTATCCCTATCTGATCCTGGACGCCCGCTATGAACGGGTGCGCGAGGACGGGATTATTGCGAGCCACGCGGTGCTGATCGCGATCGGCGTCGACTGGGAAGGTCGGCGCCAAGTGCTGGCGGTGGAGTTGGCCAACCGAGAGAGCCGGTCGAGCTGGAAGGACTTTTTGGAGGCGCTGAAGGCGCGGGGCCCTGCACGGGGGTCGAGTCCGTCGTCTCCGACGATCATCCGGGCTTGAAGAAGGCGATCGCCGAAGTGCTCGCCGGCGTGTTCTGGCAGCGCTGCTATGTGCACTTCCTGCGCAACGCGCTCGATTATGTGCCGGGCAGGGTCGACGACGATTGCCTGCTGGAGCTGCGATGGATGTACGACCGGCGCGATCTCGCAGAGGTGCGGCGCGACCTGGCGGGGTGGCTTGCCAAGTGGAGCGGCAAATACCCCAAGCTCACCGGCTGGGTCGAGGACAACATCGAGGAGACGCTCACCGAATTCCGTCTGCCGTTGGCGCACCGCAAGCACATGAAGTCGACCAACATGCTGGAGCGGCTCAACGAGGAGATCCGGCAGCGCACCTACGTGGTGCGCATCTACCCCAACGGGGAGAGCTGTCTAAGACTCGTGCGGGCGCTCACCGTCGAGCGCCACGAGGCCTGTCTCGAAGACCACCGCTATCTGAACATGGATTTGTTGAAGGAGCACAAGAAGGAGGCGCTGCGTCAGGCGGCCTGACAGATGCTCAGGCCCACCAAAGGGATGGACGCCACCCCTCGCCGCCGCCGTCGCTCGCCAGCGCTGCGCTCCGGGCAAGCGAGCGACGGCGGCTCCAACGGGATGGCTTCACCGGACCCCATGATCGATTTTGCTGAACTTGACGCACATAACTGGGGTGATGCCGGAGCGCTCCACATAGCGCAGTGCCACATCCCGTCACGGGTGGGCATGTGGTAGCAAGCCCAGAGGGTATCTTCCATCCGGGCAGCGAGCGTGGCCGCGCACCGGTCCCATCGGCCTGCCAACGTCTGAGCGCAAAGCGGGCCTCGGCCAACGAAGCCAACAATGTTCCGTTCAACAATGCGTCGCGCCGCCGGTCGTTGAAGCTCTCGATGAAGGGCGCACTGCATGGGCCTTGCCCGGCGCAAATGTGGGGCCATCGGCCCAAGCAATCGCATCAGACGGCGTTGATCAACTTGTCAAACGAAAGCAGCGGAGAGTCGAACTTCCTGGATGCGTAGACCTTATGGTTCGAAAGAATGACCAACACGTCCGCCCAGCCGTCGACTCTTTCGATCGGGAACAGCTCGAGATCCCAATTCTTCACGAAGGGATCATGACAGCGGACTTCGTATTTTTTCGAGAGGAGCCTTGCGACCTCCAAAGCCGGAGTCTCGCGAGCATCGTCGACATCCGGCTTGTAACTCACTCCCAAAATGCCGATCCGCCTAACGCACGCGCCGATCTTGTTTTGAATTCGCTTGGCGGTATGCTTTGGCATCTCGTCGTTCAGCTCGCGCGCGGTCTTGATAAGCTTGAGATTGCCGATGTCTTCGGTCAAGAACCACGGATCGATGGCGATACAGTGGCCTCCGACGCCGATTCCCGGTTGCAAAATGTCGACGCGCGGATGCTTGTTCGCCAGCTTAATCGCGGCTGAGATGTTGAACCCGCACTTTTCGGCAATCAGGGAAAACTCGTTCGCGAGGGCGATATTGACGTCGCGGAAAGTGTTTTCCATGAGCTTTACGCACTCCGCGGTCACGAGGTTCGTCTGGTAAATCGCACCTTTCGTGAATGTCGAATAGAGACGCGCAGCTCTTTGTGCAGCCTCGGGCGACGTGCCACCGATGATGCGGTCGTTGTGGACGATTTCATGTAGCGTGTTGCCGGGAATCGCGCGCTCCGGGCAATGCGCGACTTCGACTTTCAAATGTTTCGATCGAAGGATCGGAAATACGATGTCTTCACAGGTTCTCGGTTTGATCGTCGATTCGATGATGAGGAGATTGCCGTCCTCCATGACTGGAAGCAGGCTGTTCACAGCCGAAAGGACGAAGGACAAATCGCACTTCCTGTTGTCGTGCGGAGTCGGTACGGCCACAACAAAAACATCGGCCGCCACCGGCTTCGTCTGACATATGAAGTTTCCGGTCTTCAAAGCCGCCGTCAGCAATTCCGAAATGCCTCTTTCTTCAAATGGGCAGTGACCGTTGTTGATCTTATTTACTTTTTTCTCGCTGAGATCAAAGCCGGTAACCTTTACGCCTGCGTTCGCAAACAAGAGGGAGGTCGGTAGTCCCATGTAACCAAGGCCCACAACGCAAACGGTATCCTGCGTTCGCGGAACCGGCCGAGGTTGTTGGCGCGTGACGACGTCGAGAATTGCCTCGGCAGTGTGGCCGTCTCCAAATGGATTTGTCCAGGGCTTCATCGAGCGATTGAGAGCCGCGACCATCGCCTCAGCGTCTCGATGCACCAAAACATTGGCGCCGACCTCAACGGTCTCGGGCCGTTCCGTCCGATCGCGAATCGTCACGCAAGGTACGCCGAGGATGCAAGCCTCTTCCTGCACTCCACCGGAATCCGTGATGACGGCCGTGCAATTCGAAAGCAACGTCAGAAAGTCCGAATAGCCGACGGGCTCGGTCCAGGTAAGATTCGCAGGCAAATCGATCCTGTTCTCCTTGAGAACTTTCTGCGTGCGATAGTGGATCGGCCAGCACACTTTTCCGGGGATTTTCGCGATCAGTTGGATGATTTCCTTCAGCGCATCCGGATCATCGACGTTCGCCGCCCGGTGGGACGTAAGAAGGTAATATCCCTTCCTTTGCAAGTTCAGCTCAGAAAGAATCCGACTCTTTACCTCCGCTTGAACCCGATGAGAAAGCAAGGCGTCGACAATCGTGTTGCCGACCTTGAAGATTTTGGACTCCGGTAGGCCTTCTTCCTTGAGGTGGCGAACCTGCAAGTCGGTGACGGCAAACAAATAGTCCGAAATATGATCGGCGATGATTCGGTTGCTTTCTTCGGGCATCGTCTGGTCAAACGAGCGCAATCCAGCCTCGATGTGCCCGACTTTGATATGAAGTTTGTGCGCAGCGAGTGCGCCGGCCACCACCGTGTTCGTATCTCCTTGAACGAGCAGTATATCGGGTTGCTCAGACACTAGGATCGGCTCCACCTCGATCAATATGCGGCCTGTTTGATTCGCGTGACCGCCGGAGCCGACATTCAAATTGTATTTCGGCGCAGGAAGGTCGAGCTCTGCGAAAAAGATCCCGTCGAGCTTCTCCGAGTAATGTTGCTTCGAATGAATGATGAAGTAGTCGAGCTTTCGCTTCTGGCACTCGCGAATGACCGGCGCCATTTTGATGATTTCGGGGCGAGTGCCAACAAGAATGGCGATCTTCATCTATTCACCATGAGCGGCGAGCATGCTCTCCGCTTCCCCTGGATCTGGCACACAGTCTGCTCGCGGCAATTGCCGCCGTTATCGAGCAGAAGCGCCTGTCATCCTTTGCAAGCGTGGCTCTATGATCGGTGAAGACGACCAAGTAAATGAGATCCGGTTAAACTGCCTATTCTAGAAACTTGGCTGCTAGGGTTCGATTTCGTTCGATCGCCGAGGCCCGTAACGATTCAATGCATGGATCGCCGTTGACGGGGCCTGACCGAGCCACGGCGAGTATCGCGTTGACAATCGCGGAGCTTTCGTGAGGAACGCATATGCCGCTCACAGCGCACTCCGGTGCGATGCCAATGTCAGGCCGCCGCCGCGTCCCGGAGACGAACACCCAACGGTCAGAGCTTGTCAAAACGTCCGTGACCTTGCTCGGTAGGAACGGGCTATTCCTCAGGTTTGCTTCAACGATCAGATTCACCGATGCGATGTTTGCGATGTATCTGCTAAAGGTATCCGGCAGCGAGCCTAAGAAAGAAACGCTACTTCCGAATTCCCCGTGCTCTAAGCTGTGCTTCAGGTTCTTGCCAACGGTGCCGATGAACGTGAACGGTATCCCATGAGTGTTGATGCACTCAGCCATTGCAGTCTTGAGTTGGGGGGTGAATCGTTCCTTGGATAGATCACCGACGTGAACCACCGAAGATCGGACGAGTTCGGCTATTTCCTTTGACGGAGTCTCGATGATGTCGTCTGCGAGATGGGTCGCGACGGCCAGCTTGTTGGAATTGCGTTCCAGTTCAGGGTAGGTGGCAAACATGCACTCGACCGCAGACGAATTAGTGTATAGGACCCGATCGAAGTGAGAGTATATTCTTGAGATCTGACATCTATTGTAGCGCCCGGCGAAGGGAAGCGCATACTTGCTATAGGGTGATGGTAGAGTTTGGTACGGCCACGGGTCCGAAAAGAAAGCAATCTTTCTCATTCCGCGAAGATGCTCGAGCTGCAGGCCGAGAAGGGGGATGAAGTAAGGTTGTGCGATGAAGATTGCAATGTCGGGACGGAATTCAGCCACCCGACGACGTAGAGCCCCAATTAGCAAATCGGAGTTCGGGTAAATGAAATTGTGCGTGAACTCCATGGCCGCTCTGTTGAGCGCCGCCGATTGAATTAGGTTTATCTTGCGGACGACGGTTTGGATCGTCGTCGAGGGGAGAAGCCGTACGACCTCCATTTCATCGGAAAATTGGGGGCTGCCGAGCTGTCCGGCCACGTCCTTATCGAGAGAAAGGACTGACACGACATTTCCCGTGCTGGCTAGGGTTCTGGCCAACCTCCTATTTTGAACCGCTCTTGCATCTATTCCATAAAGGAATGGACCGCAGACAATCAGGATTCTCAGAGTTGTCGCTCCCATTTGATCATTCAAAAAGGCCAAAGAGCTGGTCGAACGCGGCCGTCTTGATTACGCGTCTGGGCCGTCCCTAATCGCGGGTGGCGCGCGCTGCTAATGCACCGGGCTCCTCTCTCGGGCTCTGGCGGCGAAGCGATGACGAGGGAGCGGATGTAGAGTTCGGGCTGGCCAGAGTCGCTTCACCTTGCTGAAGAACCACCACAGGCGATACCGTGGTGCGGTCCCCCAAGGTGCGGACACCTCGATCTAACAGATCGCGCAGCATTCCGAAAGCGATGCCAAGAAGCACCCCTCCCACGGCCGATATTCCAAGCACGAGTGCCGCTCTTGGCGAACTGGCCTGCAAGGGAGGGGATGCTCCGGTGAGTAGATGCGCACGCGCCTCGAAGACTGGTGTGGCTTGCCGTTGCGCTTCCGTGTAACGTAGCGCACGGAGAAAATTATCATAGGTCCTTGCGGTGGTTTCCCCGGTGGCTTCCAGTTCGCGGAGGTCACCTTGCGTTTTCGTCAATTGCGATAGGGATGTTCCTGGATCGACGGGCTCTGCGGAATCCGCGACATTGTTCCTGTTCTTATGATAATTCGCCACTGCTTTTTGGGCATCTGCTGCCTGACTACTCAATTGGCTCAGCCGATCCTTGATCCATTTTTCACTTCGCAAAGACGAGCTATATTTTGCGTCCATTTGAGCTGCAATATATGTTTCCGCAACGGTGTTTAAGATCTGCGCCGCTCGGTCAGGGTCGGTGAAATCGAAGCTGACATTGATAATGTATGTAACACCGACGCGCTTTGCCGAAAGCTTGCGTTCGAACGATTCCACGGCATTTTGCATCACGCTAGATTCCGTTTCTGGCTTTCGCCAGCCAAGCAGCCGGGATATCGACCTGACCATTCCGCGCACGACGCCAACGTGCCCGCCAAATTCCTCTGCTAGACCTAGTTCTCGTATGACGGCACGAGCGATACCCTCAGACTTTATGATCGCAATCTGACTTTCCACGTTCGTTGACACGAGCCCAGCGTCTTCCTGAGCGGTTTTTTGTGAATCTACGATGAGTTGAACGTTGGCGGTAAATGTCGGTGCTGCAGCAATGAGATAGAATAGGCCAATGCCAAATGTTACCGAGCATGTCACCAATATAATCGAGAGCCGTCGTCGTATGAAGGCGACCCCTTCTGCAAGGGACTCGGCCGGCGAACGAAATTCTGGTGGCATGATGTCCGGATTCACCGAATGATCGATTGCCTGCAGCATTTCTCACACCAGCGCAAATGACTACGGAGGGTTCCGTACATCGAATCGGATTGTTCTTGTAGCCGCCGAAATTTTTTGGGGAGTGTAAAGGAGGACGAACCAATGAAGGACAAATTGATGAAGGACGAATCGGTGATAGAGGACGGCTGCGAAATAGGCCGCGACGGCAAGTAAGGTAGCCAATCGGCCCCTGTCGACGGTCGCTGAGTTTGCCCCGCCGACATGGACCGAATGTGCTGGAAATTCGGTAGAGGTCAGCAAACTGGTAAAGGACGCATAACCCATAGCACGAACGATCCCGCTCGCTGCCCGGCCAAAGCCAGCCGCATGCTTGGTAGCATTCGAGTTTCGGGGGAGGAATTGATACAAATGGGTAGAGTAGGGGTAACTACAATGGGGGTAGCCAGAATGATCTATTGAGCCGCGGCAGTGCGGAATTAGAATCGAAAAGTAATCGACTCGAACTGCTCGTTCCAATGGACCTGTTCCGCAAGCAGATGTGAGAAATTTCCATCCTCTGACGTCGTCCGTACAAGGAGCTGCCGCATGCCGAAATCCAGGCTGCGCAATGCTTTCATATTAATGTCGAGGCCCGATTCCGTCATCGTTGGGGGCTAAAATGGTAACGCCACCGCGGGCTCGATCGGCTCGTATTTTCGCTCCAGAGGAGGACTGCAGTATGTTGGAACACGATATAGATCCAGCCTACCATGCACGGGAGGCCAGCAAAAGCTTAGCTCTTGTCGATGTCATAAAAGACAATATCAGTATGCCAATAGACGACGTGCTTGTTGTCGGTTGCGGATCAGGGCGTGAAGCAGGTCTTCTCGCACGGGGACTTCAGTCCAAGACAGTGGGGATCGATATCCGAGGCGAGCTCTCTTTCGATCATATTGGATCCGCGCCGGCAAAACTAATTGAAATGGACGCTAGAGAGCTCCAGTTCCCCGATGGCACCTTTGATTTTGTTTTCTCATTCCATGCTCTTGAGCATATTCCTCATCCCGAGAAAGCAATCGCAGAGATGGCTCGTGTTCTGCGATCCGGTGGAGCTTATCTGGTCGGCACCCCAAACAGGCATCGCCTGATCGGCTACATGGGCGCAATAGGCTCGATAAAAGATAAAATCCGATGGAATTTTACTGATTTCAAGAAACGCTTGAAAGGAGAGTGGCGCAATGAAGCTGGCGCTCATGCAGGTTTCACGCAACGAGAGCTATTCGATCTGTGTTCTGCGGCGTTCGGCAGCAATCCAATCTCTGTCTCTGATCAGTACTATTCCAAGCTCTACGGAAGACTTGCAACTGGGTTGAGCTTAACTCAAATGGATTCAATCCTTCTCCCATGTGTCTACGTTATGGGGAAAAAGGCCTGCGCGTCTCCACCAAGTCCAAATTGCTGAGCAGATCCGCTACGACCTCAACCACCGGGACGGGCTTAGCCGCTTCATGACGGCCGTTGGCTTTGCGCCGGGGAAGTCGGGGCCGTGCTCTGCTTCGACGTCTCGAGGCTAGCCCGCAATGGCCGCGATTGGCACCACCGTCTTGAACTCTGCGGACTGGTCAACACCCGCGTTATTGATTTGTGTCTCCTTCTCGCTTCGCCGACATCGCTTCCGCGACGACCTCGACCGCTTGGGCTGCGTTCGTGTAGTCCTGCGCGCCTCGGTCGGGCTCGGCTTGGGTCTGTGGGACGACTGTCTTTTCCAACGCGCAGCGTAGCCCAACACAAAGCTCCGATGGACCTGTCGGGATTGTTGGCAAATCGGCCGATGGAGTATTTGTCCTCCAAATTCTCAATAGGCGTTTACGTAGATCTCTCTGGAAAAAAGCGTGAGTAGGATGATTCGTAGATCGAAAAGCAGCGACCAGTTATCGATATAGTATAAATCGTGTTCCACGCGTCGCTGCATTTTCTCGAGCGTATCAGTGTCGCCACGGTACCCGTTGACCTGAGCCCAACCAGTGATGCCGGGCTTGACATTGTGGCGACGGGAAAATGACGAAATCAGCTCGGCGAACGCCTCGTTTTGCGAGGTCGCATGTGGGCGGGGCCCGACGAGCGACATGTCGCCGACCAGGACATTCAACAACTGCGGAAGCTCATCGATATTGGTGTGACGCATAAAGCGTCCCAGACGAGTCACACGCGGATCGTGCCTGGTTGCCTGTCTGAAACTGTCGCCGTCCTCCATTACGGTCATCGACCTGAATTTCAGCACGCGAATGGTCTCGTTGTTGTAGCCGTGCCTGGTCTGGCGAAACAGCACCGGCCCGCGGGAATCGAGCTTGATCGCGAGCGGAACGATGACGAAGAGCGGGCTGACCACAATAAGTCCGGCGATTGCGGCGGCGACGTCGAATGCTCGCTTTATTGCCCGGTTGAAAGGAGTGAGGGGAGACTGGAAGACCCGCATCGTCACCATGTTGCCGAACTCGGTGATCCGCGACACGGCCATCAGATCCATTGCACCAACGGGGACGACGTGAACGTCAACCGGGAGCTCCGATAGGGCGCTGGAAAGCGCGAGGGCGGCCGGGATATCCGAGTCCGAAATCAAGATGACGATGTCGTCTGCCCGGAGGGGCCGGCAGTCCGCGACCAGCTGACGGGCATGAGATAGCACTTGAACGGCGCCGGCGCGCGCGGGTACCGAGGAGTCGGCGCGGAACGTCGAAAAGTCGAACGCGCGGATAGTCCGAATTCCGGTAGCGGCCGCTCGCGCGGAAAAATGCAGGCAGTGGCTCGGGTCTCCTACAAGAATGATGCGCCTTGCGTCGATCAGCCCCGACGCAACAGCAAGCTGTAGTACTGAGAACCATATTGCCCGTGTGCCGAGCACCGTGAGGAGGACACTCCCAGCCTGGACGATGACAGTCGCGCGCGAGTAGTCCAGGGAAACTTTCAGAACGAATATCGTTGAGATGAAGAAGGAGAATACGAGGAAGACGCTAGTGGCGCCGCTCCATAGGAAGACGTGGCGGGGCTGCGTCAGGATCCGGGAATATTGCCGAAGCCCTACGGAAGCGAGCAACTCCAATGTGGAAATCAGAAGGGATTCCTGAATATACCTGGTGGGATCCGGCGGGGACAGCACGACCAATCGATGATAGAGAACAGCTGCGAAATAGGCCGCACCGGCTACCAGTAGGAATTCGGTACTTGCTGCCAATACTAACAGGGCAGCCAATCGGCTCCTTCCAACGCCTGCTCGGACCGCTCGTCCCCCATCTACAGAACGTGCCGAAGGCTTGATGGAGGCCGGCAAATCGGTAAAGGACGCATAAGTCATAGCACTCTGCCACCCAGCCAATCACACCAAGTTGCCAAGAAGTCAGTAGCACTCGGACCACTGGGTGGAAATTGCCTATAAATGGGTAATGTGAGGAGTAACTATGATGGTCGATTGAGCCGCGGCAGTGCGGGACTAAATTGTAAGAAGGCAATGCGCGGCCCCGCGCCTGTAAGGAAATCGAACGTTGATTTTGCGGATCGCCCGTTGACAGTTGTCCGACGGTAGCGATGTCGGCGCGCTGCTGTCACGCGCAGAATTGAAGGACTTCATCGGATGAGCACGTTGGTAAAGAGAGTTGTCGTTTTACCGAACTCGATGTTGCGCAATCGTTTCGATATCGATGTGTTTGGCAGTAACCTAGGCCGTTGCATCACATGGGGCTTGGCGGCCGTTGGTCTGTCAATTTTCGTCACTCAGGCAAAGGCCGATTATCGAGTAAGCATTGGAGATGTGCTGGAGATCGCGGTGGCGGGGCTGCCGGAGCTGCGGCATCGTGCTGCCGTCCAAATGGACGGGAATATCTCATTGCCGCTGGTCGGAGTGCTTCCAGTGGCCGGCCAGCCCTTACCCCAGATCCGAGCGAAAATCGGGGCCGCACTGGCCAGCAAGGTGTTTCGACAGAGGGCTGCGGATGGCCGTGAGGCCGTCATCGTCATAGACGCGGATGAGGTCATGACGACCGTGGCGGAATACAGGCCGATATATATAAATGGAGACGTCTCGAAGCCGGGTGAGTACCCATATCGTCCGTCCATCACCGCACGCCAACTCGTCGCCGTGGCAGGCGGCTACGACATCATGCGTATTAGAATGAATAACCCGTATCTCGAGTCAGCAGACTTGAGAGCCGAGTATGGATCGCTTTGGACAGAACTCGCCAAAGAACAGGCGCGTATGTGGCGCATCAAGAATGAGCTCGGAGAGGGGACGCAGCTCAATCCAGGGATTCTGACGGACGTGCCCATGGCTCGATCGGCGATATCGGAAATCGTCAATGCGGAAACGGAATATTTGAAGACGAAGCAGAGTGATTATCAGCAGGAAAAGGCGTTCCTTCAGCGCGGCGTCCGACAGGGAGAGGATCAGGTCCGCGTGCTCTCGGAGCAGCAGAAAAAAGAGGAAGAGGGGTTTCAGTCAGACCTCGAAGAACTGCAGAAAGCGTCCGATCTCTACGGCAAGGGGTCGTTGACCAGCCCTCGCGTGACGGATGCGCGGCGCGCGGTGTTGCTGTCAGCAACTCGGAAGCTGCAGACCTACGCGCAGCTCCTGCAGGTCAAGAAGCAACAGGACGAGGTCACCAGAAAGCTGTTAAAGCTCGACGACCAGCGGAGGCTTGACCTGCTCCGTGAGCTGCAAGACACCAGCGTAAAACTCAACCAAATTCGCGAAAAGCTGCAGAGCGTCGGCGAGAAGCTTCAGTACACCGCGATGGTTCGATCACAGCTCGTACGAGGAGCCGGCAGTAAGCCCGACATCGCCATCATTAGAAAAGGCGAAAAAGGGCCGGAACAGATTATCGCAAGCGAAGATACCGAATTGCAGCCGGGTGACGCCGTCGAGCTCACCCTGCGATACCAGGACGGTCTTGACGCGACTCCCCGTAGGCTAAGCAATTCAAATCTCCCAACAGGGGCAGGCTGGGCCGATGCGACCGCGGCCGATTCGCCGCGCGTCGGCACCAGGTGACGAGGGCTATCGCTTGATAGATGGTCTTGTGCGCCTCATGGACAGTCGCGCTTCATTCACCGGGCCTGTCAATTTGGGAAATGAAGGAGAATTCAGCATTCGCGAACTCGGGGAACTGGTGCTCGCCGAAACCGGCTCCTCGTCAAAACTCGTCAATTTACCGTTGCCCCGCGACGATCCTAGACAACGCCGACCCGATACTTCCCTCGCCAAAACCGAATTGGGCTGGCAACCGATCGTAAGACTGCAAGACGGTGAGGCCGACCGTTGCATTTTTTCGCCGCGACCGCGCACGCCGATCCCGCAAACAGGAGGAGCCACATCTGGTCGCCGTCTAAGCTTGAACGGAAATAGTTGATGCGTTCCATCGCTGGCGGCTCCTCAGGACGCCAAGACGTTCGCCCAGGGGCGCGCGACCGGAGGGAATGATGGATGCAATGCTCAAGGCATCGTGTCCCGGTACAGGTAGGCACAACGCGCGGTAGCCTAATCCCGAAGAGGTAGGAAGGCTCCTCCTACGAGTAATAGGATTGGCACCGGCGGGGCGCTAATGACGAATCGCAACAGGCCTTGTCACCATGCGATGGAGATTACCCATGGGGCGCGCCATCATTCTCAACGAGAAAGTTGACACTGCCTGCGACGTCGCCGGTGCCTCACGCGGTGAAGGTGAATCGGACGAGGCACCCTTTGTGCCGGAGGCAATGAAGCACCTGCCCACGCAGGGTCGATCCGCGACCGCATGGATAGCCGCGACCATGCTCGCTATGACATGGGCGTCGGAAACCCAGTCCTCCCCGGATCACGCGCGGCACCTGGCGGATGCGCAACACGCGATGGCTGCCCGCAATTTCGAGTCCCATCGAATAGCGGGTTATGGCGACTTCGGGTCCCTGCCGGTGGGCATGCGCAGCGACGACAAATCGGTGCAGGTTGCGCAAGCAACGACCGGCGATGAAGGACTCCCTCCGGAACAGAAACGCCACTGGACGGAGACACTGTTATTTGAGCTCACGATTGCAAGGCGCGATATCGAGCTGCTGCAACGTCTCGAGCAGGAGCTCGACCGGGCCGAGCGGCAGGAGCAGGCGCTTGCGGCTGCGCGGCGCGACGTCGAAGCCCAGGTCGCGCTGGCGCAGAAGGCGAGCGAGGAAGCGTCTCGGCTGAAACGGGAGGGTGGCACGGCGGAGGTGCAAACGTCTTTGCGACAGGAGCGCGAGCGGTCCGCGCAGCTGGAACAGGATCTCGCGGCAGCGCGGCGTGATGTCGAGGCGCAGACCGCGCTCGCGGCAAAGGCAATCCAGGAGGTCTTACAGCGGAAGCAGGCGGCCGAAGCCGGTGCCGACGAGCTGAGGCAATCAATACAGAAGGCCGACGCACTCGCGCATGACCTCTCGATGACACGCAACGCGATGTATGCATCCGAGGCTGAGGCCCGAAGAGCCGGAGACGAAGCGGCGGAGCTCAGGCAGGCCATTGCAAACGGCGAGCCATCGCTTTGCAAATCTGCACAGGACGAGCACGACCGATCGGAACGGCTGGAGCAGCATCTTGCGGCGGCGCGACGCGAAGTCGACACCCAGACGGCACTGGCGGCGAAAGCAAGCGAGGAAGCGTCCCGGCTGAAACAGGTAAGCGAGAGCAGCGAAGCGGAACTGCAGAAGTCTCTGCAACAGGAGCGCGAGCGGTCCGCGCGGCTGGAGCAGGATCTTGTGGCGGCGCGGCGCGACGTTGAGACCCAGACGGCACTGGCGGCGAAAGCAAGCGAGCAAGCGTCCCGGCTGCAACAGGCTAGGGGGGGCAACGAAGCGGAGTTGCAGAAGTCTTTGCAGCAGGAGCGCGAGCGGTCCGCGCAGCAGGAGCAGAATCTTGCGGCGGCACGGCGCGACGTCGAAACCCAGACAGCACTGGCGGCAAAGGCAACCGAGGAAGTTCTGCGGTCGAAGCGGGCCGCGGAAGCAGATGCTGCCGAGCTGAGGCAATCGATGCAGAAGGAGCGCAAAAGGGCCGACGCACTTGCGCAAGACCTCTCGATCGCGCGCAGCGCGACCTATGCATATGAGGCTCAGGCCCGCAAGGTTGGAGACGAGGTGGCCGAACTCAGACAGGCGGCTGCAAACGGCGCGCTGTCGCTTCGCAACTCCGCACAGGACGGGCGCGATCGGACGACACGGCTGGAAGAGGATCTCGTAACCGCACGTCGGGATCTCGATGCGCAGGCGGCCTTGGCGGCCAGCGCGAGCGAGGAGGTCGCGCGGACAAGGCAGGCAGCGGAGCGCGACTCAGCCTCGTTGCGCAGCTCGCTGCAGCAGGAGCGGGCTAGGGCCGAACAGCTCGAGCGGGATCTTGCGCTTGCGAAACAGGTTCCATCCAATGCGGTGACGGTTGGCTCGATCGCGCGGAACGAGCCTACGGAAAACGCGAAGTCAATCGCCGAGTCACCAGCAGCGGGCGTTCGGAGCGATGCCCAGCCCAATTCTAAGAAAGCCGCGGTGGCAGCGTTGCTGGCGCGTGCGAGCGCGCTGCTCGGGCAGGGCAACATAGGCTCGGCGCGGATTGTGCTGGAGCGCGCCGTCGAGATGGGTAGCGTCCAGGCAAGCTTCTCGCTCGCAGAAACCTATGATCCCTTGATCCTTGCCAAATGGGGAACTATCGGAACCCGCGGCGATGCGGCCAGAGCGCAAGACCTCTACGCGAAAGCCGACGCCGCAGGAATCAAGGAGGCAAAAGCGCGGATTGAGGCGCTGCGTCGGTAGTTGGGCAAACACGGAAAGTGTCCGAGACGGCTATATTGAGCGGGAGCGCCGGCCATATTTGGGCAGACGCTCGTTGTTTTTTCATCCACGCCCAGATTATGCAGTTGCCCTGCCGTGGCCGCGAGGCCCTGCTATATGTGAACGATTTCAATGAACGGGCTGCGCCTGCTCGCGGACCTTCAAGACCTGGGTGCCACGATAGCCATTTGGGTTTTTCATCTGCCAACGCCAATGGTCGGCGCACATCTGCGTCAATGATCGCCTTGATGTCCAACCCAATAATCTCTTCGCGAGCGTCGGATCAGCATAACAGATTGCAACATCACCGACCCTGCGTTCCTCGATCACATAGGGAATTCGCCTGCCGCTCACGACCTCGAATGTCCGAACCAACTCCAAGACGCTGCTGCCGCTTCCTGTTCCGAGATTGACGGTCAGTACGCCGGGCTGTTTCAGGTGGCTCAGCGCACTTAGATGCCCGGATGCAAGATCTACGACATGAATGAAGTCGCGGATTCCCGTACCATCCGAAGTATCATAGTCGTTTCCCCAAATGTGTAGCTTCTCACGCTTTCCGATTGCCACTTGCGCCACAAACGGCAACAGGTTGTTCGGAACGCCCAAAGGGTCTTCACCGATGAGCCCGCTTTCATGCGCACCAACCGGATTGAAGTAGCGCAGAATACCAATCCGCCAACTTTCGTCGGACCTGTAAATATCCTTTAGTATTTCTTCGATGAAAAGCTTTGTGCGGCCGTACGGATTTGTCGGTCCGACGGGATGCTTCTCGTCCAACGGTAGGTACACGGGAGTCCCATAAACGGTTGCGGACGAACTGAAAACGAGCGTCTTCACGCTTGCTCTCGTCATGGCTGACACCAGCCGCATCGTTCCCAAGACGTTGTTCTCGTAATAGGTCATGGGCCGTACGTTGGAATCGCCTACCGCCTTGAACCCCGCGAGGTGAATAACGGCGGTCACTTCGTAAGCACGCAATATCCCGTACATCGCCTCTTCATTACAGATGTCGGCATGTCGAAAGACGAGCGATCGTCCGCAGATGGTTTGCGCACGTTCGAGAGACGCTTCGTTGCTGTTGGAGAGGTTATCGACCGCGACGACATCGAGCCCAGCGTCAAGTAACGCGACAGAGACATGGGACCCGATGTAGCCAGCGCCTCCGGTCAATAGGATCATGTTGGAGCTTTCCGTTTGGCACTTGCGCAGTCATGCCGGTGCCCCGCTGGCCTCGATCTAGTCCTACACAAGATCGTGCACAACCGGCTCAGGCCCAATCGACAGCCTCGGTGTAATTCCGCTCAAGAACCAAAGGCCGCGAGAGTCCTGATAGTTGCCCGGCCTATTTTCCGAGCCGTGCTGTTCCGCTGCGCATCAGGCGGCCAATGTTGGTAGCCTTCACGCGATTTGTGGGTTGATGGATCAACTCTGGTCGTACTACTCCCTCGATCTGCTTGCTATCGGAAACAATCGGGAGCGAATCCGGAAATTGCTCGCTTGTACTGGAGCCTTCAATTATCGGTCGCACCAGTGAACAGTTGTTCATGCCCCAAATTGCAGCCTGGGTCCGGTTCTGGACCCGGATCTTGCGAAGGATCGCCTTGACGTGGACCTTCACGGTCGCCTCCGCGATATCGATCTTCCGCGCGATGGACTTGTTGGAATCGCCCGCGATCAGGCATTGCATGATTGATTTTTCCCGGGGGGATAGTTGTAGCGTCATGCTTCGCTCCGCGGTGAAGGCGATCGCCCGAGCATTGTCGTTGCGCGGCTCCGGCTTGGCGAAGTGGTCGCTTTCAGGGTGGAGAACGGATGACATGAATGCCGGCGGGAAGATTATTTCGCCCATCATCACCAGTTCAATGGATTTGACGAATACATCGCACGTCATGACGTCGACGAAATAGCCGCTGGCGCCCGCCTGGAGGGCCGCAAGCATCTCTTCTAGCCGATAGTGATCGGCCACGACCGCAATGCGTGCTTTCGGATGCCGCTCCCGCAAGAGCTCAATTTGTTCGACGGCGGTTTCAAAATCATCGCCCGCATGGACAATGAGAACCAGCGATGGGTGCGATTGGAGTTTGTTCGGCGACAAATCATCAGCGCATGACACCGAGGCAAGGGTGCGAAAATTTGCCGCGCTTAGAATTCTAGCAATACCCTCTCTGATTAGAACGCTTTTCCCGACGATGAACGTTTCACAAGATTGCCGCCTCCGCATTCTACCCTCCCAGCCTTTATGCAATTTGACAATTTCGACAATTCAAGAACGTCGTAGTTCCAGCGCGAATCAGCGCTTTTCCGGTCGATTGATTCTTTCCACTCCTTCCATTCTAGATTTGGTAGGATCGGTAGGGTAGAACTGTTCTGATTTCACAATGTTGGGTTGATAAATTTAGGTCGCCCAAAATTAGTAGGCGTTTTTGTGGATGTTAGATTCGAATTCCCGCTATCCAAATATACCTTTGGGTATAAGCCCTACGTGACGTGCGAGGTATGTCGTTCATAGGAGCAAACGCCTTTCTTACGTCCAGATGAGGTGGTCGCGACATTTCTACGCGGACTAAAAGTTCGAAGTCTTCGAGGGTTGCCAGAATTTCGATCGAAGGTACCAACCTTGCCAGAACTTGATCCACTAGCGCTCTAGAGGGTGGAAGGGGCGTACTCGCGCTAAACGAAACCCGCAGTTCTACGGGTGCTCTCGTCTTCCAGGAATGTGAGAGTATCTTGGGAACGCGCGGGCAAGGGGAAGCCAATCTCTCACGCCTTCGTTTTTGCGATGCGGCATTAGCCACGCCCGTCGTGGTCGATGTATATTGTGGCATCGAGCAGGCGAGATGAACAAAGGCTGGGGGGCGGGGTTAAGATTGGGGACAGGCTGAGGACTGCCCAATGCGTAGTATCACCGTGGTGATTGCGGATCGGCATCCCGTAGTTTTGAAGGGCTTGAGCAATGTGCTTGGGGCCCACTCCGATTTCAAGATTGTTGCATCTTTCACGGATGGTCCGGGCTGCGTCGAAGCAATTCGGAATCTAGCGCCGGACATAGCTATTCTCGACGGCTCGATGCCGGGCGTGAGCGGGCGGGAGATTCTCTCCATCGTAAATCCCGAGAATCCGTCCACGCGGGTCGTCTTTTTCATCTCGTCTGAAGTGGAACATGAGCTGGCCATGTCCGCCACGGCCGACGGTTTCAGCTTTATTTCAAAGGATGTGGCGCCCGAGATTCTCGTGCAGCTCTTACGCCAGATTGCGGGAGGCCGACGGCTGCTGCCGCTGTCCATGGCCGATCAGGCTGCATTTCGGGAGCAAAGCGCGATCACGGAGAACGCACTCGCTGTGCTGACAGACCGCGAGCGCCAGATCATGCGGTTGGTGTCCGAAGGGCTGTCGAATAAGGAAATCGGCCGGCGCCTGAACATTAGCAACGGCACTATCAAAGTGCATCTTCATCACATCTTCCAAAAGCTTGAAATCAGCAACCGGACAGTACTCGCGGCCATTGCGATCTCGCAGAATGACGGTGCGGATGTCGTCCCGGAACATGAATCATCGCGGGTTCGTCGCGGTTAGCAACGAACGTTGCGTGCGGACATTCCCGAAGACGAGCCGTCCCAATCGTTAGCGCGCGGTGACCGCCCCACGACGGAACCCTAATGCCAGTCATGCGCATCGCAACGGCTGCCGAGAAATGACGACAGCGTTACTGCACCCGCTCCGTCGACGGCACAGTCTGCTGCGAGCAAACCTGCCAAAGCGAAGGAGAAGCATGCAGTGAAGTGGGCCGGCCCACGGTGGTCATGCGCGGCGTGCATCAAGGTCTCCCTGTGATCGGGTTAGTGTGGCACACGCCAAGAACGTGCAGATCGCGGCCGAGCCGCAGATGACCTCAGCCGGCGGACTGTAGGCGGACAGGGCGCCGCCGGAGGAGAACAAGGCGTTCAGGTGGGGCAGGCGGCTGCCCCGGACACGATCGTGCCGTCCTCATGGCTAGGGCTGGGAGAACCTGTGGGCGAAAGGAAACGGCGGAGGGAGGTCATCCGCCACAAGGGGCCCGCGGGAGGCTCACGCCGGCCCGCGGGAGCGGTCCACAAGTCGCGCCCGCAATCGCCCATTCCGTCCTCCAGACTGCGTGGCCGAGAATCCGCACAGGGCTTGAGAGGGTTGCGAGAACGCGCTCCGCAGAGACAGTCGTCTCACTACTGAGGCCGGTTCGTTCGATGGACGGGAACCCGAGCCATTCGCTTAAACGGCCCCAACCAGGGGCCGCCAACCCGAACGATACGGGTTTTCTTCCAGCAGTCGGGGGGCGCCTTTCGGCTGGAGCACTGAAATCAACCCTCAGCAATTCCGATTGTTCTTTGGCCTCCGCCAAGCAGTTCTGGGCATGGAAATTAATGATTAGTGGCGGTCCATTTCCTGCCATTACCACTTTCTCCCGATAAAATTGACTGCGCTCCGACGGAGCAGCCAAAAGGACGTTCTAATGCGCGATGGGACAGAGGCTGAAACCAAATTAACGCTGGGCCAAGTCATCGGTCAGATTGCAAGTTCGTTCCCACACGAGCCTGCGATCGTCTCCACCACGTTTGCGCCTCTGACGTACCGCGATCTTCAGCGGCAGTTGGATGGCATCCGCCGGCAGTTGCGTTTGGCTGGGTTCGATCGCAACGCCCGGATCGGGATACTCCTGCCGAACAGCGCGGAGGCGGTTCTCACAATTGTTGCAGTAGCCTGCTGCATCGCGGTTCCTCTTGATCCGCGGCTGTCCCGGACGGAGATCGATCAGCGTCTCGACATGCTGCGCCTGAACGCCGTTCTCGTGCCGGAAGGCGGTGCCTCTGAAGCTCGCCAGGCCGCTGAGCGGAGAAGCCTCGCCATCATCGAAGCCGCTGTCGGACAAGGTCAGCTTGGACTCAATATCGCCGTGCAGGTCTCCAACTCCCCTGCGATCGACGCTGAGCCTGATCCGAGCTCGCCCGCCTTCATCCTGCAGACGTCGGGCACGACCGCACAGCCAAAGCTCATTCCGTTCAGTCATAGCAATATGCTGGCGGCGGCCGCACGGGTTCAGGCCTGGTTCGGCCTCACGCCCTGGGACCGTTGCCTGAGCGTGTCGTCCCCTTACTATTCCCACGGGCTTAAAGTAACGGTCTTCACACCGCTCCTGACGGGCGGCAGCATTGCGATCCCCGCGAACAGTGCCGTCCTGGCGCTGGATGAGTGGCTCGATGTCCTGCGGCCGACTTGGTACTCGGCAGGCCCCGCGCTTCACGCTGCCGTATTGGACAAGGCAAAAAGCCTTGAGAATGCGGAGGCGGCGCACACTCTGCGGTTCCTCGTATCGGGTGGCGCGCCGCTTCCGGAGGAGGTGCAGAACGGCCTGCAGCGCATTTTGGGCGTGGCGGTGCTGGAGCATTACGGCTCCAGCGAAGCCGCGCAAATCGCCGCCAACTTGCCGCCGCCCGGGCCCAACAGGCAAGGGACTTGCGGGCAACCTTGGCCTGATACGGTGGCCATTGTGGGTGAGGATGGACATCCCTTGCCAGCCGGCGAGCGGGGTGAGATCTGGGTACGTGGTCCGACCGTGATGTCTGGCTATCTCGATGCGCCGGAACTCAATCAAGCTGCTTTCATAGGGGGTTGGTTTCGCACGGGCGATATCGGCAGCCTCGACGGAGACGGCTTCCTGTCCCTGCACGTCCGCCTGAGTGAACTGATCAACCGCGGCGGTGAGAAGATCGCCCCTGCTGAGATCGAAACCGCGCTACTACGCCATCCGGCCATAGCCGAAGCCGCAGCTTTCGCAACCCCCCATCCACGCCTTGGCGATGACGTCGCAGCGGCCGTTGTTGCCCATCCTGGCGCGCAGACGACAACCGCGGAGCTTCGCCAGTTCCTGCAACGCGAGTTGGCCTCGTTCAAGATTCCGCGGCGCATTCTGATCCTCGACCAACTGCCGAAGGGCGCGACGGGAAAGGTTCAACGGCGACGGCTGCGCGAGTCGTTCGACGGGCTGTTGGGTCATCAGGGGGCGATGCCTCCCCCTGCTGTGAGCAAAGGGCCATTGGATATGGAAGCTGAATTGCTGACCCTATGGCGCAGGCTGCTCAAGTCCGAGGCTGTAACGGTCGACGATGATTTTTTGCCCGGGGTGGTGACTCCCTTCTAGCGATGGAAATGCTCATCGAGGTCGAGCGGCTCATCGGCCACCCCGTACCGGAAACGATCCTGTTCGGGGCAGAAACAATCCGGCAACTTGCACCAAGAATCGCCATGCATACGGGCACGCCGGCGACCCCGATCTTCCAGTTCAGTGCCTGTAGCCATCGGCCCCCCTGTACTTCTTCAATGGAGATCTCGTCAGCGGCCACTCGTGTGTGCGGCGGATGGTGGAGCTTTTCGGGCCCGATTACCCGATCATCTCTATCGATCCCCATGGTCTCCATGGGGAGCCGATTCCACCGTCGATCGAGGAAATGGCCGCCGACCGCCTGCCGCTTATTCTGGAGAGGCAGACCAGCGGTCCGTTTCTCCTGGGCGGCAAATGCAATGGCGCCATGGTGGCGTTCGAAGCAGCCCGCCTGCTGATGGCAGCCGGCCACAAGATTGATATGGTTGCGATGGTCGACCCGCCGACCGTCAGTGCCCGTCCAGCGCTGCGGGCGATCATCGGGCTGATGAAGCCCATAGTTTCGCCTTACCTTCTGCGCTGGACGTATGAACTGATGGCCCGGCTGGAGCGAGTTTCCAAGGCGTTGACGAGCCAGCAGATTACGATCGCCAAGCTCGAGATTCCGCCGGCGTTGTGGGACGCTTATTCAATCGCAATGGCGCAATATCTTCCGGCACCGCTCGAGGTCCCTGTGGCCTTTTACGCGGCCGACCACGACGGCCGGGGGTGGCGGCATCTCAGTTCTGACCTCCAAGTGATCCAGGTGCCTGGGGGACATCCTGGCTGCCTGACTATCGGCGCTGAACTGCTGGTTGAGCATCTGCGGCAAAAAATTGATGTTCTGGCTGACGTCGTGCCTCCGCCATTGAACCGCACACGTCTCGGACGCCGGGCTGGATTGGCATGTGACGATAATCAGGGCGCTCATGCGTCGGGAGGTTAATCAGTCCGCGAGATGACGGTGATTTGAAACTCCAGTGCACGAACCGACCTGATGCCGCGGTGGACCGCGAACGCAGCGGGAAGATCTGGTCTCATAGCCGCTCCCATACCGTCACATTTGAAACGATCGGTCCCGGCACTTTCCGGACATGGCCCGATGTCCGGCCTGAGTCTGCTATCTGAAGCCAAAAAGGACGTTTGCACGCCTCTTGTTGGTGAGTCGATGTCAAAGCTTTCGCTATATTGGATGTCGGTCTTCTCGATCAGCTTTTTCAGATGTGCCTTGCGCTCGAACAGCGGCAGCTTCCGGAGGTCGTATCCGTTCAGATAGAGCAGGTCGAAGGCGATCATCACCAGGTGGGTCGACTTGCCGCGCAATTCGTTTTGCAGCACGGTGTCGATTGTGCCTTCGGCGGCGGGCGCCCGCTACCTTGCCATCAATAATCGCGCTGCCGGCATTGATCAGTACGCGTCGGCTGCGACCTTGCTGAAGCGCCTGGTCCAGTCATTGCCGCGGCGGGTGAATATCTTGATCGCGTCGTTAAGGATGTGGAGCTGGACACGGTAACCGTCGAACTTGATCTCATGGATCCAGCGATCGCCTGACGGCACCTTCTCGGTTCACGTCGCCAGCGCGGGCTCGACGAATCCGGGGAAGGGCGCTTTCACGCCGATCGCCGCCGCCTTTTTACGCTGAAACGCCACAACAAAACTCCACGCCACTAAAGCCGATTCAAACTGGCAAAGATCGAATCGTTCCGATCGGGAAAAACTGGAACTCGCCGCATTATCACGCCACGCATGATGGGAGGTAATGCAGGATGGCAAAGGCAAAGAAGAAGTCGAGTCGCGGACGCCAGCAGGATCGCGCGCGGGTCGCTGGCGGACAGTATTACGAAATGAGCTACGAGGCGAAGAAGACGAAGAGATCCGCGAGCGCGGTAAAGAAGGCCGTCAAGAAGGTCGGCAGCAGCCGCAAGCGTGCCGCTGGGGCCCTTCTCGCGTTTGGAGGAAACATTGGTCTTATGTTCAGTATTGGACTGACGTTGCTAAGCTTTCCCGCTTTCATGTTGCGCGCCGGATAGGCCCCACTTATCTGGCTGAGAAGGAAGCGACTTGAATGGCCTCGGCGCACGGCTCGCGCTGGGGCCATTTTTATGGTCCCAGCGAGTCATAAGAGGAATTTGACTCCGATCATATTTCTCGCTCGCCAAATTGCTATGCACCTGATCGGTCAGTGGCGACCACCCATGTCCCGGCCCGATGCCGAAGCCGTGCCCGGAAAAGCCGGCTGCTTACGGCGGCCGATAAGCACATAGCGCTCGTCGAACAGATGTCTGGTTCGAAGACTGGTCGGCGCATCTTGCGCTACCTGCTGTATAAAGACGTGAACCGGTACATCGATCTGCGGACCCTGGGAGCGCCGGCCGCCTCTGAAGCCGGCCGGTCAGATGCAATGCCCTGACGAACCGGCACGAGGCTCTCGCTCTTCGAACGGGTGACCACCGCGCTTGCTTTCGCTGCGCATTCACACCCAGCCACCGTCCACCACGTAATGCTGCGCGGTGCAGGCCGATGCTTCCTCGGATGCAAGGAAGACCGTGAATCTCGCGATCTCGTCCGGCATGAGCTTCCGCTTCAGGCATTGCCGGCGCATTAGCTCGGCCTCGCTTTCCGGCGTCAGCCATTTTTCGAGCTGGCGCTCGGTCATGATCCAGCCGGGCGCGATCGCGTTCACACGGATATTGGAGGGGCCGTAGTCGCGTGCGAGTGAGCGCGTCAATCCGATGACACCGGATTTGCTCGCCATGCCGCCTTGCCCCACCATCCAGGAGGTCGAGCCGAAATTGATGATGGCCGGAAAGCTCCCGCGCGAGACTGATGCCCGCCTCGTCCGCGATATCGAAGAAGACGACGGTCGATTGCTGGCGCGCGAAGCCGCGCACGATCGCTTCTCCGATGCCGGATGCGCCACCGGTGACCAGCACGACTTTGCCGGCGAGATCGGGATAGATGGCGACCATGCTTCCTCAAACGGTGCTCGTGTGGCCGAAGGCAGGATTTCGGCGATTATGTAAACTGCGATCCACCGGAATGCGCGTCGTGAGTTCTTCTGGCGTTGGATCTAGCCGCGCGCCTTACACGTCGCTGAGGCTTGTCCACATGCTCTGATTGTTACTCGATCGGACAGCGGCGGCGATGAATTCCATTCCTTCAATTCCGTCAGCGAGCGACGGCAGGTCGGGACAGGCAGTGTCTCCGGAGCGGATCAGCTGAGCAAACTGACTATAAAGTGTGGCGAACGCCTCGAGATAACCTTCGGGGTGCCCGCTCGGCAGTCGAACCTGAATCGGAGGAGCGTCACCGGAGATGGCGCCGCCTCGCGTAAGAAGTTGCTTGGGCCTGCCAAACTCGGTGAACCACATCTGGTTTGGATTATCCTGGCGCCACTCAAGCCCGGCCTTTTCGCCGTAAACGCGCAGCTGCAGACCGTTTTCGCAGCCTACGGCAACTTGGCTGGCCCATAGCATCCCGCGTGCATTGCCTTCAAAACGGAGCAGTATGTGCACGTTATCGTCGAGCCGTCTGCCCTCTACGAAAGTCGACAGGTCCGCACTTACGGCCGCGGTTTTTAAACCCGTGACAAATCGCACAAGGTTATATGCGTGCGTACCGATATCTCCGATAGCGCCGCCTAGTCCTGAACGAGCAGGATCCGTGCGCCAATCCGCCTGCTTGTTTGAAAGTGGGCGAGTTAGCCAATCTTGCGGATACTCGACTTGAACCACGCGAATCTTGCCGAGGTCACCACGCGCCACCATGGCACGCGCTTGTCGTAACAAAGGATAACCAGTGTAATTGTGCGTTAGTAGAAACTTCGCGCCGTTCTTTGGCTTGATTTTGGCCAGTGCACGAGCCTCATCGAGAGTTGACGTAAGCGGCTTGTCGCAAATCACATGAATTCCAGCCTCAAGAAATGCCTTGGCCGGCGCGAAATGCAGGTGATTGGGTGTAACGATTGAGACCGCCTGAATGCCGTCTTCGCGGGCAGCCTCTTTCGCCGCCATCTCGGCAAAGCTTGCATATATTCGATCTTCGGCCAGCCCAAGGCTTCTACCGGATTCTAGAGCCAGGGCAGGATCGGAGGACAGAGCTCCCGCAACCAGTTCATAATCGTCGTCAATTCGCGATGCAATTCGGTGCACGTAGCCGATGAAGGCTCCGATCCCACCACCGACCATTCCCAATCGGATGCGCGACGCCTCGCTGTCTCTCATGACATGCCCTCATCTGACCGCAGACCAAGCATTCTCAGATTTGCTTCCCTATTTGTGCCGGAGCCCGCAAAGTCGTCAAAAGCTCGCTCGGTTACCCGTATGATGTAATCGGAAATCAACCGAGCTCCTTCCCGAGCTCCATCCTCCGGGTGCTTTAGCGCGCATTCCCACTCCAGCACGGCCCACCCCGCGTAATCGTAGGCCGTGAGCTTCGAAAAGATCGATCGAAAATCAACCTGACCGTCTCCAATCGATCGAAAACGTCCGGCG
This sequence comes from Bradyrhizobium sp. 157, assembly GCF_023073815.1. Taxonomy (NCBI): domain Bacteria; kingdom Pseudomonadati; phylum Pseudomonadota; class Alphaproteobacteria; order Hyphomicrobiales; family Nitrobacteraceae; genus Bradyrhizobium; species Bradyrhizobium sp. 157. The sequence continues at coordinate 65,769 of NZ_JADPKF010000021.1, read as the reverse complement.
CGGTTAACCCACGACTGAAACCCTCCGTAGACACCTTGCCTGCCAGTTGGATTGAATTCGGCATCCTTGACGTGGAACGCCTTGATACGCTCGTGGTAGATATCGATGAAATCGAGATACCTCAGTTGCTGCAGCACAAAATGGCTTGGATCGTAGAGAATGTTGGCGCGAGCGTGGTTCTTCACACGATCAAGGAACATTTCGAAAGTCGACCCGTCATGCAGATCCTCGCCCGGATGCAATTCATAGCAAACGTCTACGCCGTTGCGATCGAACTCATCCAGAATCGGTAACCATCGGCGGCCAAGCTCGTTAAAGGCATCGTCGATCAGGCCATCGGGGCGTTGTGGCCAGGGGTAGATGAAAGGCCACGCGAACGCGCCCGAAAAAGTTGCGTGGGCGTTCAGACCAAGGTTGCTCGAAGCCTTTGCGGCCCATTTCAATTGTTGAATTGCCCACGCCGTCCGAGCGGAGGAATTCCCATGGACTGCAACCGGCGCGAAACCATCAAATCCACTGGAGTAGGCTGGGTGCACAGCGACCAGTTGCCCCTGAAGGTGCGTCGACAATTCAGAAATCTCGAGTCCATGACGATTGACTGTGCCACGCAGTTCATCCGCATATGTTTTCGACGTCGCGGCCTTTTCCAGGTCAATAAAGCTGGAAACCCAGGTCGGTATCTGCACGCCCTTGTACCCAAGGCCCGCTGCCCAGGCGCAAATATTGTCCAACGTGTTAAAGGGGGGAGCTTCGTCGGCGAACTGAGCCAGGAATATTGCCGGTCCCTTGATGGTGCGCACAATTAATCTCCTCTCTCTTGTCTTCGAAGGGTCTGAGCCTGACGGCTCTGGACCCCACCGCAGTTCTGCTTCTTACCCCACGGCGCGACATGGTCACGGTTGAAGGGATCGCGCTGCACCTGTCCTCCGTCTACATCGTGACGGCGAGATATTTCGCCTCCATGAACTCGGCGATGCCATGCCCTCGTCCGCCTTCGCGTCCAATGCCGCTCTGCTTGACGCCGCCGAACGGGCGGCCGGATCCGACATGAGGCCGCGATTGAGCGCGATCATACCCGTTTCAATCTTCGCGGCTACACGCATGCCGCGGGCGAGATCACGAGTGTAGATGTAGGCGGCGAGCCCGTATTCCGTGTCGTTCGCCCTCTCGATCGCCTCGCTCTCCCGTTCGAAGCGCGAGATCGGCGCCACAGGACCGAAGATTTCCTCTTGCGCCATCGCGGCGTCGATCGGCACGTCGCAGAGGACTGTCGGAGGATAGTAAAATCCCGTCCCGCTCCCGACCGAGCCCCCGCACAGAACGCGCGCGCCACGCTCGACGGCGTTCTGAACCAGCCGATCGATCTTATCGACGGCTTTTTTCGTGATCATCGGACCGCATTCGGTGGCGGCATCGACGCCCGCGCCCACTTTGAGCGCCGTCATGCGCTTTCGAAGCCCTTCGGCGAAGGCGTCGTGGATGCCGGATTGCACATAGATGCGATTTGCGGCGGTGCAGGCTTCGCCGGCGTTGCGCATTTTCGCTACCATCGCGCCGTCGAGCGCAGCCTCGAGATCGGCGTCGTCGAAGACGATGAACGGCGCGTTGCCGCCGAGTTCCATCGAGCACGAGATGACGTGCTTGGCCGCTTCGGCGAGGAGGTGGCGGCCAACTCCGGTCGAGCCGGTGAACGACAGTTTCCGCACCCGTGGATCCGCCAGCATGGCGGCGGTGGCCGGAGCAGGACTGGAAACCGTAAGGACGTTGACGACGCCTGGGGGAACGCCGGCTTCTTCATACAGCGCAGCGAGCGCGTAGGCCGTGAGAGGCGTCTCGCTCGCGGGCTTGAGAACAACCGTGCAGCCCGCTGCCAGGGCGGGAGCGATCTTGCGCGTCGCCATGGCCGCCGGGAAATTCCAGGGCGTGATCAAAACGCAGACGCCGATCGGCTGATAGTCGACTATGATGCGGTTCGCGCCCGAAGGAGCGAGGCTGAACTCGCCGATGATTCGCACGGCTTCCTCGGCGTTCCAGCGGAAGAACTCGGCGGCATAGGCGACCTCGGCGCGCGCATCGCGCAAAGCCTTGCCGTTCTCGATCGATATCAACTCGGCGAGCGTTTCCGAACGTTGGGTCATCATTTCGAAGCAGCGCCTCAAAATTTCGGATCGCTTGCGCGGCGGCGTCTCCCTCCATCCGGCCGCCGCCCGGGCGGCGGCCTCCACCGCTGCCTCGACGTCGACCATGGCCGCATCGGGAACCTCGGCGATCACGCGCTCGGTGGACGGATCGACCACCTCGATAAGCCGCCCGTCAGCGGCCTGGCGCCATTGGCCGTCGATATAGAGGCCCCGCGAATAAGCGCGAAGGTCGAGGGTTTCGTGGTCGGTCTTGAATGTGTGCTGGGGCATGTTCATCATGGGGTCCTGTGAGCTCAGATGGCGCTGCCGGCGAGATCGCCGTCGTAGGCGGCTTTCACCAGTCGTTTCATCGCGGGAAGGTCGAACGGGCGGGGATTGTTCTTGATCAGCCGATCGATGCCGAGGGCGAGTTCTGCGGTCCAATCAATCTTGTCGGCGGGAAGTCCAAGACCGGCCAATGTAGGAGTGATCCCAATCGCCGCGAACATGCGGCTGATTTCTTCAATCGTCGCGCGGGCCATCTCGCCGTCGCTCCGGCTTGAGCGGTCGAGGCCGAGAGCGACTCCGACTTTGGCGATTTCGGTTGTCGCCGCGGAGCAATTATAATTCATCACATAAGGCAGCATGGTCGCGACGCCGAGCCCGTGCGGCGTGTGGGTTAAGGCGCCGATCGGATATTGCACCGCGTGCGCGGCGGCTGTTCCCGCGGTTCCGAACGCGCAGCCAGCCGCCAGAGCGCCCATCATCACATCCGCCCGCGCGTCCTCGTCGGCGCCATCGCGGCAGGCCTTCTCGAGACTGCGTCCCAGGAGCTTGATGGCGAGCAGAGCGAAGTGATCGGTAAGCGCCGTCTTGCCGATGAAAACATGTTTCTGCGGCAGGTCGGAAGCGACACCGCGTCTAACCGCAGTGAAGGCCTCGATCGCGTGGGTCAAGGCGTCGGCCCCTGCGATTGCCGTCAGGGACGGGGGACACGTCATCGTCAGTTCCGGGTCGCAGATCGCAGCGGTGGCAATCAGGTGCGGGCTCGAAATGCCGACCTTCAAAATTCGATCAGGATCGGAGATCACCGCGACCGGCGTCACTTCCGAACCGGTGCCCGCTGTGGTCGGCGCGGCGATCACTGGCAGGATCGGACCCGGCACCTTGAACTCACCGTAGTAGTCCTGAAGCTTGCCGCCATGGCTGATCAGCAAGGCCGCGCATTTCGCAAGATCGAGACAACTGCCGCCGCCGATGCCGATCACCATATCGGGCATGAAGCTCCGCGCCTCGTCAACGCAGACGCCGACCGTGTCGACCGGCACGTCCGGCTGCACGCGATCATGAACGAAAATCTCAACCGACGACGCTTTTAAGCCCGCGACGATTTCGGAAAAAATGGCCGTGCCGGCGAACCGCTCGTCAGTGCATAGGAGCGCTCGACGCCCATGTTTGGCGGCGACGGTGGAAAGCGCATGGCGCTGACCCTTGCCAAATAAAATCTCTCGGGGCAGCCTCAGGGCGGCGAACAGGGTCATAATGCATATCCTCTGGCGACGGACGAATTGGATTGTGCGAGACCGTTGAGTTCGCTCCAGAGGCGGGGCTCAATCTCAAAGCCATTCGCGGCGCGAAGGCGGGCCGCGCTGTCGCCGGGGCTGCAAACAGGCGCGCCGGCCTGCATGGGCGGCGCAGCGCGAACCAGATCCAGATAGCCGGAGAGCCTCGGTACCGATTCCGGAGCGGAGCCCAGATCTATCGCAAGGATGACATCGCCCTTGCAGACGAATTCCGCGTCGAGCATGCCGCGGATATCAGGCACGAGCGCTGAACCTGCGAGCGCCACGACCATTAAGCCGCGTTGAACACGATGTAGCTGTTGCGGGCCATGCGACGGGTGCCCCGTCAGTTCGGCTTCAAAAAGCACGTCGGCTTGGTGAAATTCATTTTCTTCCAAAGCATGACGCTCCATGAGCAAGCCCGCGCCCGAGTTTGGCACACCGTTCAATCCTCGTCGATTAAATCCTATAGGATATAGGATTGAATATCGCGCAAGATCGTGCTAGAGGCAACTTGTGTCAAGAGGCAGGCCGAAATCGATGAACGTCACCAATCCTTCTCAAACAGGGGCCGCCAGCGGGCAGATTCATCGCCCCACCAGTCTGGCCGGCGACGTCTATGAGGCGATTTTTGCGCAGCTCATGTCGCTCAAGATCGCGCCCGGTGCCCGTATCACGGTCGATAGCCTGGCCCGCGAATTCAACGTGTCGCAAACGCCTATCCGTGAGGCGCTAGGTCGGCTCGAGGGTGAAGGGTTGGTGCTGAAGACGCACTTGATCGGGTATCGCGCGGCGCCGCAGATCACGAAGCGCCAGCTTGACGAAATCTATGAGCTTCGATTGCGTCTCGAGCCCTACGGCGCCGCGAAGGCGGCGGCACGTATGGACGACACGAAGCTGGCGATGCTTCGCGAAGCGGCCGGGATGATGGCCCGCCGGGAAGGCAAGGACGAACGCCTGCGGTATTCGAACTTCGCGCGGCAGGACGCCGTCTTTCACGACAAGATCTTGGCCTGCGCTGAGAACGAACTCATTCGTCAAGCCATCGCTTTCCAGCACACCCACTTTCACATTTTTCGTCTCATGTTCCATTCGCGCGTCACCGAAGAGGCTCTCGACGAGCACGAAGCCATACTGGCGGCCTTTGCGGCTGCGGACCCCGTGGCCGCCGAAGAAGCGATGCACGTTCATATTGAACGCTCTCGCGATCGCCTGCTGTTAGCGTTCGATTGAGCCCCCGATGTCGATGAATGTCGCAATGGACAGAGTAAAAGAGGTCGTGCGGTTCGGAAGCGGCGAAGCGAAGGCAGTTGAGCCTGTCCTGCAGGCGACGAACCTCTCGAAGCAATACGGCTCAGTGACCGTGCTTGCGGAGGTCACTCACGCTCGGCGGTGGTCTGGGGGATGGCAATGGGGCAGTCTGAGAAATCTGCGCTGCGTTTGACAAATGTAAGCAAGTCATACGGCCGCGTGCGGGCTCTTGAAAACCTGTCCTTCAGGGTGGCGGAAGGTCGTTTCTTCGTATTGTTTGGGCCGAGCTCAGTTGGCAAGACAACGACGCTCCGCACAATCGCTGGTCTCATCGCTCCCGAACGCGGGCACGTCGAGATTTTTGGCAAGGATTGGACCCATGAGCCGATTGCGGGCCGGGGCGTATCAATGGTGTTCCAGTCCTTCGCGCTCTATCCGCACCTGACCGTTTACGACAACCTCGCCTATCCGCTGATCGAAGAAAAGCGCCCACGTGAGGAGATCGATCGCCGCGTGAAGGAGACGGCGGCGATGCTCCGGCTCGACACGAAGATCAATCGAAAGCCCAATACGCTTTCGGGTGGCGAACAGCAGCGCGTGGCCTTGGGTCGCTCCTTGATACGCCGCCCCAGGATCCTGTTGCTGGACGAGCCTTTGACCAATCTCGACGCGAAGCTCCGCCATGACATGCGGGCGGAACTGAAGCGCCTTCACCGACAGTTTGGTCTCACCATCGTCTACGCTACACCCGATGAGCTCGAAGCCCTCTCGATGGGTGAGGAAATCGCAGTGATGCGCGATGGCGGCGTGGTGCAGATCGGAACGCCGGACGAGCTCTTCGAAGCGCCGTGTGATCTGTATGTGGCAAGCAAGATCGGCTCGCCCCACATGAACATGATCAAGGGCAAACTGGCCACAGACAGCGCCGCTCTCGAATCCGCAATTGGGCCATTACCTTTCGTGAAAAAGCTGCAAGCTGCAGAAGCAGGCGAAGCGGCCGTGGTCGGCATCCGCCCGAGCGACGTGCGCTTTGCGGGGAAGGGCGAGCAAGGCGTCAAGGCCAATATTGCCATGCTTGAGCCGCTGGGGGACGTCACGATCGTATCCGTGGAAACCGGCGGTGAAACGCTGCGCATGGTGCTGCCGGAATCCGCCGCCTCGGGTTTGCAGCCCGGCCAACAGGCGGCAGTTATCCTCGATCCAAGCAAATTCTACATCTTCCGCGCTTCGAGCGGACAGGCGATGGCCTGAGGCAAGTGATTTGAAGAAAAAATGAAACCTAAACGGAGGAAACCAAGATGCCCACGACAAGGGAGATCAACCGCATAGTGATGGCGGCCGGGCTTGCCGCTTCGCTGGTGCTGGGAGCGACCTTTGCTTTCGCCGGTGAAGTGACGCTGACGATGGCTGTGCCGGATTGGCCACCAACGCGCATCATGAAGAAGTTTTTCGACGAGCAGTACAAGCCAAAGTCCGGCAACACGGTGAAGCTCCAGGTGGATTTCATTCCGTGGCCAGACTTCTATACCCGCGTGAACGCGTCGCTCACATCAGGCGAGCGGAAGTATAACTTCATCGTGTCGGACTCGCAGTGGCTGGGCGCGTTCGTCGAGGGCGGCTATTTCCGGAAGATCAACGATCTGCTCAACGCAGATCCCGAGTTCATGAAGACGTTCAAGGACATCCATCCGAACGCACTGAACTCCTATTCAACTTATCCGCACAAGTCGGAAAATTACTACGGCTTTCCGCAGTTTCCCGATGTGCTGGTGAACTTCGCACGAAAGGACATTATCTGCCACGAAGCAGAACAGAAGAACTTCATGGCGAAATTCAACCAGAAACTTCCCTGCACGGGCGAAGAGCTCGACGCCATGACCTGGGACGACTTCAAGAACGTCGGCGAATTCTTTCGCCGCAAGAAGGGCGAGATGCTGGCCGGCAAGCCTGCCGAAGACGATTTTTACGGCATCGCGTTTCAGGCGGGCAAGAGCTACGACTTCTCGTCTATGCAGATCAACGGCTTTATTTGGCAAATGGGTGGTGACATCTGGGATGAGACCCAGGCACCCACCAGCAAAGCGGAAGGTGTTGTGAACTCGCCGGCGGCCGTGAAGGCGCTGGAGAAGTATCTGAGCCTGATCGCATACATGCCACCTCTCGCCAAGACGGGCACGATGGACATCTTCAAGTCGGATGAGCTGTTCCGCCAAGGTAAGGTGGCCATGAGCATCAACTGGATCGGCCTTGCCGAAGCCTCGCTTGATCCGAAAACTTCGAGGGTCTCAGACAATTTGGTGTTCGGCATGATGCCGGGAACCAAAGGTGCTGACGGCAAGCTGGTCCGCTGGTCCAATATTGGCGGCCAGCCCTTCGTGCTGACCACCTGGACGACCGACGCACAAATCAAGGAGGCCGTGGAATTCGTGAAGTGGTGGCTGTCGTCGAACATCCAGCACCAGTTTGCGGCGGCCGGCGGTCAGTCTGCCATTAAGTCCGTGTACTCGGATCCGAAGTACGTAACTTACCGCCCCTGGAACAGGGCTTGGGCTCCTTCGCTGGATTGGCAGAAGGACGTGTGGCACGTGCCGCAGTTCTTCGAGTTACTGACCCAGCAGCAAGACCAGTACGATCTCGCCATTACTGGCAGGCAGGATGCCAAGACGACTCAGGATAATATCGCCAAGTTCCAGCAGCGCCTGCTCAAGGAGGTGGGACTGATTAAGTAACATGACGCGTGAGCTTTGCGAGCGGCGGCAATTGCGAGGCTTGGCCGGGGAAGAGACTTTGTCCTCCTTCCCCGGCCAATTGAAAAACATGGCCAGACGCCGACCGCGGTCGCACGAGGCCGCTCAGCAACGCACGGGAATTGCTTTTCCACGGAAGCTTCATGCAACTGATGTCAACCATACAATCTGCCAAGACTGCACCGGCTCTTCTTAAGTTTTCGGCCGACAATTGGCGGCTTGCAGTTCTCGTGGGACTTGTTGTCTCCGCGCTTGCGGTGGTGACCCTGCCAGCGTCCGGTTCCTTCTGGGTCGTTGGCGCTATGTCGGCTTTGGTCGCTGCGGCATTCGCGGTGAACGCCTACCGCCGTCGCTATTATGGCGGGCTCCTGGTCGCGCCCGCCATCGCCGTTCTATTCGTGATGAACATCTTCCCGCTGCTTTGGTCCCTGGGGCTTTCATTTTTTGCCTACCAGTCGAACCTGCAGTCCATCCGCTTCGTCGGCCTCAACAACTACATCAAGGTTCTGACCGACGAGGTCGCGGCCCCGGGCAACTGGAACGCCCTCATCAACACCGCCATGTTCGCGGTGTGCACAGTTTCTGCACAGATGATCGTGGGGTTTCTCCTGGCGATGCTTTTTGCCAAGCAGTTCCCGCTGCGGAAATATCTGCTGATTCTGGTTCTCACACCGATGATGCTGTCGGTCGTGGCCTCAGGTGTCTTCTTCACCTACTACTATGATCCCACCTTCGGCATCCTGAGCTATGTGATCAATAGCGTCGCGGGCGGCCAGTTCATCGTCATGGACAGCAAGGCGGGCGCTGTGGCCGGTATCGTTTTTGCCGACGCCTGGATGTGGTCGCCCTTCGTCATGCTGCTCGTGCTGGCTGGCCTCGTGTCCGTGCCGAAATATCTCTACGAGGCAGCCGCCATCGACAGGGTCTCCGCCTGGCGGCGCTTCTGGAGCATCACCTTCCCCTATATCCGCGGGCTCCTGATGTTAGCGCTGCTGTTCCGCACCATCGAAGCTTTCAAGCTGGCAGACCTTGTGATCGTGCTGACCAAGGGCGGAAACGACACAATGACGATCTCCTACCACTTAATCCGCATTGCCAACGAACAGAACAAGACAAGCGAGGGAGCCGCCATCTCCTACATCATCCTCTTCATAGTGATCGTGCTCACGAACCTTTATCTCTACGTTGCCAATCCCAAGAACCGGGAAACCTGAGCTATGACAGACAGAGTTTCTTTCTGGGAGCGGATTGGCTTTCGTAGCGTCGGCGGCATCGCGGAGGCGGGTTGGGGCCGCACGCTCGTCGTGGCGGTTGTTAGCTTCATCTACTTCCTGCCGGTCCTCTTCATCATCTTCACGGCCATAAAGCCGCAGGCGCTGGCGCTTTCAGTGCCGCCAACGCTTTCGCCTACCTCATTCTTTGGTCTCATCCCCGATCAGTTTGTCTTCACACCGACATTGGACAACTTTGCCTCGGTTTTTTCCCGCGTCATGACGGCGGGTGGCCAGCCGGAGTCCACCGGGTTTGACCGATTCTTCTTCAACTCCATCGTGATCGCGTCGGCATCCGTCCTGCTTGCCCTCGTTATCGGCACGTTGGCTGCCTATGGCTTCTCGCGCTATCCGCTCAAGGGCAACGATACCTATCTCTTCATCATTTTGACGACCCGTATGCTGCCTGCGATCGTCGTCATTATTCCGGTGATCTTGATGTTCCGCGCCGTGGGCCTTTCTGGATCCTATCTCGGCATCATCATGCTCTATACGGCTTTCAATCTCGCATTTACCGTCTGGATGATGAAGAGCTTCTTCGATGAGTTGTCGACAGACATCGAGGATGCAGCCCGTATCGATGGGTCGTCAGAAATCAAAGTGTTTTTCAAGATCTGCCTGCCGCAGGTTATCGCGGGCCTTGCCGCAACATTCGTTTTCGGCCTCATCCTCACCTGGAACGAGTTCCTGTTCGCGCTGCTCCTGACGGGTCCCGATACACGCACCGTGCCTGTGGCCATGAACCAGGCCGTGTCTTCCGGCGGGCGCGGAACGGACTGGACGCTGCTGGCTGCCATTGAAACCCTGTTTCTTGTTCCCGTTTTCCTTGCCACCTTCTTTTTGCAGGATCACCTGCTGCGTGGCGTCACGTTCGGTACGGTCAGGAAGTGATCATGTCGACCATAGAAATACGCGACCTCACCAAGAAGTTCGGCGCATTTGTTGCCGTCAAAGATGCCAACCTGTCCGTGGCGGCAGGTGAAATTGTTTGTCTGCTCGGTCCTTCGGGCTGCGGCAAGACGACTACGCTGCGCACGATTGCCGGCCTCGAACGCGCCACGGCAGGGGACGTCGTCATTGCGGGACAGCGCGTGAATGACCTGCCGCCAGAGAAGCGCGACATCGCAATGGTCTTCCAGTTCTATGCTCTCTATCCGGCGCTGAGCGTTGGGCAGAACATTGCGATGCCTCTTCACCGCGAAGCAGTTGGGAGCACGGAAGTGGCAGCTCGCGTCAGGAAGGTGGCTGACATCTTGCATCTTCGCGATATCCTGGACCGATTGCCAGGACAGATTTCGGAGGGCGAGAAGCAACGCGCCGCTGTTGCCCGCGCCATTGTCCGGGATCCCAAATGCTTTCTGTTCGACGAACCTCTCTCGCGGCTCGATGTGGAGCTGCGTCACTCCATGCGCGGCCAGATCAAGGCCGTGCTGTCAAGTCTCACGAAAGCCACTGTCATAGTTACCCACGACCAGCTTGAGGCCCTGACCATGGCAGACCGTATTGCCATCATGCGCGACGGGCTCATCGAGCAGGTGGGGAGCCCACATGAGGTCTTCGCAAAACCCGCCAATGTCTTTGTTGCGAGCTTCATCGGCACGCCGCAGATGAACCTGATCGACGCACAATTCAAGAGCTACGGCAACGGCAAGGCTAAAGTGGTCTTCGACGAGCAGGATGTCGATCTGAGCGTCCATCCCGCGGTCGCAAACCTGAAGGCTGGAAAGGTCACCGTGGGGATTCGCCCGCGAGCTTTCACCGTCGTCTCCGAGGACACCAGGGATACGATCGACGCCATGGCCGAGCTCATTGAGCCAATGGGTGCCGAGACGCTTATTCACGCGCGCACCAAGACGGGCAGCGACATCAGGGTCGTCGTGCCGCGTGACAAAAGGGTGAAGATTGGCGAGGCGCTCCACCTCGTTCCAGATCCCGCGCAAACCCACGTGTTCGCAGACGACGGAAAGGCGGTGCGCGCATGAGAAATGGCGAGCAAGGCGATGGCGGACTGACGCCGACGGCGGCGCGGACGTTGGAATACAGCATCATCGGGCTTGGCGTATTCGCGCTTCTGATGATTTTTCAGCCGTTCAACATCTCGCTCTTCCCGGTTGGCTGCGCGCTGATCGTTCTGGCGGGGCTTGTCAACAACCTCCTGCCTTTAGCGCAACCTGGTGTACCCAAGCGCTCGCTGGTAACGGTGGCCATGGTCGTCGCCATGATCTTCTGCATTGTGCTGCTCGCGGCCATCGTTGTCGCACATCTCTATGGCGCATTCTTCCTCAAGCCGCCGGATCCCAACACCGTGCTAGGCAAAGTTCAGCTTAACGCAACGCCTTGGTACATGCATAGCTTCACATGGACTATTGCGGTTATCGCTGCTGCTTTGGCTGGCCTCATCACGCTGCAGAGTCGCCGCAAGGAGTGAGCCTGCACCTTCAAGGCATCCACGGATTCTATGGCTCTGATTCGATGGATCGCCTGCCGATAAACCGCCCTCAACCAACAGACCCGTGCATTTAAGGGGATCGTTTTCTGATACTTTTAGTCACGAATGTGCCAATCAACCTCGTTCAGGAGCATGAAAGATGAGCGCGTCTCCGCAGGCCACTGCCTTCAACCGCATGCAGCAGCTAATGTCCTCTTCGCCGGTCCCATCTATCTCGACGGAATTGTTGGTGACGGCTGACGGCGAATTGAACCGAGAGCTCAAGAGCTTCCTGTTTGATCCGCCCACAAATCCAAGTCTGCTCAAGGGCAGGCGCATCGCCATCTGCTGCACCAATGGCGTGGAGGAAGTGGAGATTCTGGGCGCTCATCGCTGGCTCACCGAACACGGCGCCACTGTTCATGTTGTCTCGCCCCGCATAGGTGAGTTTCATCCCACACTCGGCCTCCGCTTCCCGCCGCAATGCGCCACCCATGTCCTCGCCATCCGCCTCATGGAAAACGCAGGTTGGCTGAAGATCGACCGCTACACGGACGAAGCTAGGGCGGAGGATTACGATGCCATGCTCCTGCCGGGCGGATGCTGGAACCCGGATGCGCTGCGCATGGACCAACATGCGCGCGCGTTTGTGAGCGCCATGTATGAAGCGGGCAAGCCCACATGCGCCATCTGTCATGGCCAATGGGTTATGGTGAGCGCCAAGATCCTCAAGGGCAAGCGCGCCACGGCTGTGTGGAACATACAGATCGACCTCGAGAATGCTGGCGCTACGGTCCTGGACGAACCCTGCGTGGTCGACGGCAACCTGATTACGGCCCGTTTCCCTTATGACCTGCCGCGACTAATTAACGCGATGGTGAAGCAGCTGGTGTCTGCAAAGGGCTAAGCCGCGGAACTGGCTCCAGATCGCCTGCTGTGGGAAAGCTCAATGGGGAGGCACGAATGAAGTACGGATTCAATCTGCTGCTCTGGACAGGGCATGTCACCGACGAACACGCGCCTGTGCTGAAGGCGCTCAAGAGGACGGGTTATGATAGCGTGGAGGTTCCGATCTTCGAAGGCACGATCGATTCCTACGCAAGGCTCGGAGATCAACTTGCTAAGATGGATCTCGACGTCACGACCGTGAGCGTGTTAGGCGCGGGGCACGATCCACTCTCGGACGACAAGATGGAGCGGCAGGCTGCCGTCGAGCGGGCCAAATGGGTCATCGACTGCACCAAGGCGCTTGGAGGATCGATCATCGCCGGCCCGATGCACTCCGAACTCGGTCGCTTCACCGGAAAGGGGCCCACGGCGGATGAGCGCAAGCGCGGGATCGAATTTCATCGCCGCGCTGGCGACCATGCCGGAAAGCATGGCATGAGCTTTGCCCTTGAAGCGGTGAACCGATTCGAATGCTACTTCCTCAACACGATGGATCAGTTGGCCAGCTATCTGGACGAAGTCGATCATCCCGCAATCAAAGGGATGTACGATACATTCCATGCCAATATCGAGGAGAAGGACCCGGTCGGCGCCATAAGTACAATCAAGCGGCACATGATCCATGTCCATATCTCGGAGAATGACCGCGGCGTCCCGGGGAAGGGCCATGTGCCGTGGGGTCCCACCTATAAGGCGCTGAGGGCCGCAAAATATGATGGTAGGTTGACGATCGAAGCCTTCGGCCGCGCCGTTCCGGCGCTCGCCGCCGCCACCCGCGTGTGGCGCGACTTCTTCCCCAACGAGGAGGAGGTTTATGAGTTCGGGCTCAAGGGCATGCGGCAAGGCTGGGCCGAGGCCGGGTCCTGAATGTCAGGTCTACCTCGTCGGCACCTGTGACCGCTGACAAAAGCCCGAAACGTCAGCTTCGCAGAATCTATCGGGTGGACCGTTTTCTCAGCAATCCGGACGACGCGTCGGCGCTTCCGAGATGACCACGACGTCCTGCAGCAATCGTTGGTGAGTCCATGAAAGCTGCGGTCAATACACGCAACGGATCGCCGGACGCGACCTGTATCACGCGGTCTATTGCGCGGGCGGCCGTGGTCCGAATATATCCGCACGGACAAACGAGTCCAGGCGATCGTCCGTCACTTTCACGAGACGAAAAAGCCCATTGTTACGATCTGCCGGGACGAAGAGCTCAAGATGGACTCGGCGGAACACCGGGGCATCATCAGCAGTGGTGTCACGGCGGCCGTGAAGGAGTTCTGTGATACTCGATGGGGCGTCCTTGGTCCGATCTGAAAGCGTCAGTTCAGCCTTGCCATTTTCGGACCCTCAGCCCTGCCGCTCGCCGGTGACGCGCCCCGGCAAAACCGGAGCAGTTTCTGACCGTGCGCGCCGCGTCAATCCCTTGCGAACCCGGCTGGGTGCAGCGCGTTCGATTGCGCCTTCAGCTCGAGGACCAGGAAGTCGATGAGGGCGCGGATGCGGGGCGTATCGCGCATGTCCGCGTGCACACCGAGTTTCACGGCCTGGAAGGGTTCAGCCAGAGGAGGCTCGAACCGCACTAGGCCCGATCGCCGATCCCCAAGGACGCGCGGCAAAGCCGCCATGGCTTCACCGGCTTCGGCGCTGGCGATATGCGACTGCATGCCATTGGTTTGAAGGACGGAACGGGCCTTCGGGGCGATCGCCTTCAGCCATTCCATGGGAACGACCTTGATCGGCGAGTCGACGAGCGTGACCACGCGGTGGCCATCGCACCCCTTGTCGAAATCCGGCGGTCCATGGCGATCCAGGTACTCCCTGGACGCATAAAGGCCATAAGACACATCGGCCATCTTGCGCTCGACGAGGTCCGCCTGGTCGAACGTGCCGATACGCAAGGCGATGTCAGCCTCGCCGCGGGACAGATTAAACCTCCGCGGATCATTGATCAGGTCGATGCTCACCAGCTTGTGCTGCGCGCAGAACCGCGCCAGCAGCGGCGCCAGCACGTCGTCGCCGAACCACGCGAGGCTTGTCACCGTGATCAGCCCCTGCAAACCCGTATCGCGAGCGGCGATGCGCCGCTCGACGGCCCGCGCGCCGTCCTCCATTTGGCTGAGCGACTCCACCAAAGCTGCGCAGAGGGGCGTCGGTGAAAGACCGTTGGCCGCACGCTCGAAGAGCTTAACTCCGACGCGCTGCTCGAGGCCGTCGAGCCGGCGGCTGACTGTCGGCTGGGTGGTGCCAAGTGCGCGCGCAGCGGCGTTGAGTGAGCCATGGCGGGCGATTGCGAGCGTGATCTTCAGGTCATCCCAGTCCAATTCATATCTCCCCTCAGCCTGAGGGCCGACAATGCTATACGTTTTCGTATGCCCCCTCTACGCCCTAGTTCGTTGATCAGCGAACTGCTGTGCTGCATTTACGGCCTCCGTCTGTCCTGCATTACGCCCCCCGTCGAGCATTTGATCCAATCGGGGCCGGTCGAGGAGGTCACATGGTCAGCGGAAACCGTTTGCTCGGCGTCACCCATGTCGCAGATCCCAAGATGCTGTTCGGGGGCCGAAGCAACGGCTGCCGCCTGATGCAGAGGTGCCTGAAGAGGTGAACAATGACGCGTGTTCTAGTGCTCTACTATTCATCGTACGGCCACATCGAGAAGATGGCGGAGGCGGTTGCCGTCGGTGCTCGCGAGGCGGGCGCTGACGTCGACATCAAACGCGTTCCGGAGCTCGTGCCGGAGGCGATCATCCGCAAGGCGGGCTACAAGCTCAACCAGGCTGCGCTTATCGCCCAGCCAGCCGAGCTTGCCGACTACGACGCGATCGTCATCGGCACGCCGACACGCTTCGGAAACATGGCCAGCCAGATGAAGAACTTTCTCGATCAGACCGGCAGCTTATGGACGCAGAACAAGCTCGTCGGCAAAGTCGGCAGCGTCTTCACCTCGACGGGAAGCCAGCACGGCGGCCAGGAATCGACCATCCTCGCCACGCACGTGGTTCTGCTGCATCTCGGCCTGATGATCGTCGGCCTACCTTACACCTTCAAAGGTCAGATGCGCATGGACGAGGTGACTGGAGCGTCGCCCTACGGCGCATCGACCCTCGCCGGCGAAGGCGAACGACAACCGAGCGCCAACGAGCTCGACGCTGCAGCCTTTCAGGGACGGCACGTGGCGGAGACCGCAGCCGCGCTGCTGCGCGGTCGCGCTTGAACAAAGCACGCGGTTCTCCGCGAGACCGCCAACGGTCTTGCAACGCGAGCCGCGACCTCACCACCCGTACCCGCGGTGGCAGCACCGCGTGGGACAAAGAACAAGTTTCTATCAGCGTTCACGCGCTCCGCCACGCTAACCGGGAGGAAGGCATGAGCAACATTCCTTGTTCGAACCCAACAAATTGGGATCTCGCGTTCGCACTTTCGATCCACTCGGCAGCGTGCGGCTCGTGGCTGGCCTCTGGCGCGCGAGCATCGAGCGGAACAGCTGCTCAGCCTAAACGATGCTCACTTGGTGGGCTCGTGCGCTCGCAGATGGCACGGGCAGCGGAGTTGTTCTGGCGCGTCTAGTCACACCGTGTTGCTCGCAACGCTAATGGAGGTTGGAAACAATGGAGTGGAGAATTTCTAGCATCTTGACATACGCCACGTTGGCCACGATCGCGACGATGGCTGCCATTTTGCCAACAACGGCGCCGGCACAGCAGCCAGGATCGCGCTATCTGGAGCCCCTGAGCCCTGACAACAGTTTGCTTCTCCTCGTCGACCTTCAGCCTCAGTACGCGTTCACGGTGGCATCGATCGACACCCAGACGCTGATCAATAACGCCATCGGCATCACCAAGGCCGCCAAGGTCTTCGCGGTGCCCACCGTTCTGGCGACGATCTCGGCGCAGAGCTTTGCAGGGCCCTTTTTCCCGCAAGTGCAGGCAGTGCTCCCCGGCGTCACACCCCGTGACCGGACCGCAATCAACGCCTGGGAGGATCAGAGCCTCGTCGATGAGATCCGGCGATCGGGGCGCAAGAAAATCATCGTCGGCGGTCTGTGGACCGACAGCTGTGTGACGCTACCTGTTCTCTCCGCCTTGCGGGACGGCTACGAAGTCTATGTGCTGGCGGATGTTGCGGGCGACGTGAACCAGATGTCACACGACATGGCCATGCTGCGCATGGTGCAGGCTGGAGCGACACCGGTGACGTGGCTCGCCGTCCTTCTTGAAGGGCAGCGCGACTGGGCCCGTGAAAAGACGGCCGGAGCCGTGAGCGAGATCGCCAAGGCACATGGTGGCGCCTTCGGCATGGGCATTACCTATGCCAGAGCCATGGGCATCGGCAGGACGTCGAAATGACCATGAAAGGCAAATCGCCATGACGGACACTGTCGACCTTTCTGCCTATTTTGCGAGAATTGGCTATGCCGGTGGCGGCGCGCCGACGCTCGATACGCTGCCGCCCTGCATCTCCGACATGCCGAGGCCATCGCTTTCGAGAACCTGAACCCGGTGCTGGGTTGGCCCGTCGACCTCGATCCGAAGGCGCTCGTGAGGAAGCTCATAGGGGAAGGGCGCGGCGGCTATTGCTATGAGCAGAACCTGCTCTTCGGGCAGGTGCTCACAGCGCTTGGTTTCCGGGTCACGGGTCTCGCCGGCCGAGTGCGATGGAACACGCCCGACTGCGTCATGACACCTCGCAGCCACATGCTGCTGCGTGTCGATTTGGACGCGCATCCCCACATCGTTGACGTCGGGTTCGGCGTCCAGACGCCGACTATGCCGCTGCGCCTTGAAACAAACGTCGTGCAGACCAGCCCCCATGGTCGCTTTCGCCTAATCAAGGCCGGAGATGGTTTCATGCTGGAAGCCGAGGTCGACCGCGCCTGGAAGAACCTTTACTGGTTTGACGTTCAGGAGCAGCTGCGGCCCGACTACGAACTGTTCAACTACTACTTCTCGACCCATCCGAGCTCAGTCTTCGTCACTGATCTGATTGCTGCGAGACCGGCGCCGGGCCGCCGGCACGTCCTGTTCAACAACCGGTATACGGTTAGGTATGTGGATGGACCGGTGCAGCAGCGCGCTCTGACCAGTGCTGTCGAACTCGGCGAGGTACTGCGAACCGAGTTTCGCCTGTCGGGCCTCGGCTTGATGCCCTTTTCGAGCTTGACAATTCGATCCTGCTGCAGCCTGAATCGGGCGAGCCATCACAGTACGGTATCATCAATCATTGCCGCTGGGATCACTGGCACGATGTGCTCCCGGACCTTCGGTTCCGGCCCACCTTTCGAAGTTACGTCCTCGCCAACTTCGACGCCAATGGCGTTGTGCCGATGCCGATCCTGTATCGGCTCGCGCGCTGACGGTGTTGGCCGGCGGAGCCAGAATCAGCAGAGGGCGAAGACTCATGACCAAGCACCATGCCTTCATGTTTATCGGCAAGACGCACCAACCCGTTGACGGCTGCGTAGTGATCGAGCTCGAAGACTGCCGGCCGACGGCACCAGCGCACGATGCGGCAGTGAAAGTTGCGCTCGAGACACCGCTTGGGTGAGGGGCTATGAGTACGAAATCGCGGATGAAAGGGATCACATTACGGCCCGCCGCTGCCGAGGACGCGGCGGCAATCGGGGCGGTCTTCGACGCCGCGGTCCGCGCCGCCTGGACCTACCTCGGCGAGCTCAACGCCAAGCCAATGTTCGCGCCTCGCGATTGGGATCAGCTCGTCGCCGAGCACATGGCACCAAACGTGTTCCTGGTCGCCGTCGACGAACCGAGAACGTCGTCGGCTACACAGCGGTCCATCCCAAAGACGGCGAGATGTTTCTTCTCTTCGTTCACCCCGGCCACGCCCGTCGCGGTATTGGGCGCACTCTGCTCGCTGCAGCGGATGACGCCCTGCGGGCTGCCGGGTGCCGGGAGACTTACCTGTTCGTCCACGAGCAGAACGAACGGGCTATAGCCGTGTACACAGCGGCCGGCTACCGCCCGGATGGGTCGGTCCGCGAGTCGGACTTCCGAGGCACCCGCTTGCGTGAGCTGCGTCTCGTAAAGCGCCTCTCGCATGAGTGATGGCCGGTGATTCCTCTCATCGTCCGCAGAGAGAACGAAGGAAAGGGTGCGGAGCATGAGCGCCGAGTAGGCGCGACGAGCCGGTTAACGGAGAGGGCGAGCAGCATTCTTGTTACTATGGACGGTCTTGCATCATGCGCGAGTGATTGCATCCTTTGCTCGGCAGTGCATTTTTGTTGTTCGATTCTCACCCAACCGATTGAAGACATGCTGCCCAGGGATCGCCCATGATATCGAATCGCACTACGGCGCTGGCAAGCCTCATTGCGGTTATGCTTGTGTGGGGCAGCACTTTCGTCATCACCAAGGCAGCCGTCAGCGAGATTCCACCGATTACCCTGAGTGCGTTACGGTTTCTCATAGCCGCGGTCGCGCTGATACCCATCGCGGCCACCCGGGGTGGCTTCAGGTCTCTGCCGTGTCCATTTCCCCTTCCTGCCCTCTTGTTGATGGGGTTCACCGGCATCGCCCTCTTTCATGTCGGGTTTAACTATGCGCTGCTCTACGGTTCGGCCTCCCAAGGGGCGCTCATGTTCGCGCTCGTTCCCGCCGCTGTCGTCGTCGCCGCGGTCATCGGTCTCAAAGAAACTCCATCGAGACGCCGTGTCGCCGGCATTGCGCTGCCCGTGTGCGGCGTGGCGCTCGTTGCGCTGACCGGCGAGAGGGATGGCGCCTCGCCGCAGCCACTGCTTGGCGCGCTGTGGATGTTGGGAGCGATCGTTGCATGGGCCATCTATACCGTGATCGCGAAGCGTTTAGCCGATGCAGACCAAATCGTCGTGGTCGCATGTGCCTCGGCGATCGGCGCGGTGATGCTGATGCCGCTTGCTGCTTTCGAGTTGATGCATGCTCCATGGCCGTCCCCTTCTCTGCAGGCCTGGCTCGCCGCGTTATTCCTCGGGATCGTGGCCTCAGCCATCGGCTTTGTTCTCTACAGCCGGGCGTTGCGAGAGCTCGATGCGAGCGTTGTCGGCGCGTTCATTAATCTGGACCCGATCGTTGGCGTCCTGACTGCGGTCGTGATCCTGGGCGAAACGCTCGGTGTGGGGCAGGCAGTTGGCGGTGTCATTGCGCTTGCGGGAATGTGGCTCGCATCTTCAGAAAACGCTGGGAAACCGTGAGGTCTCTCGTAGCAAGTTGGACTGTTGCTCTTGGGTTCTCGGGCCCAACTCGATGGAACGTGGCGCTGCCGGCGTGATGATTGCACCGTCACCGTCCCTGCACTGACGATCAAATCACAAGGTACTACCGCCAGGCAGTCGAGGCGATTGGTCCGGATGTAGTTTTCGTTTGTTCAAGATTACCCTTGATGCTGACGGTGCAGATGACTGCGAAAGTCATCGGGCAGCGTGCCGGGCAGGCCATGCGGCCTGCCGTGGAGCAGCAGCGGGACCGGCCGGCTCGCTGCCCGTCACTTCTTTTGCTTTTCGCGCCCGTCCTGCCAGCCTTGGCTGCCGTCGGCTTGAATATTTGGCGTTCAGCGTCGCGAAGGCCTTCTGGTAGACCTCGTTCTCCGCCATCGGCATCAGCACGAGATCGTCATGCGGGGAAGCGACCCAGTCACCGGTCCAGATCGCGAAGGTCTCTCGCACGGCTTGATGCTGACGGCTACGTCACCATCACGGGCAGGTGGAAGGACGTGCTCGTCCAGGGCGGCCTGGATCCGCGGCGTTTTGCGCTTGAGACGATTGGCAGTGCCTACGAGCCGATCGAAAATGGCACGGCGGCAGGCAAATCGTTATCAATGTCGGCGCACGGGATGCGCCAAGTGCTGGTAGCCAGGACCGTAGGTTCCCACGTGCGGGAATGAATAGATTCCAAGTACCGTCGAGATCCGCATCAAGACATCAACATTCAACGTTAGCTGCTTGTGCTGTTGGACCTTTTTGCATCAGCTGATGAATCTGGAGCGAGACGGATACCCAAGGATAAGAAGGCGCTGCTGCTCGTTAAGGCCCCAATGATCGGCAACTCTCAGAGAGGTTCGCAAGCCCGGCGCGCTGAGGCGCCGTCGGTTGACCGGATCGAACAGATCCAATTCCGGCGCGCTCCGCGACAACACCAGCCATGATCTTGGGAGCTGAAAACCTCGGCGCCGCAGAAATGTAGACCGATCAATCGGTCCGCTGAATCGTGTTCGAACCGCTGCGCGCGAATTGGAGGGATGGAGTCCTGTGCCTGTGACGCTGCCATGTCATCAGCTTTGCGCCGGCAATTCCTGCTTGCGCGCCCCGACGAGATACATGCCTGGCTTGGAGCAGGGGACTGGACTGAGCCAGCGCGGGTTTCTCGCCGGAGCGCGCACACCTGTGCTCGGAGCCCTCCTTTGGTTGCGATATTATGAAAATTGAAGCGTTCGGAAAGCCGGCAGTCTGGATGTGCCAATTTTGGTGGTAGGGATGGCGGCTGTCGGAACTGTTCTGTGATGTGGCTGTAAGCCGGGTGTGCCGGGTTTTTCATCTTGATCCCGCGGCTCCCGGACCGGATCGCTCGGCAGCGGTGCGCAGAACGAGAAAGTCCACTATGCAGTTATCCAAAGTCGCCGCTTTGGCGCTTAGCGTTGGTGCTACAGGCTCAATGTCCGCGTCTTTAGCGCTGGCCGCTTCGGACTGTCCAAAATTAGTAGAACTCGCGGCTTAGGGCGAGAGCTCGACCAGCGATATTAGCGTCGCGTCCGGGCAAAGTTGGCCATTTCCGATCACGATGCGCGGCACGGTGAGTAGCTCGGACATTTTACAAAAGCCGGCACACGGCAATCGGTAATTACTGTGCACGCGACGATCAAATAGCGTTCCTCGCGTCCATTGCATGGCGGCCGCGCGTTGCCGTCCAACAAGTTATCTTACGGCAGCGACCCACGCAGGTCTGCAACACCAATATCCAGGGTGACTCGGCCACCGTTCGCGGGACTGATGTGCGTGCGCACTTCGCTGTGTTCGGACACAGTGATGACTTGAACGACGATCGCGCCAAGCAGAAGCACCGTGAGCATACCAGCCCAGTCTGGGCCGGAGTTAGATATAGATTGGACCTGCGCATCATTACTGCACCCATGCGCATCGCCGCCAGCCCACTGCAACAGGCGTCGTTGATTCGTTAGGCGATTTGGTGGCGTGGCGGCGGCGATCCGGCGTTCATTCTTTTGTGCACCCTCTTGCGCGCGCCGCTACTCAGCCGGAGCGCTCGCACGGTAGGGCGGTGCCCGGGCACGTCCGAACGGGCGTAACCGATGTCATGTCAACCGTCCGAATGTTTGCGATCCGAATTGACGACTCGGCTTTTGGGTTGCCGCGGTGACATTCTCTCTTGAGTTCGGGAGCGTCCGTCCAGTCGGCGCGAAGCAGTTAGTGGGGCAACAGCCATGGATCGTCCGGGTGTATCGGAAGGCGTTCCTTTCGGCCGCAAGGATCTGTTCGGGCACGATGCCCCAGCCTATGGGTGGCTTGCGCGGGGTTCGTGGTCATACTCCCCGATCCATACGGGAGACAACAGCGCCGGCAATGGCGGCAACGGCCATTTTGCCGGGAGCCTGATCGCAACGAGCTACTCTGCGTTCGAGCCGCTCAACATGGCGCAGGCCGGCTCTCATGCCACATCCCATGCCTATCAGACGAACATCGTGTATGTCGATCAATCCGCGACCCAGATCGCGGGAGTCGGCGGTGATGGCGGTAACGGAAATGTCGCATCAGGCGGAGACGTTGGCGCGTTCGGGCCCGTGACCGGCATACCCGGCGTCCGGAGCGTGATCGGCTCCGGTGACAACAGCACCGGCAATGGTGGCGATGGCCACTTTTCCGGATCGATGGTGCATGCTCCTGTCGCGGTCTACGCGCCGATCAACGTTGCGGTAGCAGGATATAATTCAAGCGCCCACGCCGATCAGACAAACAATGTGGTGTTCGATCAATCCGCTTTTCAGATGGCCGGCGTTGGGGGTGATGGCGGGAACGGCAGTGCCGCATTTGGCGGCGATGTGTCGGTCTCCGGAATTGGCCACGAGCCGCACCAGCTCATCGGCGGGTTAGGCCTCGCCTCCGAACACGGCGGGATGGGCTCCATCGCGAGCGGGGATAACCACGCGGGCAACGGCGGAGACGGATACTCCTATGGGGGGCTCGTTCACGCGTCGTTTGCGTTGTACTACCCGATCAACATCGCGGTGGCGGGATACAATTCCACTGCCAACGCCGAACAGACAAACAATGTAGTGTTCGATCAATCCGCGTTTCAGATGGCCGGCGTCGGAGGTGATGGTGGGAACGGCAACGCCGCGACTGGCGGAACCCCGGACATATTTTCCTCCATTTTCGACTTGATCGGCTCTGACGTCATCGCGACCGGCAACAATGGCGCCGGCAACGGCGGCAGCGGCCATTTCTCGGGAAGCATCGTCGACATCGACGTGGCGATCTACGCCCCGATCAACATTGCGATCGCCGGCTACAATTCAACAGCCGAGGCTCATCAGAGCAACAACGTCCAATTCGATCAGAGCACGATCCAGATCGCTGGCATCGGTGGCGACGGCGGCCATGGCAACAGTGCGTTCGGTAGCGATTTCGCCATGCAACTGTTGTCGGGGCTTCACTTGCTGGATCATGCCTAGCGCCTTTTTCGTTTCGACCGAATCGAAACGAGGCTCCAGGTTTTGATTTGACGCGTCTTTCTGGCGCAACCTTTCGCTTCATTTGAAAATGCTCGAGCAACACTGGGCTTGCCCAGATCGCCCCGACCAGAGGATACCACCTTGAGCATACGCGCCTCGCAAAAGGATGGCATCAGCTTTGGCAGCTAGATCGATCCGGCATCCAAATCCAAAATCGTAGCTGTCCACATTGGGACACACAGTGTGCAAACCAGCTCAGGGAGACTGACATGGCAAAGGCAAAGGCATCGTTTCCTTCCGACACGATCGTGATCAAGGCTTCGACCGGCGGCAACAGCGCAGGCAACGGCGGAGACGGCATCAACAAGGGTGACATCACCAGCAAGCCCAGTATCGAATTTAACCCGTACAACAAGGCTGAGGGTGCCGACGTGTACGTCAAGGCCGGCGATCAGGTTCATCAGAAGGCCTACTGGGATGCCGGGGGCGCGAATGCGAAGGCGGAGAAGCATTCGAAAGCAGAGGGTGGAAAAGCCGTATCGAATGGCGATCAGGAATCGGACAGCGGCCACAACAAGTCCGACGTGGATGCCAACACGAAGGCCTATCAGGAAAACTACCTCAAGGCGGACCTGAGTCAGAACGTGTGGGCCGGCATCGGCGGCGAGGGCGGAGACCACAACAAGGCGGAAGGTGGTGACGTTGAAGTCAATATCCTGAGCGACTCGCTCAACAGTCACGAGACCTACTATATCGACGATTCAGGCATGGGGCACGGCTGATCGACGCTTCCGAGGGGCAGAGAACCGGCAGCGGGGGCTGCCGGTTCTCACTTCGCCAGCGATGTCGGCCAAAAGCGAGGCGGGAAGGATCGAACTTCAAATCTCTGGCGGGAACGCAATGCTGACGCCACCGCTTCGGTTGCAAACAATGTCACCAGCGCGAACGCCGTTGAAAACGGCCTTGCGGGCCTGCGTTGGGTCACTCGGGCTCGTTTTCGCGTATAGCTGCAGCTATAATCTTCTTCTCCTAGCGCCTTCGATCTATCTGCTTCAGATCTATGATCGCGTCCTGTCGAGCAGCAGCGGCGCTACGCTGCTGATGCTGACGCTGATTGTTGCGTTTGCCGTCGTGGTTGGCGGCGTGCTTGATGCACTGCGCCGCGCTGCATTGGGTCGAATGGGCGAGTGGCTTGAAGAAGAACTCCATCCGGCAGCGCTCTCCGCGTGCTTCAAATACGCCCATGAGGCCGATCGGGCCCGGGCATCGGAAGCCTATCGCGATCTTGCGATCTTGCGCCAGTTCGCTCAGTCTGGCGCATGCTCGACGCTTTTTGACGCGCTCTGGACGCCGCTCTTCCTCGGCGTTCTCTTCCTCGTGCATCCCTTGCTGGGCGTAATCGGCACACTCAGCGCGTTGCTCTTGCTTGCTCTAGGGCTTGCCGGAGACCGGCTCACGCAAGGCCCGCTGGCCCGATCGGCTGCTGCGCTGACGAGGAGCCACGGATGGTTCGGCATGGCCGTCGGAAACCTCCACGTGATCAGAGCCATGGGAATGCTCGAGGGCGCCACACGCCTGATCCGCGAGGCTGCGCAGGATGCGCGGAGCGAGCAAGAGGTGGCCCAGCGCCGCCACGAAACCATCATGCTGATCTCCAAACCCGTGCGGGCGCTGACGCAAGTAGTGATCATGGGCACTGCCGCCTGGCTCGTCCTCGAGCAGGGCAGAAGTCCGGCGATCATTTTTGCCGCGAGCATGCTGTTCGGACGCGCGCTCCCGCCCGTTGAGGGGGCGATTGCGGGCTGGAAGGCGTTCGCGATGGCTCTCGCCGCCTACCGCCGGCTCAACGACATCATGTCCGCAGTCGCCCCGGCTGCGAACGTCAGGGCTCTCCCGGACCGGCCGAAGGGCGACCTCGTCGTCAACAATGTGGGCGCTGTTCTGCCGGGAGCGAACCATCTGTTCGTGAAGGGCGTGTCGTTTCGTCTTGCGCCGGGTGAATGCCTCGGCATCATCGGTCCATCGGGCGCCGGCAAATCCACGCTCGGCAAGATCATCGCGGGAGTCTCGGCTCCAACGGCAGGTTCGGTGCTGCTCGATGACATGGACATTTCAGCCGCGCGCGATTTGGGCTGCGGCCGGCGGCTTGGATATCTGCCGCAGGATATCGATCTCTTCGGAGAAACCATAAAGGACATCATTGCACGGCTGGACGACGTCGATTTGCAGAAGGTCACTGAAGCAGCAAAGCTGGCCGGCATTCACGAGACGATTATTCGCCTGCCGCAGTCGTACGATACGGTCATCGTTGGCGGAGGCGCCAATCTGCCGCGCGGGTTTCGCCAGCGCGTTGGCCTTGCACGGGCGTTTTTCGGCGATCCGCACCTCGTGGTGCTCGACGAGCCTAACTCCAGCCTCGATGCGCTCGGCGAGCGCATGCTTTTCGACGCTATTGAACGGATGAAGGCGGCAAATACGACTGTCATCATCATCACCCACCGGATCGGGATCCTCGGCGCAACGGACAAGATTGCCATCATGCAGGATGGTGCTGTCAGCGCATTCGGCGACAGCAGAGAAATTTTCGAGAGGTGCTTGGCCCGTCCCCAGGTCGCTTCACGCGAACCCGTGTCGGCTCGTTCCGACCAGAAATACGAAGGCGGCGTCGGCGCCTGGCCGCAGCCGAGCTTGCCATGATCCGCGGCAAACATCGTCACCATCGCTTTGCCCGAGGCGAATGGGATCTCATGAGAATTTCATTCGCTCGCCTCCACATCCGGGCGGTCCAACGGTGGTTGAGATCGGCGGCGCCGACGTTTCGCGACCGGCTTGGCGATCTCAATTGGATCGGCATCAAACGTTTTCACGGCGTTCTGGTCCGGAGGGGATGGGATCGTTTGAAAACTGCAGTCGCGCGCGCCGAGATCTGGGAGGTACCTCGGTGGTTGAGATCGGCGCCGCCAGCGCTCCGCGACCGGCTTCGCGGTATCACCTGGACAGGAAATGTGCTGGCTTTCGGCCTTGTCGTTGGTCTCGGCGCTTGGTCAACCTATGCCCCGCTCGAGAGCGCCGCGGTTGCTGTCGGCACGGTCGAATCCGAGTCGAGCCGCAAGACAATTCAGCACCTTGAGGGTGGCATCATCAGGGAAATTCTGGTTGCGGACGGTGACGTTGTCCACGCTGGGCAAACGCTGATCTTGTTGGAGGACACCAAGGCCCGTGCCGAAGCGCAGAGCCTGCAAGGCCAGTTGTGGGAGGCGACGGCACGAGAAGCACGGCTGAAAGCGGAACAGCGCGGAGAAGAGCGGGTATCGTTTCCAGCCAGGCTGGAGATGGCGCAGATGGCGAGTCCGTCGGTCGCCGATGTCCTTGCGGGCCAGCAAGCCATCTTCGAAACGCGCCGGCAGGTCTTTCAATCGCAAGCGGCGGTAAATCGGGAGAAGAGGTCGCAGGTGGAAAAAGAGATCGAGGGCCTCAGGGCGCAGGAAAGCGCGGCCGCAAGGCGCATCGACATTGTCCGCGAGGAAGCGGCAACCGTCGCCACGCTTGTCAGCAAGGGACTTGAACGGCGCCCGCGCCTGCTGAACCTCGAGCGAGAGATCGCTGACATCGAGGGACGGCGGGGGGAGATTGTCGCTCAGATATCGCGCGCGGGGCAGGTTATCAACGAATCCGAGGCCGTTCTCCTCAAGCTGGAGCATGATCGTCAAAACGAGATCGCGCAGTCGCTGCGCGAGGTACAGAACCAGATCTTTCAGATATGGGAACGACTGCGGGCGGCCGACGACCAACTCTCACGAACGGCGGTCAAGGCGCCCGAGGACGGCGTTGTAACCGACCTGAGGATCCATACGACAGGTGGCGTGATCGGCGCCGGGGCACCTCTCATGGATCTGGTTCCGCGTCAAGATCGGCTCATCGTGATTGCGCGTGTCAGGCCCGAAGACATCGATGTGGTCCGTCCTGGACTGAGTGCCGATGTCAATCTTCTGCCCTACAATCAGCGCCAGGTGCCACGGCTCCATGGCACCGTGATGCACGTTTCCGCCGACCGTCTGGTCGACAAGCGCACAGATCAATCCTACTACGCAACGAAGATTCGGGTGCAGGATCCGGCGGGCGCCGGCGTCGATGGTTTCCAGATTATTCCCGGAATGCCGGCCCAGGTGTTCATCAAGACGGGTCGCGGCACCGTGGCGCTCTACGCTCTCAGACCTCTGCTCGACAGCTTCCACGGCGCGTTCCGCGAGGATTAAGCTGCGACCAGAACTGCGAGCTCTGGCAGCTCTCAAGATGACCGCACGCGTGAGGGCCGCGCATGATCGTTGGCTCGGCTCCAGCGAACGACCGCCTCGGTGCGGTTATGCGCGGAGCATTTTCGCATGATACGTTGAATATGCATTTTCACGGTGTTTTCCGAAAGGTTGAGCCTGACGGCAATCAACTTGTTGGGAAGGCCGAGCTGCAGCGCCTCGAGCACATGTTGTTCGCGTGGCGTAAGCTCACCCATCGTCTTCTCCGGCACAATCCTGGTGGCGCCGTTACCCTCGTTAGTTCCGAATAGCTCGAGCGCGTCGGGACATTCCGATATCGCCTTGAGGCTCGACGTTCCATTTTGCCCAACGATCGGTAACGGTCGGTAGACCCCACCGGCGAGAACCAGGCGTAGTCCTGCGATAGCGACTTCGATCGGGATCGATGTCGGAAAAAAGCCGCGCACTCCCCGTTGCATCGCAGCTGAAGTCGTCGCGTCGTCGTCGCGATTTGACAAAACAGCAACGGACGCCTTTGGGCAGGATTCTGCGAGGAGGGCGAGGCTCTCCTCGATCGAAGGGTCGGTGATCTGCTTGTTCCCGATATTCAGCGCAATCAAGCGGATGTCTCTGCCTGATAGCCAGTTCAGGCCACTCGTCGTTGCCATCTCGACGATCTCGAATCCAGTGAGTTCTCTCTTGAGGATATTGAGGATGCACGTACGCGCCAGGACATGCTGCTCGATGATCACGATCACCGGTGAGTTTTGTGACCCCTGGGCTAGTTCCGCGAGATTAGTAAGATCGTCCATGATATCCCCGAGTTCAGAGAAACGCTGAGCACTCCACCAGTTTTGATTCCATTTTCCATGGAGCAAGTCTGCCCCACACACTCTGCAGCGAATTGCCGATCGCTACGTTGTTCCCGAAATTCGAATTCGTTCGCAGGAACGTCGTCAGGACCTTCTGGTCCGTCGCAAAAGATCTTGGCAGCGGTTCTGTTGTTCCAGGCTAGCTGCTGCAAATATTGCGATACGCGCTCGCCGCCGCCGAATTCGCGGGGCCATCGACGACGTATGCTTCATCTTCCGTCACGAGATATAGAAACGGCCTATCTCCGGTATCTTCGCCCGACGCGTTTTTTCCTCTGACACGGCCGCAAATGGTGTCGACGGACTTCCCGAGCGTATTTTTGCGGGTGGCCCGTTTCATCTCACCGAACTCGGCAGATGTCGGGTCCTCCAACTTCGCAGCAATCGTAGTCTTCGCCTTGATGATGACCGGATCGGACGTCTCAGCGGGCCGACCAGATGCCGGAGCCCCGACTTTCGCTTCGATCACAGTGGACTTCGCCTTTTTCTCTGGGGGTTGCGGCCTGTCGCGGACGTGGGCAATCGACGGCTCTTCCGTCGTCTTCGTCGCGATCGTGGACTTGACTTTTGTTGTCGCGGAATTGGTCTTGGATGACGCTGTCGCCGGTTCAATCGACCGACCGACCGCCATCCCGTTGAGACAGCCGGACCCGCCCGCGTCCATGCACGCGTCCAAGCTCGCTTGCGGCGGTAAAAGGCAGCTACAGCCAACCAGGGTCGCAGCCAGAGCACTAATGAGAAGCGTTCTCATGCTAATCCCTCATAAGGGGCCTGAGTTCCGCTCGCACTTCTTGCGGCGATCTAATGTTGCGCTGGTTGTCTATCATTTGCGCAAAAGTATTAACTGCTGCTTAAGCGCCCGTCCGTTGCCGAGCTCGCTCGTGAGTTCGCGATCGTGTGGCATAAACGTTTGATCGCCGCACCAGCGGTCCGGAAAATTTGTGCTCAGTGATCCAAGATGAGTTTTGCAACAGTATCGGCACGAAAGCAGACCTGAACATCGTCTCGATGAAAGTTCATTGTGGTTCGGCCCCTCGGCATGGTTTGGCTTGCAGCGCACTTCGCAAAATTCTCTGCCTTGAACGCCGACAAGCTGGAAATGCTGAAAGCAAACTCGTCCGCTACCGACACTGAGCTGAGCGGGGGCTGGTAAAGAAGTTAGCCTGGCTTGCGATGTTCGCCAGCAACTGCCCGCCCGTTCCACCGGATCGCGCTCATCCTCTCTTCGTGCTCGGGATCGCTAGTGCATTCGTTGCTTACTGGAACTACCATAAATCCGGATAGCGAGAGCGCTGGTATGGATGACGACCGACACAAGCATCAGTCGTTTGCTTCGCACCGGAAATCCGCCGGGATCGTAATCGGATTTCGCTGGTGTGCTTCCTAAAGGGGAAACGCAGGAGCTGAAGGTTTATAACGCGCTACTCGCCGCCCCATTTGCGGCTCCTGCGCTCTATACTGGCGCGTGGAAACGCGCACCGTCGCTCTGACCGAAAACGCAACTGCATTTTTCCCCCTAACCGGGAGTCATCAATCTTCTTGCGTTCATTCTGGGGAGGGGCGGCGCTGAAGCGGCCTGCTCAATCTATCGGTCATGACGATGCTTCCAGGATTTTGGCTCGTTCTCTAAGCGCCGGACGCCCGACGGATCAAAAATTGAGCTGGATCAGTCCGAATGCACCATGCGCGATCTTTCCCGTGCCGCCGCTGCTCACCGGATAGTCCCAGTTGGCTGAATATTCCACGGCCACCTTCAGCCCATCCATCACCCACTCGCCTCCGGTGAGGAAAAGCCGGTGTTGCGGGACGAATCCGATCCGGGTTGGTACGCCGCTTTGCAGGATCGATACGCCCGCCATGTCTTTGCTGCCGGAATATCCCACCGAGATGTAATTGCCCTGCGCACCGATCTCCGTTATCCATGGGTTCCAGTCAAACTGGTAGGCAATCGAGGCCTGCCAAGTCATCGGCATCATGTTCCGAGCAATGCCGAGCCCATCGATAAACCTGGCGTCCTGAACTGCGGCATTTACCTCGCCCACGAACGCGAATGGGCCGAAACTGGTTTTGAGGCTCGCGGCCACTCCGGGAATCCGGCCGATCTGACTCAGGAACGGCAGGTACGACGAATGCAGAAATCTGCTTTCGAAAACGGAGGTGTTGTAGTCGACATGGAAGTCAAGGGTCCATGGACAAATCAGCGAGTCCTTCAACTGGTCATAAGGTACGCCGCAATGGCCTCTCGTCCGGAAGCCGAGACTGGCATTGTAATCGTCGATTTTCGTCCGGCCGGGGATGATGCTTTCGCTGCCTCTGTAGGTCATGACTGAGCCGTAGAAGGGCGCCGGGTCGAAGGGGAATGTGACTGGCGTAGGCCGGAACGGCCGCTCAGGGAGCGGAGTGTAGCCGAGCCAACGCATCAGTTGGCTCACGGCCGGTGCGACGACCAACGGACTAACGCGTGGAACGACGACAGGCGCCGGCAGCGGCTGCCGCGCTGGGGTTGGCCAGGCGAATTCGAGGCCTCCCGCGGTCTGACGGTTTTCAAACACCTCGGTTGTCAGAGGAGTGCCGATCGATAGCGTATCCAGGCGTGCCACGCCTGTGGACGTACCGAAATGCAAAACCTCTACTCCGAAGCGGGCCGCGATCGGGAATTGCATCAGATCGCCGACTGAAATGTGAGTTCGATCAAGCGTGAAGCGATCCACGCCTACGCCGGGGAGGTTGGTCGGCACCACTGGTTGGTTCCCGGTCGGGAATATTGCGCCAGTGCCATTGTCGAAGTGCAGAACCAGAGCACCGGTCAACCAGTCGCCGAGTTTAATATCGAAGTCTAATTCCGCCGTGCCCAGAGCCAGGTCTTCCTTGGTGGGTCCGTCGAATGATCCGGTTCGCGAGGCCAGCCCTTCGACCACGCCGCTAAGCGCGAGGAAACTATTGATCTTCGGCCCGGTCTTTGAAAGCGAGTCGCGGATGATCTGGCGCGTTGCGTTCTCCTGAGCCGCCCAGACGATTTCCAACTCTCTTACGCGCACGCCGAGCGGCCTCTTCGCTGCGGCTTCGGACAAATCCGGCTCGGGCAGAGCGGGCGGAGCCTCAACCACCGGTGCCGGTTTCGCTGCAGCAGCGACGGCTGTCGGACGCTCATACGTCGCTGCAGGCTTGGTCCGCCGCGCCGTCGGCGCGCTCTCCAAAGTACTCAGGCGCTGGGAAAGTTTGCGGTTCTCTGCCTTCAGCTCCTGGAGCATGCGCCGGAGATCTGCCACGTCCTCATTCTCTGCGGCGGCGGCACAAGGAGGAACGAGCAGTGCGAGGCTCAACAACAATGCCGGCGTAGCGCGAACGATCAACGGGTAAACGGTGCAGACGCGCTGCCAACCCTGCTCAGTTGTCTCGACCGTGCCAATTTCTGCCGCGCGCCGGCGTTGCTTGGATCCGGCAACGAACTCGTCCCGCTTACCCCAGATCATACGCGGCCCCATCACTACCGCAGATCGACGCCACCCAACCAGTCGAGCCAACCGGCTCATAACAATTCCGCTCGCGTAATCGGACTGTCTCAGCCAGCGCATCCTCCGTCAAGGCGATTGCAGAGAACCGTCCGACTCAGCATCGGCACAGTTAACAAATGCAGGCGAAGCGATGTATCCGAACCAAGAGAGACAGCCGCGACACCGCTTGACTAGGCTCGTCGACTTGAGGTTGCCGCAAAATATATCTTTCGATTCCTACAATGTATCTTTTGATTTCGCACATAGGCCAAAAGCACATAACCGCAAATGGGGAATTATCCAGTTAGCCAACAGGCAGTTGAGTAAGCACCACTAACTTGAATCGCCAACAGATCGCCATCAAAGTGTCTTGCTCGCCGATCTTGGCCTGGGAAAATACGGCAATGTTGTAATCTAACGGGCACATAACCCACATTAGCGAGGCCGAATTGCAGCGACGATACGGCTGAGGATCGATAGGAAAAATTGGAACTTATTGTGAAGTAGATTGCAGCGTTAGGTAGAAAATCGGTGTTCAACTGCTCTGGCGGGCGGAGTTCGACTTCAGCTAGACGTCAAATACAGCCAGAGGCCAAATACAGCTAGAGGTCAAATACAACCAGAGGTCAAAGAGGGGGCGCAGCGATGTTGGCATGGCTCATTTCCTCCAGCGTGCGTTTACGCACCCTCGTTGTAGTTGGTGCTGCCGGCCTTCTGATCCTCGGCGCCGTCGGCGCCAGTAACAGGCCGCTAGACGTCATCCCCGAACTGGCGCTGCCTTCGCTCACTGTGAAGACGGAATCACTTGGCCTCTCCAGCGCCGAGGTCGAATCGTTGATTACCGTGCCGCTGGAGGCGGACCTGCTTAACGGTGTGCCGTGGCTCCAGGTCATCCAGTCGGAATCGATGGCGGGACTTTCGACGATCGAGATGATCTTCGCGCCCGGCACCGATCTGATGAAAGCACGCCAGATGGTGCAGGAACGGCTGACGCAGGCGCACGCACTGCCGAACGTCTCCAGCCCGCCGGTTATGCTTCAGCCGGTTTCCTCGGCCAGCCGAGTGATGAACATCGGCCTGAGCTCGAAATCCGTCTCGCTGATCGACATGTCCGTTCAGGCGCGCTGGAATATCGCACCACGCCTCGCCGGGGTTCCGGGTGTGGCGAATGTGTCGATATGGGGTCAGCGCGAGCGGCAGGTGCAGGTGCTTGTCGACGCCCGAAACCTGAACAAGAAGGGCGTCAAGCTCGATCAGGTGATCAAGACGACCGGTGAGGCGGTGTGGTCTTCGCCGCTCACCTACCTGAACTCATCCACGCCCGGCACCGGCGGCTTCATCGAAACGCCGAACCAGCGGCTCAGCATCCGTCACCAACTGCCGATCTCTACTGTGGGTACCTTCGCCAAGGTGCCGCTCAGCGGCACGACCACGAGCGTTGGCGACGTCGCCTATCTCGTCGAGGGTCATCAGGCGCTGATCGGAGACGCCATCGTCGGCGAAAACCCCGGCCTGATGGTGGCGATCGAGAAGTTCCCCGGCTTCAACACATTGGACGTAACGCGCGGCGTTGAACGCGCGCTCAATGAACTGAAACCCGGGCTGCCCGGCATCGAGATCAATACGACCATCTACCATCCCGCGAGCTTCATCGAACGCGCGACCAGCAATCTGGGCAAGGCCATGCTCATCTCGATCATCCTGGCCGCCATCGTGCTTGGCCTTGTGATGGGCAGCTGGAGGACCGCGGTTATCGCCCTGGCCGCGATCTCATTGTCATTCGTCTGCGCTGAACTACTGTTAAAGGCCGCCGGAATCCCGTTCAGCATGATCGTCGTCGGCGGCCTGCTGATGGCGTCCGGCGTGATCGTGCATGACAGCATAATCGACGTCGAAAATGTGCTGCATCGCTTGCGTGTGCCGCAACGCGACGGTCGGTCCGGCTTCATGGTCGTCGTCCGTGCGATGCTGGAAACGCGCCGGCCGATGCTGTACGCGTCGCTGATCGTCTTGCTCGCGGTGCTGCCAGTTCTGTTCATGCAGAGTCGGTCCGCCGCGTTCTTCGCGCCGATGGCCTGGGCCTATATCGCTGCCGTGTCCATCTCGATGCTGGTGGCGTTGATCGTGACCCCCGCGCTGGCCGCGGTGCTGCTCGCCAATGCGCCACTGACCCCGACGGGCGGTTGGGTCATCAATAGGTTGGCCAAGCCTTTCGATCGGATCGTCGGCCGCGTCATCCACGCGCCGCTCGCCTGCATCGGCGCCTGCGTCGCGGCGGCGATCGCGTGCTTCGCGCTCTGGAGCCCGCTGGAACGCGATATGGTGCCTAGCTTCAGAGAAACGGATCTGCTGATCGAATGGCAGGGTCCGCCCGGCACCTCGCTGCAGGCGATGACCCGATCGACCGAGAACCTGATCCGTGACCTGCGGCAGATCCCGGGAGTGCAGAACGCTTTCGCCAATCTCGGACGGGCCGTGCTTTGTAACTGCGAACGCGCAACGGACGTCAATGCAGGGCACGTGTGGGTCAACATCGATCCGAAAGCCGATCGCGAAGCAACGGTTGATGCCGTCGAAGCTGCCATCGCTGCCTATCCCGGGATGCGTGGCAAGCTTGGGACATACCTGTCCACGAAGCTGCGCGAGGCGCTCACCGGCGACCCGGATAGCCTCACGGTCCGTGTCTATGGCAACAGCCTTGAGATCATACGCGCCAAGGCGGAGGAGATCCGCGCAGCGATGGCGAAGATTCCCGGCATTGAAAATCCCCGGGTCGAATTACAGGTCGAAGAACCCTCGATCGAAGTCAAGGTGGATGTCGATCGCGCGGCTGGTTACGGCCTGAAGCCGGGCGACATCCGTAGGGCGACCTCGGCGATGGTCGGCGGCATCACCGTCGGTGCCCTTTTCGAAGATCAGAAGGTTTTCGACGTGGTTGTCTGGGGGCGCCCGGAGCTGCGCGACAACATCGATGACGTGCGGAATCTGATGATTATTAGCGAGAGCGGGTCTCAGATTCGTCTGGCTGAGGTTGCGGACGTCCGCATCGCGCCGGCCACCAGCATCATCCAGCGACAGGGGTCCTCGCGTCGTATCGATGTTTCCGCGAAAGTGGACGAGCGGGCGCTCGGTGATGTGGCGGATGATGTCGCCAGGAATGTCAAACAGATCGCATTTCCGTTCGAGCACCGTGCCGAGGTGCTCGGCGAATACAAGGAACAGCGAGCCGCCCTGCGATCGATATACAGCTACATGGCGGCGGCGGTGGTGTTGATGTTCCTGCTGACGCAGGCGGTGCTCCGCAGCTGGACACTCAGCGCCCTGTCGCTGCTCGGCGTACCGGTCGCTGCACTCGGCGGCCTCGCGGCGGCCGCAATCAATGACAGTCACTTCTCGCTTGGTTCTCTGTTGGGTCTGGCAGCGGTGCTCGCACTGATGGTGCGGCAGGGCATCGGTCTGGTCGCCCATTTCCAGCATCTGCAATTGAACGAGGGTGAGCCGTTCGGCGAAACGCTGGTACGTCGCGGCGTTCAGGAACAGTTCCCGAGCATCATCGCGTCGTCGGTGACGACGTTCGCGCTGGTGCTTCCGTTCGCGATCATGGGTGATGTCGCCGGACTCGAAATCGCGCACCCGCTCGCGCTCTCGGTCTTGGGCGGCGTCGTTACCATGACGCTGGGAACATTGTTCGTGCTGCCGGCGCTTTACCTGCGGTTCGGCGCCGGCTGGACCGCCGACCGGCTCGATCTTGAAATGGAGACCGCGTCATGACCGCCGCGCGCTTCACTTCGAACGTTGTGAAAAGGAGAAACATCTCATGACGCGCTTCAGCGTATTGATGGTCGCGGCGTCCACCGCCTGCCTCGCCGCGTCGTGTGTCTCAGCCGCGGCCGCGGAGTCGGACGTCAAGAAGAGCGCGCCCGCGCGGGTCGAGGCCACGAATGACGCAAAGATCAAAAAGATCACGCTCACGCCAAAAGCGGCGGAACGGCTCGGCATCCTCATTGACGAGGTGCGCGCCGATCCGTCGGGCCGCCGGATCGTGCCATACGCATCTGTTCTCTACGACCTGACCGGAAAGACGTGGGTCTATATCAGCGCCGATCCGTTGACCTTCGTTCGCGGCGCGGTGGTGATCGATACCATCAAGGGCGACAACGTGTACCTGACTGACGGGCCACCCACCGGCACGAAGGTGCTTGCGGCGGGAGTGCCGGAGGTCTTCGGAACAGAGGTGAAGGTAGGTCACTAGCTGCGCGTCGAAATTGTTTTTCCACAGCGGCTTCGGCCCGAGTGGGGGGATGTTTTCCGATGATGAGGCTGATTATTGGCTCTAGTCTGCGCTTTCGTTATCTCGTCCTCGCCCTTGGCGTGGTGCTGATCTGGTTTGGCCTGGCGCGCCTGCGCGACGTGCCAGTGGATGTATTCCCGGAATTCGCGCCGCCGCGGGTCGAGATCCAGACCATCTGTCTTGGGCTTTCATCCGCCGAAGTTGAGCAACTTGTCTCGGTGCCGCTGGAAAACGCGCTCAACGGCGTCCCTGGCGTCGACGTGATGCGGTCGAAGTCGGTGCCGCAACTGTCGTCGATCCTGCTGATCTTCAAGCCGGGTGCCGACGAAATCCGCGCGCGGCAACTGGTCAGCGAGCGGATGGCGCTCGCGAGCAAGACCCTGCCGACATGGGCCTCGCCGCCCTTCATGATGCCGCCATTGTCCTCGACCAGCCGGATCATGAAGGTCGGCATTACCTCAAAGGACAAGTCCGTGATGGACTTGTCGATGCTCGCCTATTGGACGATCCGGCAGCGGTTGCTCGGCGTTCCCGGCGTTGCGAACGTCGCGATCTGGGGAGAGCAGCTCAAGATGCTTCAGGTCATGGTTGATCCGAAGCGCTTGGCCGACGTCAACGTGACGCTCGACCAGCTGCAGGAGGCGGTTTCCGATGCCCTCGACGTTGGCCTGCTGCGCTATGCCCGCGGCGCGCATATCGGCACCGGCGGCTTCGTCGAAACACCCAATCAGCGCTTTCAACTCAGCTTCGTCGGCGTCGGCGTTACGCCGGAGACGCTGGCCAAGGTGCCGGTGACCAAACCGGCCGGGAAGCCGCCGCTATTGCTGAGCGACGTGGCCAATCTTGTCTACGCACCGCAGGGCATGATTGGCGATGCCATTATCAACGACGGCCCGGGCCTCATGCTCATCGTCGAAAAATTCCCATGGGGCAACACGCTCGCCGTCACCCGCGGGGTGGAGGAGGCGCTGGAGAGGATGAAGCCCGGCCTTCCAGGGGTTGAGATCGACACTACAATCTTCCGGCCAGCGACTTTCGTCGAGGACTCGATCGCCAATCTGTCGTGGGCGTTATTGCTGGGCTGCGTGCTGGTCGTGGGAATCATATTCATCTTCCTTTACGAATTGCGCACCGCGATCGTCTGCATCGTCGCCATTCCGCTGTCGCTGCTCGCGGCGGGCCTCGTCCTGTTCCAGGCCGGCGCCACCGTCAACACGATGATGCTGGCGGGCTTCGTGATCGCGTTGGGGATCGTCGTCGACGACGCGATCATCGACGTCGAGAACATCATGCGGCGCCTGCGTCTCGCGCGGCGGGCGGGCGATGCGCGGAGCACCGCGCGCATCATTCTGGACGCTTCGCTCGAGGTGCGGGCGCCGATCGTTTACGCTACGCTCATCGTGGTCGTCGCGGTCGTGCCCGTGCTGTTCATGGAAGGCCTGACTGGATCCTTCTTTAAGCCGCTGATTACGGCCTATGTGCTCGCGATTGCAGCCTCGCTCGTCGTGGCGATGACGGTGACCCCGGCGCTTTGTCTCCTCCTGCTGCATAACGCGCGGCTCGAAGGGCGCGAATCGCCGGTAATCGTCTGGCTGCAGCGCCGCTACGCGCCCTTGCTGGAACGGGCCACTCGAACGCCGCGCGCGGCCTATGTCGCCGTCGGTGTCGTGACGCTCGTGGGGATCTGCGTTTGGCCACTGCTCGGGCACTCGCTGCTGCCTTCGTTCAAGGAGCGCGACTTCCTGATGCACTGGGTCACCACCCCCGACACGTCGCTTCCGGAGATGCTGCGCATCACCACCCGCGCCAGCAGGGAGCTGCGCGCCATTCCGGGGGTGCGCAACTTCGGTGCTCATATCGGCCAGGCCTTCGCCGCCGATGAGGTCTACGGCGTCCATTTCGGGGAGAACTGGATCAGCATCAGCAAAGACGCCGACTACGACAAGACCTATGCCAAGGTCGAGGAAATGGTGGACGGCTATCCCGGCCTCTACCGCGATGTGCAGACCTATCTGAAGGAACGCATTCGCGAGGTCCTGACCGGGGCTGGCGAGGCGATCGTCGTCCGCATCTTCGGCCCGGATCTGGAGGTACTGAGGGACAAGGCGGAGGAGGTTCGCGCTGCACTCGCGGACACTCCGGGCCTCGTCAACCTGCACAAGGAGTTGATGGTCGAAGTGCCGCACATTCAGGTGACGGTGAAGCTGGACGAGGCACAACGCCACGGTCTGAAGCCGGGTGATGTCCGGCGTGCCTCCGCGTCACTGATGGCCGGAACCGAGGTCGGCGACATTTTCATCGAGGGACGCACCTACGACGTGCAGGTGTGGACCGCGCCGGAAGCCCGCCACAGCATGGAATCGGTCCGCGACATGTTGATTGACACGCCGACCGGGCAGCGCGTCCGGCTGTCCGAGGTGGCCGATGTCAGCATTCAGCCGACACCAAATGCCATCAAGCGCGAGGCAAGCTCCCGTCGGATCGACGTGCAGGCGAATGTCCGGGGCCACGATCTCGCCGCCGTCGCCGTGGAGGTGCAGTCGCGCCTGCAGAAGATGGCGTTTCCACTTGGCTATTACGCGGTGCTGCAAGGCGAGTATGCGGAACTGCGCGCCAGCCGCGAGCGGCTGCAACTGTTCGCCGTGCTGGCGCTCGCCGGCATACTCATACTTCTGCGACAGTCTTTCGACAGCTGGCGTCTGGCAGCGCTCAGTTTCCTCACCCTTCCTTCGGCGCTGGTGGGCGGCGTCCTCGCGGCGTGGCTCGCGGGCGGCGTAATTTCTCTTGGCTCGTTGATCGGTTTCCTGACCGTGCTTGGCATCGCCGCCCGCAACGGGATAATCATGATCAACCACTTCCAGTATCTGGAACGCCATGAGGGAGAGGCGTTCGGCATGAACCTCGTGCTTCGCGGCGCGAGCGAGCGGTTGCGGCCGATCCTGATGACGACCGGTGCCGCCGGGCTGGCGATTCTGCCGCTGGTGATTTTCGGCGACCTGCCGGGCCACGAGATCGAATATCCGATGGCGGTCGTCATCCTGGGCGGCCTCGTGACATCGACGCTGCTGAACTTGTTTATCTTGCCTGCATTCTATCTCCGTTTCGGCCGCGGTGCCGGCGCGCTGACGGACAGCCTGACTATTCCAGGAACGGCACGAGCATAGGAAGTTTCTGCGATGAACACGAGTTTGAAGGAGTCCGGGACGACAAAGGCAGGGGTCAGATTCTGCCAGGGAAAAATGGCCTTGGTCGCGCTTATGACCTTCATTGGTCTCGGACTGTCCAGCGGCGGCGCTTCGGCGCAGAAGAGCAAAGCCGCCGAGGTTGCGCTGGAAGCTTTCGATCACAGTAATTTCGATAACTCCGCCACCGTCAACAACAAATGGTTCCCGCTGCAGCCTGGGATTCAGTGGATCTACAAGGGATTCACCCAGGAGGACGAGAAGCGCGTTCCCGCTCGCGTGGTGCAGACCGTGACGGACCTCACCAAGATCGTCAACGGCGTGCGCACGGTCGTTGTGTGGGATGTCGACTATAAGGACGGCAAGGTGGCGGAATCGGAGATCGTTTTCTTCGCGCAAGACAAGGACGGAAACGTCTGGCTGTTGGGTGAGCTGGTTGAAATATACGAAGATGGGGCCTTCAAGGGCGGTAGCGCCTGGATCGGCGGCATGGATGGCTCGAGTCCGGGAATCATGATGAAGGCAGACCCGCGGCCGGGGACCCCCAGCTACTCTCAGGGCTACGCGCCGCCTCCGTTCAACTGGACCGATCGCGCAACGGTAGAAAAAGCAGGTCAGAAGGTTTGTGTCCCGGCCGGCTGCTACAAGGATGTTCTGGTGATCGTGGAGGGCAGCAAGGGTGAAGGCCCGGACGCCCAGCAGCTCAAGTACTACGCACCCGATGTGGGCTACATCAAAGTCGGTTGGAGGGGAAAGGGCGAAAAGCTGCGAGAGACTCTTGAGCTGGCCGAGATCGTGAAGCTCACCCCCGATGCGCTGGCCAAGGCCCGCGCCGAGGCCCTGGAGATAGAGAAGCGCGCCTACCTCTATGGTCGCACGCCGCCCGCCGAACTGATGAAGGGGGCGACAAATGCTAAAGCCCAGTGAGTATTCCGCCGGCCCTGTAGGGGCGTGCCGGCGAAGCGTCCGACTGGTCCAGAACCGGTAGGAGTATCTGTGGGAGGCTGATGTGAACACCATGCATCGCCACAACAGCTGGATTGCCGCCATCGGCGCTTTATTCGCCATGGCCTATCCGCTTGCGGGAGCAGCGGCCGAGGATGGTCGCTTCGAAAAGCTCTCCGTCTATCTCGAGCGCAACGTGCAAGACGGCGATGCCGAGATCCGGTTCGATGTGACCGGCGCCACGGATGGGCTCGCGGCGCTGAAAGTATTGGCGCCCGGCGAGCGCACGGTGATCGTCCTCAGAACGCCGGACTCGAAGTTGGGAGTTCGCAGTCTAACGCTCGAATCGCCCGAACCCGATGACGACAAGATCGTTCGTGCCGATTTCCCGGCGGGCGCCTATCGTTTTGAGGGAACGACGACCAAGGGGGAGCACCTGCGCGGCGAGGCACAGTTGAGCCACGTATTCCCGGAGCCGGCTGCGTTCGAGTATCCGCGGCCTGATCAGAAAGACGTACCCGCTACCGCTCTCACCCTGCGATGGTCCGTGCCGAAGGGGATCGAGGCCTGCGCCATCGTGATCGAGCAAACCGGCTCGGCTTACGAAATCCGGGCACTGCTGCCCGGTTCGGCAAGATCCTTCACGGCACCGGAAGGGTTCTTGCGCGCTGGCAAGGCCTACAAATTCGCGATCGGGACCGTCGCAAAGGACGGCAATCGGTCCTTCATCGAAGCCGCTTTCACCACCGCGAGGGCGCGATGAACCAGCCCACCCCAATCAATCTCAGATCGGCAGAGAAGAACCGTTCATGCCGGCCTTCTGTACGGGAAGGGCGGAGCACCGGCGCCTTCTCGTTCGTCGGCCGCATCAGGCTGAAAACTCCCGCAACCTTGGGCGCAGTTGGCCGGACCGCGCCCGCAACTGGAGGGCAATCACATGTTCGACAAGCAGGGTTTGGAGCGACGGATAGAGGCGGCGAGCGGCCAATCTAGTCGGTTGGCCAGATGGCGTGGAGCACTCATGGCGGTCGACGTTCTCACCGCGGCCGGGCTCGTGCTCGCTGGCGCCACTTGGCTCGGTCCGCATGGCGACAGCGCTGTGGCGAGGGAATTCAAAGATCAGCCAGGGCGCACCCAGAGCGGCGCCCGCGTCGATTTTTCCTCACTCAAAGACTGGAACTTGAAGGCGGAAAACATCGTCCCAAGTGGACACAACCCGCTCTATTTTCCACTCAAGCCCGGCTTTCGATACATCATGGAGCATCGAAACCATCCACATGGACTCCTGCGGATAGAAGTCCAGGTTCTCGACAAGACCGAACCATTTGATGTTCCGGGTATTGGCAAATTCGAATGTGGCGTCGTCCAGGAAGAGGAATTCTACGACGGCGTATTGGACCAGCGGGCGGAAAACTGGTTCTGCATGGATAAGACGACCAACGCGCTGTACACGTTCGGCGAAGTGAGCTGGGAGATAGACCAGGTAGGACGCAAGGTCTTTGCCGGGACCTGGCGTGTCGGTGACCCCGATGGCAACGGTATCGCCGAGCCCGGTTTGCTGATGCCTGGGACCTTTACCGTCGGTGACAAATACATCTTCGACGGGCACGAGGCCGAGGCGTATGGCTATACAGAAAACATGGAAAGCGGGATCACAATGACCGTTCCAGCCGGGACCTTCAAGGATTGTGTGAGAACGCGCGAGTATAGCCTCACCAATCCATCCGATATCACGGACAAGTGGTGGTGCCCTGGAGTGGGACTCGTCAAGGACACCTCGGATGGCGAACTGGTTGCGTCTGACGCATTGCCCGGCACTGACATCGGGAGCTTTGGAAAACACCATCGGGAGCCTCGGAAGCAGACTGTGCCACCGGTTGCGAAAGTCAGCTCGGCGTTAGCGAAGGAAACCGCACTCAAGGAAGTCCCCGGCAAGGTCACGTCGATGAAGATCGAGAGATACGGCAAACACAATGTCTACGCTGTGGAGATCATTGCCACAAAGGACGGAGTGGAAACCGATGTTTTCGTTGACATCGAATCAGGAAAGGTGGTGGGCACGGATAAGTAACCGTTGTTCGCATCGTCCACGGCCGTGAAGTGCTGAGCATACGAAAGCTGCGCGCTTCGTCGCCGGGTGATTGACCGGCGACCGGACCAGCTCCACCAAGTTGCAGCTGCCTTCGAACAGCCAGCAGATGGAGCGCAAGCGCAGCGTCCGCTCTATGACGTGCGCGCCCGTCGGCATTCTGACAGCGGAAAACGGAACACGAATTCCGTGTGGTTCTTGATCGGAGAATACGCCATGAAGAGGACGATCCACTGGGGCCTGCTCGCCAGTCTTCTTCTTGTTGCGCCAGCCGTGGCCGTCGTGCAGGCGCAGCAACCGGGCCGTTCGAAAGAGCGTGCGCAGCCTGCGGCAAAGATCACGGAAGAACAGGCAAAGAAGATTGCGCTTGAACGCATCCCCGGCGAAGTCACCGACGTGGCGATCGAGAAAAAGCGCGGCAAGAATGTCTACGTGATCGAGATCCAATCACCGGAGCAGGGCGAGAAGGACGTGTTCGTCGACATCGAGAGCGGAAAGATTATCGGGACGGACTGACAGATACCGGCATGTACGACTGCATGCGAAGTTCGTTATTGGGAA
Organism: Bradyrhizobium sp. 157; assembly: GCF_023073815.1. Classification (NCBI taxonomy): domain Bacteria; kingdom Pseudomonadati; phylum Pseudomonadota; class Alphaproteobacteria; order Hyphomicrobiales; family Nitrobacteraceae; genus Bradyrhizobium; species Bradyrhizobium sp. 157. Next base: position 23,093 of record NZ_JADPKF010000021.1, on the reverse strand, counting down.
AGGATAGCGCCATGAAGAGGGCAATTTACATGGGCTTGTTCGCCGTCCTGCTCGCGCCAGCGATCGCCGCGGCGCAGGCCCAGGCACCGAAAGGTCTCGGCACCGAGGAATTCGGCTTGTCCCCACGCGAGCTGGTTCAGGCGATCGAGAAGACCGAGGAACTGATCGCCCGCTGCATGCGCGAACAAGGCTTCCAGTACATCGCGGCTGACCACAAAACCGTACGGGCGGGCATGGCGGCGGACAAAAACCTTCCAGGCCTCAGTGAGGAGGAGTTCGTCAGCCGTTATGGCTTTGGCGTATCCACCTTCTATACGGGTCTGCCGCCTCAGCTAGCGACCGGCTACAGCCCCGCCCGCGTCGGTCTCGGCGAACGCAATGTGCAGATTTTCCGTAAGCTATCCCCCGCAGACCAAGTCGCCTACAATCGCGCATTGCTCGGGGACGAAGTGACCAGCACTCTCGCGGTCGCTCTGGAAATCGAGGATTTGTCGCGTACCGGTGGCTGCACGCGCAAGGCTTTGGCTGAAACTTTCAAACCCGATCAGCTAAAGGCCACCCACTACAATCCCCAGGATGCACTGATCAACAAGGATCCGCGGATGAAGGCCGCGCTTGGATTCTGGCAGCGGGAGATGAAGAAGGCCGGCTTCGAATACGGCCACCCGGACGAAATCGAACCGGACCTGCGGAACCGGCTCAGCACGCTGACCGAGGGTGGCAAGCTATTGGTTTCCAAAATGTCGCCGGACCAGAAGACTGCCCTACGGAAACTGCAGGATTTCGAGCGCGTGGTCGCGGCCAAGAGCTTCAAAATGCAGGAGGAGGTACTGACGCCAGTCGAGGAGAAGATCCAGGAGGAACTGTTCTCCCGGAAGGTGCAATAGACCAATTAGGATGTGCACTCCCGTACTTCCCCAGATCGGCGGCTATGAGTAATCTCCTTTCCTGGCAGCGCATCGCATGACGAAGGCGGACGCAACGCTTCCTGCGAAGATGGCCCTGTCGATGGCGGGAGGGACTACGGCATGGTCGCAAAGCGCGTAAACTTTCTCTGGGCTATCTTGGGCGTGGTTGGAGGCATGGCGCTTGGCGCCTGGTACATGGGCTCCAGGATCCAATCGCCAGCGGAAATGGCGGCGCGCACTGCGGCGCCCGAACCATCCGCGATCCTTGTGCCTGTGGAGTCGCGCGTACTGAGTTCCGATATTGTCACCCGCGGCACGGTCCGATTCGGGCTGCCTCAGCCGATTTCAATTGCACCTTCAACGGTCAAGGGCGGCGCCGGGCTTATCTCGTCACTGCCGCGACCGAATATGAATTTTGGGGAAGGCGAGGTGATTCTATCCGCGTCCGGCCGCCCGGTCTTTATCCTCCAGGGCGCGGCACCCGCCTTTCGCGACATGGCGCCGGGAACGAGCGGCGGCGACGTCCGCCAGCTTGAAGAGGCTCTGGCCCGTCTTGGCTTCGATCCGGAAACCGTCGATGGCAGTTACGATCAAAAGACATCCGCCGCGGTCGAGCGTATGTATAAGAAGGCCGGATGGGATCCGTTCGCACCGACGCGCGAACAGCGCGCGGCCGTCGCCGCTCTCGAACGGGAATGGTCGGACGCCGCGCGCGCCCAGCTTGCGGCCGAGGCCACGCGTGAAACCGCGATGAAAGCCGTCGCCGCCGCGCGGGCCATCGCTGAGCAGAACGCGCGTCAGGCCGCCCTCGACAGCGCGGCGCGCGTTGGCGATAGCCGCCAGTTGGCGGACGCGCGCGCCGGCAAATCGCTCGCGCTTGAAGCCGAACGCGCGCGGGCCGCGCATTCCGCGACGGCGGCCAGCGCCGATGTCGCCACGCAAGTCGCCGATCGTGCCCTGATCGTGCTCGATCCGCGCCAGACCGAAACGGCGCGCGCTGCGGCCGAGGCCAAGCTGAAAGTGGCGCGTGCCGCGCAGCGCAAGGCGAAGCTGGAAGCCGATCTGGCGATACAGACCGCGGCACGCGAGGCCGCTCTGGTCGACGAACGGATCAAGCTCGCCGAGGGAGCGGTGAAGGCGGCCCGCCTGGAAGGCGACCGCAGCATACGCGCGGCGCAGGAACAGCAGTCGCTCGCCGAATTTGACGTTAAGGTCGCAACCGAACGCGCAGAGCGGCTCGCCAGCGAACTTGCGGCGGCACGCGCCAAGCTCGGCGTGCAGGTGCCGGCGGACGAGGTCGTGTTCATCCCGTCGCTCCCGATCCGCGTCCACGAGGTGACCGCCTCGGTCGCCGCCAATGCTTCCGGGCCGGTGATGAGTGTAACGGACAACCAGCTCAGTATCGACTCGCAACTGCCACTTGAAGCCGCGCCGTTGGTGAAGTCCGGGATGAAAGTTGCGATCGACGAGCAGGCGCTTGGGATCAAGGCGACCGGCGTCGTTGAGACGGTGGCGACCACACCCGGCACGCGCGGCGTGGACGGCTACCACTTCTATCTCGGGGTTAAGGTGGAGACCACGCCTGTGCTGCTGGCAGGGTTTTCCGTCCGGATGACAATCCCGATCGAAACATCGAAGGGCGCGGTCACCGCGGTGCCGACCAGCGCGGTCTCGCTTGCCGCCGACGGGACGTCGCGCGTGCTGGTCGATCGCGGCGGCAAGCAGGAATACGTCACCGTGCAACCGGGGCTTTCAACGGGCGGCTATGTCGAGGTCAACACTCCGGACGGGCGGCTTGCGCCCGGTCAACTCGTGGTGGTGGGCTATAAAACAGCCGAGCCGGCGGCAACGTCGGCGGCGGTCAAATGAAGCTCATGGAGGACATACGGCCAGAGGTGCCGATCAAGACGGCTTCTGTCGATGCCGACCATGTCCTCGATCTGCGTAAAGTGTGCAAGCAATTCGGGACCGATCCCGCGGTCGACGCATTGATCGATGTTGACCTCGTTTTGCGGCGCGGCGAATGGCTGTCGATAACCGGTCCGTCAGGCTCGGGGAAATCCACGCTGTTGAATATCCTCGGCTGCCTCGATCGGCCAACCAGCGGACAGTACGTTTTTGATGGTATCGAAACGACAAAGCTGAGCGAGAATGAGCGGGCCGGGCTGCGCAGCCGCCGCGTTGGATTCATCTTTCAGTCATTCCACCTGCTGCCCTATCGTACTGTCCTTGAGAACGTCATGCTGGCGGAAGTATACCGCCGGCAGGCGGGACGCGGGCGGCGCGAACGGGCGATGGAGGAAATTTGCCGCGTCGGCCTCGAGCATCGCGCGAATTTCCTGCCTTCGAAATTGTCCGGCGGCGAACGTCAGCGGGTGGCGATCGCCCGTGCCCTGATGGGATCACCGAGCCTGCTCTTGTGCGACGAGCCGACCGGCAATCTCGATTCCAAGAATACCGAGTCGATCTTGGATTTCTTCACCGAGCTCAACAAGGAGGGCATGACGATCGTCGTCGTCACGCACGACGAAAACGTCGCATGCCGGGGCTCGCGCCGGGTCAACATGAAGGATGGCCGACTCTTTGGTGGAAGCGAGACGGCATTGCCACCTCCATCCAGGGCACGCATCGCGCCTTCGGGGATCACGACGCGCGACCTCGTCTCGGAGGCCATTGCCGGGGCGATCGCCCGTCCCGCCCGTATGGCGCTGACGGTGCTTGGCATCGTGATCGGCATGTCGGCGCTGGTTGCCACCATCGGTCTCACGCGAACCGCCGGTAACCGCATCATCAGTCAGTTCGATCAACTCGCAGCCACGGAATTGTTCATCACGGCGCGGCCGGGAATGGCGACCGGCACGATTGATCCGCGTGCCATTCCATGGGACGCGCCGGAACGGCTGGTCCGGCTGAACGGTGTCGTGGCCGCGGGCCTGCTCAGCGACGTCAATGTCCACGACATGCTCGTCAGCGCCTCGCCGGTGGTGGATCCGTCCAATCAGACCGCATTCAAACTCGCAGTGCGCGCCGCCTCGCCGGATTTGTTCCGCGCGGTCCGCGCCGACCTCGCCTCGGGACGGTTTATCGACGGGGGGCATTCTGCCCGCGCCGAGCGAGTTGCGATCCTCGGCCCCGATGCCGCGCGCCGCCTGGGCATCACTGGAGTCGAGCGACTGCCCGCGATCTATGTCGGCGACGAGCTCTATCTCGTGATCGGTATCCTCCGTGATGTGGTGCGAAAGCCGGAGCTGCTCGGTTCGGTGATCATTCCCGAGGGTACGGCGCGACGGCATTTCAGTCTCTTCGGACCTGGCATGGTAGTTGTGGAGACCAAGATCGGCGCGGCCAACCTGATAGCGATGCAGGCGCGGGCGGCGCTGCGGCCGGACGACCCGCGCGCGCTTCGCGTGCAACTGCCGCAGGAGCCGCGGCGCGTGCGCGACGACGTGCAAACCGATCTCAATATGATGTTCCTGCTGCTGGGCGGCCTGTCGCTTGTGGTCGGCGCGCTCGGGATCGCAAATATCACCCTGGTGGGCGTGATGGAGCGAACGGCGGAGATTGGACTGCGCCGTGCCATTGGCGCTACTCGTCGCCACATCGCTTCACAGTTCCTCATTGAGAGTGCGTCCATGGGTGTCGTGGGGGGACTGCTCGGATCGAGTGTCGGCGTGCTGATCGTGGTGGGTGTCTCGGCGTATCAGGTCTGGACTCCCGTGCTAGACCCGCTCGCTCCCTTGCTCGCACCGGCCGTCGGAGGGGTGATCGGTCTGCTGTCGGGGGTCTATCCTGCCTCGCGCGCCGCCGCGCTCGAGCCGGCCGAAGCGTTCCGACATTAGTTCGGAAATCAAACCCAATTTGGCTAGCAAGGAAGGTCGAATCGGGTGACGCTTTCCCTTGAAGCCAATCTTCTCGCTGCTTTCTGGCTTCACTCCGGGGGAGGGCGCTTGCGCCAAATCTCAGATCCAGGCTTGCTTAAGGGAACTTGGTCGCGCTCCGGCGCGGTCACGTTATAAATGTCGGCTTCACCGTAGATTAGGTCCCTGGTGCCCTCGGTCCACGCGCGACCCCATCCGGTCCGCTCGTCGTGCTGGATGTCTTCGTATGACGGCTTCAATTTCAGCTTGCTCATATCCACGATGAGCGGATGCTCGACTGCCATTGCCTCCTTGATCATCCACTCCAGTGCCAAATCGGATAGGCCCGTCTCGCGATAGCCACCGCCCACGTCGGAATGCACGCCGGGAAACCAAACCTGTTTGATACGACCACGCCCTTTGGCTTCCGGCGATTCTTCCGACTCATCCCAAATCTCCGGCGCGAAGATTTCGCGGTTTTCGTCGATCGAGAGCGCTTGGCGCCCGTACGGGACGTAGGGATTTAGCGAGGCATTGTGGAAGGCGTGACGCCACAACAACATCGGCCCCGCGGCGAGCGAGGAAGTAGGCGGCACAGGCTCCGATCACTCCGCCCCCACAATTCACGCCTGCATGATGTCTCCAGGATACGTACTGAAGCGCGAGCCAGCCAGCCCAGGCCCGCTTCATTGGTTACCGCTCGCCCGCCCGCCAGCTTGATGGCGGGTGACTGGCCTTTGGTGGCACGTAGCGTAAACAGGTGGCTTCGCTTTTAGTGCCTCTTGAAATCGGAGGAGGCAGACCCCCTTAGAACCCTCCCGAAGGACGGCTCATATCGGAGGAGTCGATGGTGAGGCGCGGCGTACAAGCGGCGTCGCGCCCGATCTAGCTCAACTCTGATGCTGTGCTCGAAAGGCACCTATAGGCCGGAAATGCACTTTTCTCTGTGTTTACCTCGGCAAGTCGTTGAAACTGCTAATATCTTCTCTGCCCTCCGAGCGTACCACCTCAAAAAATCAGCCTTGTTTTTGTTGGGTGTTTGATTCCGCGACCCGCATCGCGTCACGGGTGCGGAGGGGCAAACCCGTTACGGCTTGGCCGGGCCCGGTCGAGGTTTTAGCGGAATTTGGAAGGTCTTATATCGCGCTATTTCAGGAAAGCTGTCCGCGGCGCTGGTAGAGACTAGCCCGACGACCGCAGCCGGAACTTCTTTGCCGACCAGCCGACTGACCGCAGTGGTTTGAGCTTTGCTCAGTTGAACGTCTGGCGCACCTGCTGCCGCCATCGCCGTCCTGACGCGCCTGATCGACGACTCGGAGTATCTATCATCGATCGCAATTGTCTTACCGGCCAGGTCCGCGACCGACTTGACGTCGGGACCTGCCACGAGAACGGCTACGAGCGCGTCCAGCGCCGCATCCAATGTCGGGGCCGACATTCGCTCAGCGACGGCAGATGCGGCCGCCACCTGTTCCTCTGTCGTTCGGGTTTGCGGAACGTCAGTCGTTGGATGCGGATCGACAGCGTTTGCTGGAGGCGCTTGGGAAGCAACGGCATTGCCCGTCGTCTGCTGGCTTGCTTGCGGAGAAGGAACCGGGATGGGAATGGCAGCTCTCGCCGCGACCTTGATTGGCTTGGGTATTCGACGGACCGCGCGGTCCGCGTGAGATCGGGGCGGCTTGTCGCCGCGCCAGGCGATGGTGGACACCGGTTTCGTTACGGCAGGATCGCTGTCATGCGATTCAGGTTCAATCGGTACTTGAACCGCGGTCAGGCAGGCTAACAGGTTCAGGCCAACGCATGATGGCTGCGTTGATTGTTGGCTACTGCAACCGACCAGAGTGGTACCTAGCGCGCAAATAAGAAGCGTCCTCAATCGATCCTCCTGAAGAGGTTGAGTGCGGTCCCGCAATTCTTGCGGCTTGCAGGAGTTTGCGCTGGAGCCTTAAGCAATGATGCAAAACTGTTAAATGCGCATTAAGCGTAGGCCACGCGTAGCCTGATGCGCCGGCATGGTTAATGCGTGAGCCAGTGCCGCCTCGGCTGAACAGAAGCGACTAGGCTTCCATCCCACCGCGTTGTCATACGCCCGCCTTTTCGTCGCTTTCTTCCATGCAGGATTCCGCCACGAATCGGTCGCCATGCTCACGCGCTGGGGTTTTTCATCGAGTGATGGAGAATGACCGATGGCGAGTATCGAACGACTTCACAGAACTGCGCCGCTGGATTTGGCCAAGCTTGAAGAAGATGTCGTAGGGAGCCTTCCTACGATCAAGGTGGCCCCATCGGGCCCGATGCCGGACTACGTCGAGCATCAAGAGGGCGTCACGCGCGTCGGTGCACTCACAGCCGAGGCCGTGGTGCGTGACTATGAAGCCGCCGCCAAGGAAATCGAAGCCATGGGAGCAGAGCTGATCAGCGCGGCGAAGAAATGCGAGGCAATGACCGCTGAAGTGCACAACGCCATTGCCTTCATGCGTGAAACCGCAGCGTCGTATCGTGAGGAAGCCAAAAAGATCTTCAAGCGCATCGAGGAATGCGCGATCTTCACAGAACACGTTCGGAAGACCTGCGAGACCGTCAAACTCAAGATGATCGAAGGCAAATTGTAGGCCGTAAGAGTATACGGAACATCGATCACAGGTTTGCCGTCCCGACGGGAGGCATGTTTTTCTAATAGCGTGTGTGAATTGCGATACATGCTGGGGCCGCGAATCAGCTTATTTTGTACTCCTCCCTAGACTCGCACCCGTCGCAAATGACGGGTTCTCTTTGTAGTAGCCGGTGCTGCCAACGGCGGCGCTGCGGTGGCCGCCGCTGTAGATCGGAACCAGGTGCCTGCCATGTCAGGCTGACGACTTGTCTTCCTCGCGCCTGGCCTCGTCCTCGTTAATGCGATCGGCGATTTCGACCGCGACGGCAGGACTCTCCGCATCTGCGATGGGAGTACCGTCCTGTGTCTTTATTTTCTGACCTTCGACATCCAAGGGAAAATCTTCGGGCCGTAGAGGGTTCTTTGACTTCGATGTCATTGGCTTCCGCCCTCCGTTGCGTCACGCGATCATTGCTGTTGCCTAAGCTCCGCGTCAGGAAAGGTTCCTATCGCGCCAAGGAGCCGCTCGCGCATTTGGCCGCAGCAAAAATAGGAACGAAAGCAGCGCCTGAAAATTTCCGGAGCTTCCGCAGCTACAAGGAGATCGTCATGAAAGTATCAGCAATCGCGGTAGCATTGTTCTTTGCGCTCGGCTCAACGTTGGCTGTCGCCCAAGGTGCCGGAGGAGCCGGGGGCGCCGGCGGTGCAGGCGCGGGCGGCGCAGGCGCGGGGGCCGGCGGTGCAGGCGCGGGCGCCGGCGGCGCAGGTAGCGGAGGCGCCGGTGACGGCGGCACAGGTGGAGCCGCCGGTTCCGGCGGTGCCGCCGGCGGAGGACCCCCACCCGTACCAGTTGACAGCCCCCGTAGCCCTGCCGACGTAAGCACGCCGGACCAAGACACGAAAAGGATGAAAAAGTAAATCGGTCGGCCTTGCGGAATGAAAACGTCTCATCCAGCGACGGGCGGCATCGTCGCTGCCCCGGATAGGCTATGAGACGCGCGAGGATCTTATCGTGAGGATCTTATCGTTAGGACTCAGCGCTTCGCGGTGCTCGGGCCGTTTCGCGGCTTCCAGGATCACGAAGCGCTGAGCTAGGTGAGACTGTCGCTCCCCTTTGTGTATTTGCCTGAACGGTCAGGCACGTCAGTCTCACTCTTTCTTCTTCGTCGGGGCAGCCGGTCTGTTCGCCTTGGCCGCGCCAAGCCGACTGTCGGAACAAAGATTCGTTTTGCCTGCACCTTTGAGTCATTCTTGCTGAGGTGATTCGGGGCCGCCGGCGCACCACAAACTGTACCGCTGGACCTTACGCCGAGGACCGAAGGAGAAGGCGCGTGTCCGCAAGGACACGGCAGCGTGATTCCTTTCGGGGCCGGGTGATGGTTGCTCCCCTGATGTCGTATCGTTCGCGTAAGCTGAGCCAGCCTTGCCGGTGATTCCGGCTCTCTGACCGCGGTTCGGCATGTCAGCCCATCCGGAGCACATGAATGCTATTTCTGAGCTATGCCTATCGATTCCTCTCCAACTTCGTGTTCCTGGCGCTGGTCTATTTTGCTCTGAACTTCCTCGAAAGGTACCAGCATCGCGTGGTCGTCGCGGTTCTCGTGCTGGTCTATGCCGGCATGCATGCGGCATCCGCGCTGCGGTCGTTTCACTTCTTCCAGCGCATCGAACGGTTGGAACTGGAGGCCCGCCGTTTGGTGGCGGCGCTGGGCGAGGGGCCGAACTCGACGTCTACGCGCAAGCAGGTGATCACCGAAGTCAGCGGGCTTCGCCAAGCTGGCGAGATCAAGGCCTATATCGACCTGCTGTTTCTCGCCATCGTCATCCTGCTCTGCATTGCCAAGATCGTGGCCAGCTAAGCCTTCGCCTTGATGGCGGGCGAGCGGCGCCCAACGTCGAGAAGACGCATCAAAGCACGAATCTGGAGCGGGGTCCTGATCCAATCGGGCAGGAGCGCGGCGATCAGCGCTTTTTCAAGCCAGCAACACGAACCGATCGCCGTTTGGTTTGCGCCGCCGGCTTCGGCGCGGTCCCGCTGGCGCCCTCCGGCGCCTGCGCGGTTTCTCCGGCTGATGCCGCCGGCTGGGTCGGCGCTGCGCGGTGCTGGCGACGAGATTTTCCGGTGAGCTTTGCCGAGGAGACTTCCGTTGACCGAACCCGCGCAATCGGCGTCGTTGGCCGCGCCGAAAAGGCCAGCATTGTTACGCGCGCCGATTCCGGGATCTTGAAAATGCTTGCCGCCGGAATCGGCAGCGCGGTCAGCGCGCCGGCCGGCGGCAAACTGGTCTGGCGCGGCCACGGCGTTGCCGGTAGCAGGGCTACACCGCGCCCACGCCGCGGGGCGCGCGCGCCAAGATCGGCCGTGTGCCAGTCGAGATTGGACAAGCCCGGGACGGGCAGCACGGCGGGGCTGGCAACAGCGAATTTCGAGACCTTCGGCCAGCGCGAAATCGCCACCATTTCCGATGACGGATGCAGCTGCCATTGCTGCGGCTCGGTCGGCGTCGGCGGCCGTTCGGGTGTCGCCGGCACCACATGGACGATGCGATAGCCGCGCGCCTTCAGTTCGCTCAGGATCCTCGGCAGCGCCGTGACTGTGCGCGGCTGAATGTCGTGCAGCAGCAGGATGCCTTTACGCTTTCGCTCCAGCCGCTGCATCGCGAGCTCATAGACGCGATTGGCGGAGACGTCGCGCCAGTCGTCGGCCAGGAAATCGGCGCTCCAGAGCTGAAGCCCCTTGGAAGCGGCAAATTCCTCGATCCCGTCGTTGCGACGCAGGCCTGGAATGCGCAGGAACGGCGCCGGCGCGGTGCCGTCGCCGAGCGCTGCAGTTACTGAGGCGATACCCTGCTCGATCTCCTGTTTGGAGCGGTCGAGCGGCAGGTGATCCATGCCGACAGGATGGTTCTGGGTGTGGCTGGCCACCGTGTGGCCGGCGTCGCGCACCTTGCGCACGCCTTCCGGATTGGCGTTGGCCTGGCTTCCGACCAGGAAGAAAGTCGCCTTGGCGCAATGGGCGGCGAGAATGTCGAGGATCTCGTTGCTATATTTCGGCAGCGGACCGTCGTCGAACGTCAGCACCACCTCACGTTCCTGCAGCGGCAGCGTCTTACGATATTGCATGGTGCCGATGACGGGATAGGCGCGCGGATCGACCACGAGGGTACGTGACGTGCCGATGGCATCGGGATGACCTGGGCAATCGGCGGCAGAGGCTGTTTGTACGGTGAAGCTGGCCAGCACTCCCATGCACAAAGCGGCCCATGGCCGCGCTCGGGGGCCTTCGAATACGCTAGCAATCATTGAACACCGGCTTCATTCCAACCCTTGGTCCTGACGACCAGCACCAAGGTTCAATCTTTCTTCAGGCGGGCCATGCTTACACGAGACGCGATGAATCGTGCTTTAATCGACTGAACTTCATGCCGATTTTGGCCTTAATGTGCCTTGCCGGACACGGTTTTGGCGTCTGCCGGGACGACGTGGACCACACGGTGGTGATTGTCGCGGAGGTAGCGCAGAAAGGCCGGCAGCATCGCCGCGGTCTGCGCCTTCGGATCGTGCAGCAGGATGATGCCCTTGCGGGCAATTTTCAGCCGTCGGTGAGCAGCTTCAATTGCTGCGCCAGCGCCATTGGATTCCAGTCGCCGGCCCAGAGATCGGCGCCGAACACCGCGATGCCCCGTTTTTGCAAGGTCTCCAGCGTGGCGGGCGTCGTTCCAAAATAGAGGAAGCGAAAGAACGGTGAGGTCGGGTCGTGATGGCAATGTCGCCACTGCCGGGCACAGCGCCGCGTCGAATTTCCAGGTCATTTGCTATTGGCGATATTTGGCATTGCGCATGGCGCAGCCGATTGGGTAATGCGTCAAGCGTGGCTCAGACGAGTTCGCTCATTCTGTCAAACCGGCGAGGCGCGGCATGGCCGAGAAGATCGACGTTGCCCAAGCCGCGGAAACGCGACCGGGTCAGGGATCGGTGCTCGACCGTCTCCTGATGCGGGACGAGGAGGGGCAGCTCCGCCGCGAGTTTGTCGAGGAGATTACGCGCGCGATCCATGCTGCCGACCGGCCGTTGTTGTGCGAGGTGGTGGCGGAACTGCACGAGGCCGATCTCGGCGATTTGATCGCGGCCCTCGAGCCCGAGGACCGCGTCACCCTCGTCGAGATCACGGGCACCGATTTCGACTTCTCGGCGCTCAACGAGGTCGACGACGCCGTCCGCGAGGAGATCCTCGAGGAGCTCGAGCCGGAAACGGTCGCGGAAGGCGTGCGCGAACTGGAATCCGACGACGCCATCCAACTGCTCGAAGGCCTCGACGAGGAGGACAAGGAAGAGATCCTGGAAAAGCTGCCGCCCTCCGAGCGCGACGCGCTGGAGCGCAGCCTGCTGTACCCGGAAAATTCCGCAGGCCGGCGGATGCAGTCGGAGTTCATCGCGGTGCCGCCGGACTGGACCGTAGGTCAGGCGATCGATTACATGCGCGACACGCCCGATCTGCCCGACCGCTTCTACGAGATCTACGCGGTCGATTCCGAACAGCACTGGCAGGGCGCGGTTTCGCTCGACACGCTGTTGCGGGCACGCCGCCCGGTGCCGCTTGTCGACCTGATCGAAGAAGACCGCCGCCGCGTCTCGGTGCTGGACGACCAGGAAGAGGTCGCGCGGATGTTCGGGAAGTATAATCTGGTCGCGGCTCCCGTTGTCGACACTACCAACCGGTTGGTCGGCGTCATCACCATCGACGACGTCGTCGACGTGATCGAAGAAGAGGCCGATGAAGACCTGAAGGCGCTCGGTGGCGTCACCAGCGACGAACAACTGTCCGATAACGTCTGGACCATCGCGCGTGGCCGATTCAACTGGCTCTTGGTCAATCTGGCGACCGCCTTTCTGGCGTCCTCCGTGCTCGGCCTGTTCGAGGGCCAACTCGAGAAGATGGTGGCACTCGCCGTGCTCGCGCCGATCGTGGCGAGCCAGGGCGGCAATGCCGCGACCCAGACCATGACGGTGGCGGTGCGGGCCTTGGCTACGCGCGAACTCGGTTCCAACAACGCATTCCGCGTTGTCATGCGCGAGGCGATGGTCGGCCTCGTCAACGGGCTCGCTTTTGCCGTCATCACCGGCGTCGCCGCAGTGGCATGGTTCAAGATCCCCGGCCTGGGCGTTGTGATCGGTCTCGCCATCATCTGCAACCTGGTTGCCGGCGCGCTCGGCGGCATCCTGATCCCGATGGTGCTGGACCGGGTGCGCGCCGATCCGGCGGTGGCGTCGGGAACTTTCGTCACGACCATCACCGACGTGGTCGGCTTCTTCTCGTTCCTCGGCATCGCCACGCTGTGGTTCGGGCTGAAGTAGCATAGTGTTTTCAAGCGAAGCATGCCCTCGGACTTGATCCGTGGGTGGATTCCGGTTCGCGTGAAGAAAACGCGTTAAAACAGGTCTCATTTATCGTTAATCGGACCTTAAGGCGCTTCGCCGATGATGTTGGCCCACGAGGTCAACATGCAGCGCTTGCGGCTGAAAGCAGACGGACGGATCGTCGAACTGCGTGACGGGCAGGAGTTCCCGCTCGCGCCGGCGACGCTCGGGCTCGCGCCGGCGACGCCTCCGACTGCGACCGTCATGCCTGACACAACGCCGGGTGAAACCGCCGCGCTGCCTGCGGTGCGTGATCTGCGCCGTCGTTCTCAACTGACGCAGCTCGAATTTGCGGCACGGCTCGGCGTGCCCGTTGAAACCATCCGGAATTGGGAGCAGGGCAAGCGCGTGCCGCGCGGGCCGGCGCGGGCGCTGCTCGCTGTGATCGCCCATTCACCGGAGACCGTCTTCGCAGCACTCGCTACGGAACCATAGCCAGCCTAGCTCTTGATTTGGCGCGTTTTCTTCACGCAAGCCTGAATTCGCTTCGCTCGAAGCGCTATCTGTTGGCACGGCGGTTTCCGCAGCCCATAATGGGGACGGTCCGCGGATACAACCAATGCTGTTTGTCGAAGCCAATGGCGCAAAAATTCCGGCGATCGGGCTGGGCACCTGGGAATTGCGCGGACGCACCTGCGCGCGGATTGTCGAGCAGGCATTGCGGCTCGGCTATCGCCACATCGACACCGCACAGATGTATGACAACGAACGCGAGGTCGGCGAGGGGCTGCGGGCCGCGGGCGTGAAGCGCGATCAGGTTTTTCTCACCACCAAAGTCTGGCCCTCGCATTTCGCGCCCCACGATCTGGAACGCTCTGCCAAGGAAAGCCTGGTGCGGCTGCGCCTGACCGAGGTCGACCTGTTATTGCTGCACTGGCCGAACCCGCAGGTGCCGCTGGTGGAGACGCTGGGTGCGCTGGCACGGGTCAGGCAGCAAGGGCTCGCGCGGCATATCGGCGTGTCGAATTTCACCGTGGCCCTGATCGAGGAGGCGGTGGCGGCATGCCCGGAACCGCTGGTCTGCGATCAGGTCGAGTATCATCCCTATCTCGACCAGACCAAGGTGAAGGAGGCTTGCGCACGTCACGGCATGGCGCTGGTGGCCTACAGTCCGGTCGTCAGGGGGCGCATCAAAGGCGATCGCGCGATGCAGCGGATCGGCGAACGCCATCGCAAGACGGCGGCGCAAATCTGCCTGCGCTGGCTGGTGCAGCAGGGCGTGGCGGCAATTCCGCGCACCTCGAAACTCGAACGGCTCTCGGAGAACATCGAGATCTTCGATTTTGAGCTGTCGGACGAGGACATGCAGGAGATTTTCGCCATGGGCAGCGCCGGCGGCCGGCTCACGGATTTCGGCTTCGCACCGAAATGGGATTGAGGAGCCGCGCCGCCGAACGCTATGCTGGCAGGCCAAGGAATATCGAACATCGTTGCGGATGCGATGGAGCTGCGGCGGATCATACCCTCTGACATCACGGCGTCGGCGATCGCGCATGTGTCGCTGCTGACGCTGGTGCTGCTGTTTTCGGAAGTGCATCCGTTCGGCACGGTGACCGCCGAGCAGGTCCCGGTCGAGATCGTCATGCCGCAGGAAATTCCCGAGCCGCCAAAGCCGGCGGAACAGCAAGCCGCTGAGATCAGGCCGGAGCCAACGCCAACCCCGCAGCCTGATTTCTCGCTGCTGGAAAAGCCTGCCGCTGCCAGTCCACCTCCGCCGTCAGAGCAGCTACAGCCGCGATCACAGCAGCAGGCAGCACTCGCCACGCAACGCGCGGCCGAGCCGCAGCCGGTTGCGTCGCCGCTGCCACAATCGGCGGCACCGGCCTACACGCCGCCCGAGCCGGATATCTCGATCAAATATCAGGTGGTGCTGGGCTTGCCGCCCGACGTCTCGCTGCAGCCGCAAGCTCCGGCGCAAGCCCGCAACAAGGACGACGATTTCGATGGGCCGGCGACCGAAGCCGCCGACATCTCGAGCTCCGTGATCGCGGAATTCCGGCGACACCTCAAGACCTGCTCGAAACTGCCGACCTCGCTGTCGGGCACCGACGACGTCAAGGTCAAGCTGCGCGTCCTGATGACGCCGGACGGCAGGCTCGCCGCGGAACCGATCCTGATCGAGGCCAGCGCCTCCATGAAGGGACCATTGCTGATGCAGGGCGCCATCCGCGCGCTTTCGGCCTGCCAGCCCTATGCCATGCTGCCGGTAGAGCGCTACGGCGAATGGAAGGTGCTCGACCTCAGCTTTACCCCGCAGGATTTTACAAGCGGCTAACATTTTCACGAATGCCGCCCGGTTCGGGAGTCCCGATCCGGACGGCATCATTTCGCTTCTCAGTCTGGGTTTTCAGTCCGGATTTCCTGCAGCGCGCGCCGGATCGCCATTTCAACCGGCGAATATTCGCCGTCCTCCCGTTCAAGCCGGACAGGTTCGGCCGGATGCAGGGGCGGTTGCGCCATGAAGCGCGGCCTTGAACCCCGGTGCGGCTGCGCGGCATGGATCAGGAACGGATGACACAAATAGACCGTGCCGGCCTTTCCTACGGCCAGCGCTTCCGGACGCTCGGCCGCCACATCGGCGAGCATCAGGTGCGACATGCCGGCATCACCAGCAGGTTCGAGCAATCGCGCCATGTCGAGGTGCGAGCCCACCCGGATGCGGGTCGGCGCGTCCAGTTCGCCAATATCGGAAAACAGGAAGAGCATCAGCAGCGCGCGGCCATGCGATGTCACGTTGACCCGCCACGAGGCGAAATCGTTCCGCTCGTTTGGATCGTCCGACGGGCCGGGGAAGCTGAGGTCGACGTGCCAGCCAGTATCGCCGGGATCTTCGGCATGCGGGAAGCGCACCGGAAAACTGCCGAGGTCCGCGCGTGGTCGCCAGCGGCCGCTTCCGACGAGCTGGTCGAAGGCAGCGTGGAGCACCAGCGTGTTCACCGCTTTCCGAAACGGCTCCTGTCCGTAATAGCCGAGCCGGATCACCGGCCGGGTCCAGGTTTTCTTGTCGCAGGGATCGCACCCGGTGTCGCGCCAGAGAATGGCGCGGCCTTCCTCGGCAAGCTGCTCGGGGAAAGCGTTGTCCAGCCGGACAAACCCGTCTTGAACAAACTGATTTAGTTGTGCGTCGCTGAGCGCGCGCACGTGTCGAATTGTATTAGAAGGCATGAAATCCTCATATCACTTGGCCAGCCGACATCATCGCGTGTAGCGAGGACAGTTGGCTCATTCGGTCCCTGAATCGCGCTGGCGCCGAAAACGGCACGAACGCGCTCGTTTCCGCCCGCTGCAGCGGGCATGCCGTTAGCGGCTGAGGAACAAGGCCGAAGCGATATTGAGGATGCGGATCATCATCATGGTGGCCGGAGGGATAACACGCGCGGTTTGAGGCATCAATAAAGCCGCCGGCTCATCAGTTCCCCATCGCTCGCCACGCGTTCGACGCAAACTGCCGCCGCCAGGTCACGATCACGACGAGTGCGGTCGTGATCAGCAACACCCAGGGGCTGACGAACCAGCCAAGATAGCCGAGCGCGAAGAAGAACGCGCGCTGGCCGCGGTTGAAATGCCGCCCCGCCGCCTCGAACAGGCGCGTCGTGCGCATGACGTGGGCTTCTGCTTCCGCCGTGTCGCGCTGCGACGAGGGTGGCATCGCGCCGAGCAGGATCGCGACATAGTTGAAGAGGCGATACGACCAGGCGAATTTGAAGAAGGCGTAGATAAAGATCAGGATCAGCCCGACGCATTTGATCTCCCACAGCGCCGGCGAAGGGGTGAGATCGACCGGCAGCTCGCGAAGCACGGCCAATGCATCGTTGGTCGCCCGCAGCAGCGCCAGTGCGCCGCCGAGCGCTATCAGGCTGGTGGAGGCGAAGAAGGCGGTGCCGTTCTGCAGCGAGGCCATGATCTGCATGTCGACCATCCGCGCCTCGCGGTCGAGCATGTTGCGCACCCAGACCTCACGGTACGCATTCATGCGCGCCGACAGGCTGTCGCGGCCGTAAGCCGTGTGTTCGAGCGTGAAGCCATAGGCCAGCCACTCGACGACGAAGAAGGCGACGGCGGCGATATCGACCCAGTAGGTGCCCATGTGGCGGCATCCCCGATGATGGCTTGTGCGATCGTGATGTACAGGTTGGACGTGTGCGGTGCACTATGGCAAGATGCCGGTCCAAACAGGATTTCCCCGCAAATGTTGAAACTGGTCATCGGCAACAAGAACTATTCGTCATGGTCGATGCGGCCATGGCTGGCGCTGCGCGCCAATGACATCCCCTTTGAGGAGGTGTTCATCCCGCTCTACACCAACGACAAGGCGGACAAAGACCGGATCCTGAGCTTTTCGGATTCGGGCAAGGTGCCGACGCTGATCGATGGCGACGTCACGGTGTGGGATTCGCTCGCAATTATCGAGTATCTCGCGGAGAAATACCCGCAGGCGAAGCTGTGGCCGGAAGACCGCGCCCGCCGGGCGCATGCGCGTTCGATTTCGGCGGAAATGCATTCGGGATTCATGCCGCTGCGCAACGAATGCGGCATGAACCTGCACCGCCCGATCGGTGCCGTCGATCTGTCGGAGGATGCACGCGCCAATGTGGCGCGCATTCAGGATATCTGGTCCGATTGTCATCGCCGTTACGGCAAGGACGGACCGTTCCTGTTCGGCGCGTTCGGCGGGGCAGACGCGATGTTTGCCCCGGTGGTGCATCGCTTTCGCACCTATGCGATCGAGGTCGGGGGCGAGGCGAGGCACTATTTCGATGCGATGATGTCGTTGCCGGCATTCCAGGAATGGACCCGCGCGGGCCTTGCCGAAACGCTCGTCATTGAACGGTTTGAGACCGTCTGACGAAGGGCGCGACGCGGGTGCGGTTGAGTGCGTGATAGGCCCCGCCCGCGAGCCCGTGGCACTCGATCAACCCTCCGCTAGTTGTCCGATATTGGGAAAAGCGGTCCCGACGCCGAAAATGAGGTTTCTCGGGGGAACCCCAAGATTGCCACTTATCGCCCTGAAAAACATGCAGAATTGCGCATTTGCCATGCCTCTATTCCACTGGCTTTTGGGTGCTGGCATGTGCTAGGTTGTCACGGGGTTCTCAAGTCGGCCGAAAGCTAGCGGGACCGTGAGCGCGGCCGGCGTTCTTGCGTAATGGAGAGGGCGTTGAAGCATAAGTACTCCGTTGGAGAGACTGTCTATTTTACTGCCAGCAACGTGGCCCGTCCGGCCGCCAGCGGCACCTATGAGGTGATCCGGCTGCTGCCGACCGATGGCGACGACTGTCAGTATCGCATCAAAAGCTCGACCGAAGCTTTCGAACGGGTCGCCAAGGAAAGCCAGCTCGCGATTTCCTGAAACAGTTGTGTGCAAGCAGCCGGCTGACGGAGTTCCATTCAAAGCGCCGTCAAAAGGCCCCGTTCGCAGAACCATTCTGCCGAAAAGCGAATGCGACAAAGACGCATTCGTGTTTCGATCGCGTTTGATGCTGCGTTGAGGGACACTGCGCATGAACTGGGCCTGGGCTGCTTCGCTGGATCAGATCTGGCGCTCGCCGAACCTTCCACTGTACCTGACGCTGGCCACGGCCGGCTTTGTCGGGCTTGTTGTTCTGATTACGCTGCTGCGCTCGGAGAGATCCGTGGCCAACGGCGTGCTGGCGCTCGTCACGCTGCTTGCGATCGGCGTCGCGGGAGCTGTGACGTTCCGCGGCTTCGGGACGGCAAACGCCGTTCAGCCGACGGAGGCTCGCCCGGTTCTGACAGCCACCGCCGCATTGCCGCAGCTTTCCTGTATCGATGAGCTCGCCGGTGATGCCGTCCTCACCGCGTGCGAGAAGGCGCTGTTCGGTTCGGCCGAGTCGGTGGCGGCGGCGGTTGCCTACGCCGCCTCGCAGATCACGCTGTTGACGTCGCTGGGCGATGTCGCCACCGCGAACAAGGGGGGCGGCTCCGACTTGCTGGCGCTGCGCCGCGCCGTCGAGCGCGACCGTTACGGGCTAATGGCCTATGTGCTGATGGTGCGTGACCGCTGTACGCCGGCGGCCTGCCGCGCGTTCCGCGCGCTGACCGACACGCGTCAGGTCGCGGCCAACATGGAAGACCGTGTCTACGAGAGCCTGGTCATGCGCCATGCGGCGTCGTGGAACGCGCCGGCGCAGACCGCGGCGGGCTTGGTCGCCGCGCTGCCGCCGTCGCTCCCCACGGGCAAGCCGACGAACGCAGAATTCCCGACTTCGGCGTCCACCCCGCCAGTCAGCATCATGACGCCCGAGCCGCCGGCGAAGCCGTCGCCATCGCCCTCTGCTGCACCGGCGTCGTCAGCGGCGTCGCGCCCGGCCGCGGCGCCACCGCCGGCGCCATCAGCGTCACCCTCACCAGCGCTAGCCGCTGCCAAGAAGCCGCCACCGTCGCCGAAACGGCCGTCCACTGCGGCACCGGTCCAGCTCGCGCCGTCGGCCTCGGGGGCTGCCGACAACGAGCAGTGACTTCCACAAGAAGCGATCTTTTCAAAGCGCGCCTGGGCCGCTACATCGGCGGGATCATGCCGCTTCATCTCATCAAGCTCGCCGTTGGCTGCGAGTCGGTCAAAGAACTCAAAGGGTGGGTTGCCGAACGCATGGCAACCGCCAAGAAAAAGGGCCTGCCGCTTCGTCACGTCCACGTCACGCGGATGGCGCCCAAGCGCGACGGCGAGATCCTCGCCGGCGGTTCGCTCTATTGGGTCATCAAGGGTGAGATCGCCGCGCGCGAAAAGATCATCGCGATCGAACCGTTCCGCGATAAGGACGGTATCGGGCGGTGCCGCCTGGTGATGCAGCCCAGGGTGTTTGCCGTCTCGCCGCGGCCGATGCGCCCGTTCCAGGGCTGGCGCTATTTGACCGAGGACGCAGCACCCCCGGACCTCACCAAATCCTCCGCCGCCAGCGTCGCCGCGATGCCGGAACCGATGCGGCGCGAATTGCGCGATCTCGGCTTGCTCTGACCGGGGCTGCGGCTATGCACCAGAGCGCTTTCCAGCGAAGCGGATACCGGTTCGCGTCAAGAAAACGCGTCAAAACAAGAATCTAGAGCCCGGCTCTGATTCAATCAGAACCGAAAAGGCTCTAGACACCGATGTTATCGATCAAGCGGGTCGTGCCGAGCTTCGCGGCGACAAGGATCCGCACCGGTCCTTCCTTGACCGATGCGATCGGCGCCAGCGTCCCGGCGTGACGGGCCTCGAAATAGTCCAGCGCGAAGCCGGCGGCGGTGATCAGTTCGCGGCCGACCGCCATCGCGGCCTCGAAATCCTCGCCGGCCTTCAGCCGTTTTGCGCTTTCCTTCATGGCGTGATAGAGCGTCGGTGCCGTCTGCCGTTCCTCGGCCGAGAGGTAGACGTTGCGCGAGGACATCGCCAGCCCGTCGCGTTCCCGCACGGTGCGCGAGCCGATCACCTTGATGCCGAGGTCGAGGTCGGCGGCCATCTGCGTCACCACCCGCAGTTGCTGATAATCCTTCTCGCCGAAGATCGCGACGTCCGGCCGGACCTGCGTGAACAGCTTGCCAACCACGGTGGCGACGCCGCCGAAGAAATGCGGCCGGAAACGATCCTCGAGCCCGGCGATAGCCGGACCTTCGGGCACGATCCTTGTCGCGAAGCCGTCCGGGTACATCGCTTTGACGTCCGGATTCCAGACCAGGTCGACCTTCTCGGCGGTGAGTTTGGCAAGGTCGGCCTTCCAGGTGCGCGGATACGAACCGAAATCCTCTGTCGGCGCGAACTGCGTCGGGTTAACGAAAATTGAGACGACGACTTTCTGTGCGCGACGCTTGGCGAGGCGGACCAGCGACATGTGTCCGTCATGAAGCGCACCCATGGTCGGCACCAGCGCGACGGCGGCTTTGCGGGCGCGCAAGGCCTCGACGGCGCGGCGTAATGCGGGAACGGTACGGACGACCATGGGACTTCGCGACATCTTGCCTCGATCTCTTGCAGCTTGTGACGGGGTGAGGGGCCGGTGGCCCCAATACTTTCGGTGGGCGCGCCGACCTTATAAGGCCAGAGCTTTGCCGCCAAGGTTACTCGGAATGACAAGCCAGCGGCAGCTCAACGCGAAAGTTAGACGTGCGCGCCTCGCTGATTGAAAACAATGCGAGCCGATTGCGCAACGGAACGAAATCCGCACCATCGGATTCATGATTAAGACACACCGCGAGCGAATTGAATGCGTCGTCACGCATTTCACTTGACCGCAGCCGCGCTGTGATTTGAAGATATCGTGCGGGGGTTGAATCATGTTGCTTCAGGCGAGTCAGGGTCAATTCGGTTCGGCGCATGTCGTCGTGCTCGGCAACGAGAAGGGCGGTTCTGGAAAATCGACCACCGCCCTGCATATTGCTGTTGCCCTGATGAAGGCCGGGCAGCGCGTCGCCACCATCGACCTCGACTGCCGCCAGCAGAGTTTTACCCGCTACATCGCCAACCGGAGCGCGTGGGCGCGCCGCACCGGTCTCGATCTCGAAATCCCCGTTCACTATTGTATCAAGCTCGGCGAGACGATGCAGATCGCCGACAATGAAAACTCGGAGTTCCAGCAGTTCGCGGCGGCGGTCGGCACGGTCGAGCGCGCCTTCGACTTCATCGTCATCGATACGCCCGGTTCGGACTCCTACCTGATGCGGCTGGCGCATTCGATGGCCGACACGCTGGTGACCCCGATCAACGACAGCTTCCTCGATTTCGACGTGCTCGGCACTGTCGATCCCGCCACCTATTCCGTAACCGGCGAAAGCCACTACGCCGAGATGGTCCGCGACACCAGGCGCAAGCGCCGCCAGCTCGATGGCTCCACCACCGACTGGATCGTGGTGCGCAACCGCCTGTCGATGATCGGATCGCGCAACAAGCAGCTCGTCGCCGACAGCCTGAAGGACCTTTCGCTGCGGCTCGGCTTCCGTGCCATCGATGGATTCGCCGAGCGGGTGGTCTACCGCGAATTCTTCCCGCGCGGCCTGACCGCCCTCGACGACATCGACGAGGCCACGCTCGGCACCCGCCCCAGCATGGGCCACGTCACGGCGCGCGAGGAAGTGACCAGCCTGTTGCGCCAGCTCAAGCTGCCGCTCGACGAGCGCGGCCGCCGCCGCGCCGCCAACCGCGCCGAATGGTTCACCCAGGTCGACAAGCCGCTCGAAGTCCACGACATCATCGGCGACATCATCATCAGCGCTTGATCGCCATCGGCCCGCTTTGCCGGCCTATCGCGGCCGGATCACCGTCATTTTGAACGGACCGCTGTGCGCGGCGGCATGCGCGACCGCCTCGTTGGCGCGGTCCAGATCGAACGCGGTGATCTCAAAATGATCGAGATCGACCAGGCCGGCACTGATCAAGCCGGTCATCAGCACGGCCGCATGCGGTGGGTACATCCATTGCCCCCGCAGGGTGATGCAGTTTCGCATCATCCAGGAGTAGGGCAGGTCGAGGCCGGCGCCCCCGAGCATGCCGACGCCGCCCATCAGCACCACCCGCCCGTAAGGCCGCACCGCCATCATGGCGGTGCGCACCTGCGCGGCGTTGGCCGCCGGCGGGAGGATGTCGAGCACGCAGTCGATCGGGCCGGGCGCCGCCTCCAGAATGCGGTCGCGATCGTCGGCCTCGTGGCCGCGCATCGGCACGGCTCGGACCCGCGCGCCGAACCGCCGCGTCAGCTCAGCCAGCGCCTGCTCGTTCCGCCCGGTCGCGACTACGCATTGCGCGCCCATCCCCAATGCGACGGCGACGGCCGCACTGCCGAAGCTGCCGGTGGCGCCGTTGACCAGCGCGATCTCTCCGGCCTGCAGTTGTGCGGCAAGGAAGCCGCCGAAGGGGACGAGCAGGGTGCCGAGCGCACACCAGCGGCTTGCGTCCTTCTCGTCGATCTCGACGATCGGAACCGCGTTTTCGGTCGGCACGCGCATCTGTTCGGCCCAGGCGCCGTTGTGGAAATGGCGTTGCAGGCGCAGCCCGCCCTCGCTGCCGGCGGTGAGCCCCTGCAGGGCGATGTCGGGCGATAGCGCATTGTCGCGCGAGCGCACTGTCGGATCGCAATAGACCCAATCGCCGGGCCGGAGGCGGGTCGCGTCGGGGCCGGTGGCACGGACACGGCCGATCGCACCGGGGCCCGGCACCACGGGTAATTCCAGCAGGTATTTTCGCTGCCCGCTGAGGACCTCGTTGGCATAGGCCAGCACGCGGCTCGCAATTGTGCATGTTCACTAATTCGCTGATTGGATCGCTCCACTGGAGGACGATCCAATGCGCGATAACAGCTACGACCGGACGATTGAACGCAACTATCTGCA
>NZ_JADPKF010000058.1:0-17352 GCF_023073815.1 Bradyrhizobium sp. 157 | reverse complement strand
TCAATGGCCGCTTCTCGAGGCCGTATACATGACCGCTCCCCGATCCGTTGCCGAAGCACCAAAAAGCCCTTGCCGAGAGGGGGCCGTCCATACATGACGTGGAGAGTTCTGCTGAAGGCGGCTTATGCCGCCATCGCCTTCTCGAGATTGGCAGCGACCTTGTCGAGGAAGCCGGTCGTGGACAGCCAACGCTGGTCGGCGCCGACCAGGAGCGCGAGGTCCTTGGTCATGTAGCCTTCCTCGACGGTCGCGACGCAGACCTTTTCCAGCGTGTCGGCGAATTTCGCGAGCTCCGGGTTGTTGTCGAGCTTGGCGCGGTGGGCAAGGCCACGGGTCCAGGCGAAGATCGATGCGATCGAGTTGGTCGAGGTTTCCTTGCCCTTCTGGTGCTCGCGGTAGTGCCGGGTCACCGTGCCGTGCGCGGCCTCGGCCTCAACCGTTTTGCCGTCTGGGGTGAGCAGCACTGAGGTCATCAGGCCGAGCGAGCCGTAGCCCTGCGCCACCGTGTCTGACTGCACGTCGCCATCGTAGTTCTTGCAGGCCCAGACATAGCCGCCGGACCATTTCAGCGCGGACGCCACCATATCGTCGATCAGGCGGTGTTCGTAGGTGAGCCGCTTGGCTTCGAATTCCTTCTTGAACTCGCGGTCGTAGATGTCCTGGAAGATGTCCTTGAAGCGGCCGTCATAGACCTTGAGAATCGTGTTCTTGGTCGAGAGGTAGACCGGGTAGCCGCGCAACAGGCCATAGTTGAAGGAGGCGCGGGCGAAGTCGATGATGGAGTCATCGAGGTTGTACATTCCCATCGCGACGCCGGCATCGGGGGACTTGAACACTTCCCTCTCGATCACGGTGCCGTCCTCGCCGACGAATTTCATCGACAGCGTGCCCTTGCCCGGGAACTTGAAGTCGGTGGCGCGGTATTGGTCGCCATAGGCGTGACGGCCGATGATGATCGGCTTGGTCCAGCCGGGAACCAGGCGCGGCACGTTCTTGCAGATGATCGGCTCGCGGAAGATCACGCCGCCCAAGATGTTGCGGATGGTGCCGTTCGGCGATTTCCACATCTCCTTCAGGCCGAATTCCTTCACCCGGGCTTCATCCGGGGTGATGGTGGCGCATTTGACGCCGACGCCGACCTTCTTGATGGCGTTGGCGGCGTCGATCGTGACTTGGTCGTTGGTCTGATCGCGGTACTCCATTCCGAGGTCAAAATAGAGCAGCTCGACATCGAGGAACGGGGTGATCAGCTTGTCCTTGATGTACTGCCAGATGATCCGGGTCATCTCGTCGCCATCGAGTTCGACGACGGGGTTGGTCACCTTGATTTTTGCCATGATGGAGGGGGCCTTTTCTCGGAAAACCGCTGATACGGGCGGGGTGGAGTGATTATGTGCGGCCTATAGCACCGCAAACCGGCCGGCGGAAGCCAAGCCGTTATGCACTTTCAGCCCATTCCTGGAACGTCGCCGGGGTCGCCATTCCCGCCACTACGTACCAGATCACGAACCGCCCGCAGATTAGGGTGCTTGGCAGGCGGAAGCCGGCGCGGCACCAGTTCGGCAAATTCAGCCTCCTTGTAAGGCTTTGATCGAACGTTCAGAAATCTCGGCAGGCTAATTATTTTGCTTGAGAAATTTTCTCCGGCAGGCAATCGAGTATGCCCTGACGAGGGCGTTGAACTCGGCTGTTCAGAAGCTGACTCGAAATCTTCAGAAGTTGAATGAGAGGGTGAAGTTCAGAGAATGTCCGGTTCGGGCACCGATAAAACCAAGTCTGGGTTGGACTTAGCCGGACCGATTGTGATTCTTGTCGAGCCGCAGCTCGGCGAGAATATCGGCATGGCCGCGCGCGCGATGGGCAATTTTGCGCTGTCGCGTTTGCGGATCGTTAACCCGCGCGACGGCTGGCCGAACATCGCGGCGCAACGGGCGGCGGCCGGCGCCGACCAGATTTTGGAACAGGCGCAGTTGTTCGACACGGTGGAGCAGGCGGTCGCCGATCTCACACTGTTGTTCGCGACCACCGCGCGTGCGCATGACCAGGCCAAGCCGGTGGTCTCGCCGGAAGCGGCGGCAGGCGAGATCGTGGCGCATGTCGGAAGCGGCGGCGGGGCCGGTATCCTGTTCGGCCGTGAGCGCTACGGCCTGCAGAACGAGGAGGTGGCGCTCGCCAACCGGATCATCACCTTTCCGGTCAACCCCGGCTTCGCCTCCCTCAATCTGGCGCAGGCGGTGCTGCTGATCGGCTACGAGTGGTTCAAGCATTCAACCGGCGGCGCCCTGCCGTTCGCGATGCCGGAACGGTCGGAGCCGGCCTCGCAGTACCAGATGCAGGCCTTCTTCGACAATCTGGTTCGGGAACTCGACAAGGTCGAATTCCTGCGCCCGCGCGAGAAGCGCGAGACCATGCTGGTGAACCTGCGCAACATCTTCACCCGGATGGACCCGACCAAGCAGGACATGCACACCCTGCACGGCGTGGTGATGGCGATCGCCGAAGGCCGCAAGGGCCCGGCCAGGGGTGGCGTGCTCGACGGCGAACAGGCGACGCGGCTCCGCGCGCTGTTAGCCGAGCACGGGCAGGGGCCGGCGGTGCCCGGCGACAGCTCTACCGTGCGTGGGCTCGCCCGGCTGTTGCGGCGTAACCCGACCGATGCCGAGCGGATATTGTGGCAGGCGCTGACCCGCGACCGCCGCTTCGCCGGTCAGTTCAAGCGCCAGACTCCCGTCGGGCGCCATATCCCCGACTTTGTGTCCTTTGTGCATCGCCTCGCGATCGAGCTGGTCAATCCGAATGAGTCGGAGGCGATTGTGGCCGACCGCGCCGGACGGAAGGCGTGGCTGGAGGCACGCGATTACCGCGTCATCGAGATGCGGGTCGCAGACATCGAGCGGGATCTGGCGACCGAGCTGGAGCGGCTCGAAGAGAGCCTGCGCGACCGCGGCTAGCATCCGGCCGGCGGGCACATTGTCGCGAGGTGGCCGTCGGCGCTGCTGTCCCCGCGCGCACAAAGGGGTAAGCTAGCCCCGCTGGGACAGCACGTCGCTGGACGCCAGTTGCCATGGTGCTTTGATCGCGATCCCGTCGCACCGATCGCGCATTCGACGCCGGTAAGTGTGTCAAGCGGCTGCAGTCTAATCGACAACGCAAATCGGAGGTGTGCGATGGCTACATCTGACTGGCGTCTCGAAGGCGAATGGATCAAGAACTGCAATTGCGCATTTGGCTGTCCGTGCGATTTCAACGCGCGGCCAACCCAGGGCTATTGCAAGGGCCTGGTCGGCATGAGGATCACCAAAGGACACTTCGAGGACACCAGACTCGATGGTCTTGTTTTTGCGGTGACCGTCGATTTTCCCGGTGCGCTGCATGAGGGCAATGGCCAGATGCAGCCGATCATCGACGAGCGCGCCACGCCGGAACAACGCGAGGCGCTGTTCAACATCATGTCCGGCAAGTATTCCGCTGAAGGTACGCTGTTTCATATATTCAGCCTGATCGTGACGAAAATCCATGAACCGGTGTTTGCCCCGTTCGACTTTTCGTTCGACAAGGATGGACGCGTCGCGCGTGTCGTGGCGAAGGGCGTGCTGGAGACCGAGGTCGAGCCGATCAAGAATCCGGTGACCGGACAGCCTCATCGCATTCAAGTCGTGGTGCCCGAGGGCTTCGAACATCGCGCTGCCGAAATCGCCTCGGCGAACATCCGCTCGACCGGTGCGATCAAGTTCGACACCACGGGGTCGCATAGCTCGCTGGCCAACGTCGTTCAGACGCCGGAGGGCGTCGCGGCCTGACGCTGCATTGGAGACGGCATTTCGACGTGCCGTTTCAGTGGCGGAGGTTAAGTCCATGCCCGGGACCTCTGCGCTTGAACAGGCCTTGCGCCACGATCGCCTGATCGTGGCATTCGGCATGGCTGCCGTTGTCGCTTTTGCCTGGGGCTATCTGGCCGCCGGCGCCGGCATCGACATGAGCATGGCCGATATGCCGATGGACCCCGAGCCATGGTCGCCATCGCAGGCCGCGCTGATGTTTACGATGTGGTGGGTGATGATGATCGCGATGATGGTGCCGAGCGCGGCGCCGATGGTGCTGCTGTTCACGGCAATCAAGCGCAGGCAGGCGACGGACAATCCTGTCGTCTCAAGCTGGATCTTTCTCGCCGGCTATCTCCTGATATGGGCCGGCTTCAGCCTGGTCGCGGTCGCGGTGCAGTGGGCACTAGACCAGGCCGGGCTGCTGTCCGGCATGATGGCGAGCACCAGCACCGTACTCGCCGGAATCATACTGCTCGCCGCCGGGCTGTACCAGCTCTCGCCGATCAAGCGCGCCTGTCTGCGCTATTGCCAGAATCCGGTATTGTTCCTGAGCCAATACTGGCAACCTGGTGCCATGGGCGCGCTGCGCATGGGTTTTCGGCATGGCAGCTACTGTGTCGGCTGTTGCTGGTTTCTCATGGCGCTGCTGTTCGTTGCCGGCGTCATGAACCTGGTGTGGATCGCGGCGGTCGCGATCTATGTCGCCTTCGAGAAGCTGCTGGCGCGCAGTCCATGGCTCAGCCGCGCCGCGGGCGTGGGCTTGATTGTAGCCGGTGGAATTGTCCTCGCGCGCGGCGTGACCGCCACGGCTTCCGCGTCTCTCTAAAATGAAATTAGGTTTGATTGCGACCGCGAAGAAGGTGCGCTCCCTCTCCCGCTTGCGGGGGAGGGTTGGGGTGGGGGTGTCTCCGCGGGCGATACTGCCCAGTGGAGAGAGCCCCCACCCGGCGCTTCGCGCCGACCTCCCCCGCAAGCGGGAGAGGTGAAGCGCGTCTGCGGCCAAATCGATCTAACCAAAAATCATTATGCTCTAGCTCGATCGGCGACCTCGTCGCCGCTGCCGCCTCAGACGGCGACCAACTCCGCAGGCGCGTTACCGGCGCGCTTCGTCTTCTTTATCCTGGAAGGCCCGAGCAGAGGGCTCGCGGCAAGACCTGCAGTATCCGCCACGCCGGGATCGCGCGAGACCATCGCAGCGACGATGGCGCCGTCGATCAGCAATGCGAGTTGATGGGCGAGCACCTGCGGCTCAGACGCACCCATCTCAGTGGCGAGCTTTTCGATATGCGCCAGCACCACCTTTTTGTGGCGGAGCGCGATGTTGCGGAACTGCTTGGCGTCCTTGTCGTGTTCGGCGACCGCGTTGATGAAGGGGCAGCCGTAGAAGCGCTCCTCGGCGAACCAGCGCTTCAGCGCCGGAAAGATCCGCTTCAGCTTCGCCTGCGCATCGCCGCCGCCGTCCTCCATCGCGCCGATGAACCATTCGCGCCACGCCTTGCCTTCGCTCTCGAGCACGGCATTGACCAGGTTGGTCTTCGATCTGAACAATTTGTAGAGCGTGGTCTTCGCGGTGCCGGCCTCGTCGATGATGGCGTCGATGCCGGTGGCGTTGATGCCGTCCTTGCAGAACAGATGCGTCGCCGCGCTGAGCAGGCGGCCGCGCGCGGACTCCTCGTCGCCTGCGGCCGAGGCCGCGACAGCTTTCCTCTTGGAAACTGATTTGCCCATGCGCGCCAGTTAATCGGAGCGCGGCGCAATCATCAAGTCGCATCTTTGCGCCGAAAATAATCGCGCCGGCGCGGCAATTGCTTCGCGCGTGAGCAGCGCGGCGCTGATCAATTTCCGGGCAGGCATTGCTAAGCAACGACAGACGTTCGGCTTTTGATTTGAGCCAGTTCTGGCACGCTTCATGCAGGAAACAGAACGTTCGGTATCCTACCCTAGGGAGAGAAATGATGACCGCGGTCGCTCAAAAAACGGTGCTTACGGGCTGCCTGGCCCCGATCGACAAGAACGGGCTGGAGCAGCTCATCGCCAATGGCAAGGCCAATCCGAAGGTCATCAAGACCTTGAAATGCAAGACGGTGGCGGAGGGCAAGTTCCGTCACGCCAACTACATCCGCAATCTCGCGCCCTATATCGTCGACGAGCCGCCGGGCCTTTTGGGCGACGACACCGCGCCCAATCCTTCCGAAGCCTCGCTCGCCGCGCTCGGCTCCTGCCTTGCGGTCGGCCTGCACGCCAACGCCGTTCATCGCGGCTGGATCGTCAACAAGCTCGAACTCGAACTGGAAGGCGACCTCAACATCACCGCGGTGTGGGGCACCGGCGATATCAGCGAGAAGCCGGTCGGCTTCACCGATGTCCGCGTTAAGGTCGACATGGAATGCGAGGGCATTCCTAAGAGCGAGATCGATGCGCTGGTCGCCCACGTCAAGAAGTGGTCGCCGGTCGCCAACACGTTTACGCGGCCGGTCAATCTCGACGTCAGCGCATAAGCGGCAGCAACAAGCACTGGGGTGCGGAGGGTCTCATGGGTTCAGTGGCGATATCGCGGCTCGCAGTCGACGACGATCTCCCATCGGCATCGATCGTCGATCAAGTCGCGGCGATTGCGCGTCGAGACCTCGCACCCCAGGCTGCGGCGATCGACGAAGGCACCGTCTATCCGGATGCCTTGCTGCGGCGTCTAGGCGGCGCCGGCGCATGGGGCAGTCACCAACCCGTGAATGGCGCAGCCGATCTGCGCTGCGCCATTCAGTCGATCGCCGCGCTCGGCGAGGTCTGCGGCGCCACCGCCTTCATGGCGTGGTGTCAGAACACGCTGGTCTGGTACGCCTCGAATTCGAACAATCCAAAACTCGTCGCCGAATTCGCCGGCAAGTTTGCCAGCGGTGAGATTCTCGGCGGCACCGGGCTGTCCAACCCGATGAAGAGTTTCTTCGGTATCGAGAAGCTGAAACTCAGGGGACGCAAGGTCGAGGGTGGCTACGTCGTGCGCGGCGCGCTGCCATGGGTCTCGAACCTGGGTGCAGACCATTACTTCGGCACCATCTTTGAGCGGGAGGACGAGGGGGGCGGCATCGTCATGTTCCTCGCCGACTGTTCGAATCCCGCGATTACCCTGCAGCCGTGCAAGCCGTTCCTGGCGATGGACGGCACCGGCACCTATGGCGCGCAGTTCCGCGATGTTTTCGTGCCTGACGAACTCATTCTCGCCGAGCCGGCCGGACCGTTCGTCAAAAAAATCCGCGCCGGTTTCATCCTGCTGCAAGCCGGCATGGCGCTCGGCCTGATCAAGGATTGCATCCAGATCATGGACGAAGTCGAGGCGCCGCTCGGCCACGTCAACCGCTATCTGCCGCAGCAACCTGTCCAGTTCCACGAACTCCATGCCGAGTTCGAGAAGGAGACGATGGCGCTGGCGCGCGACCCCTACAATTCCGACGATAGCTACTGGCGCCGCGTCATCGCGCTGCGGCTCAGACTCGGCGACGCCAGCGTCGCGGCTGCGCATGCAGCAATGCTCCATTGCGGCGCGCGCGGCTACCTGAAGAGCCACCGCGCCCAGCGGCGAGTGCGCGAAGCCTATTTCGTCGCCATCGTCACGCCCGCCACCAAGCAGCTTCGCAAGATGCTGGCCGGCGACGAACCCTAAAGGGATTTCCGATCGACCCAACCAGCAACCACACAACAGGAGAGGCCTGCCATGACGGACGTTCTGATTACTGCCGGCGAACTCGCGGAATTCCTCACGCAAGAGCCGTGTGTCGTCATCGACACCCGCAATCCCGAGGCTTACGGCGCGGGGCATCTCCCGAACGCCGTCAACGTCCATGAAATCTTCACCTACCTCGCAACGTCGACGCCGGAAGGTATTCACGAGCTCAAGACAAAATTCGCCGATGCGTTCGGCGCCGCCGGGCTTTCGGGCAAGGAGACCGCCGTCATCTACGAGCAGTCGATGAATTCCGGGTTCGGCCAATCCTGTCGCGGCTACTATCTTCTCACCATGCTCGGCTATCCCAAGATCAAGGTGCTGCATGGCGGTTACGATGCCTGGGTCTTGGCCGGCCTGCCGGTGACTCAGGACGTGCCGTCGCCGGTGAAGGCGTCGTTCGCGATCGTACCTGAAGCGGGCGACATCCTGATCGACGCCAAGACCATGCTGGCCGCTGTCGGCAAACCGGGCATTGCGCTGCTCGATGTGCGCGACATTGACGAGTGGATCGGCGAAAGCTCTTCCCCTTACGGCAAGGATTTTTGCCCGCGCAAAGGACGCATCCCCGGCGCCGTCTGGCTCGAATGGTACCGCATGATGAAGCCGACCGCCGAAGGACCGCGCTTCAAGTCCAAGAACGAGATTCTGGCGGAATGCGCCACCGTCGGCATCTCGGAGAATACGCCGGTCTATCTCTACTGCTTCAAGGGCGCGCGCGCCTCCAACACGTTCCTCGCGTTGAAGAACGCCGGCGTGAAGGACGTGCGGATGTATTTCGGCTCCTGGAACGAATGGTCGCGCGATCCCTCGCTGCCGATCGAGGAGGGCCTGCCGATGGAGGCGAAGCTCACCACCAAGGCGGCGTAATGAAGCGTTCGACGTCTGCGGCCTGATTCGACGGGATCAGGCTGCAGGCGGGTGTCCTCGAGATCAACGCAACATCGCGACGTGGTGGAACCGCGCCACCGCGTCGCTCTGGTGTTCCCAGCCTCCAATGCGTATAATCACGACGCACTTGGTGGTCGCACGCACGAATGTCTGATTTCACACGCAGCTTAGGTTTCACACTCGCTTTCGCGATGCTCTGTCTCGGCGCGCCAGCGGCCCATGCGCAGGCCTCGCCGGTAAACTACTGGATCCCCGGCTGGCCGATGGGTTTTAGCGGCGATGCGGGCGAGAGCGCGAACAGCTACGGCAACTTTCCGAGCTTCGACTTCCGCGACGTCGGAAACGGCTCTTCCTATGCGCGCTACAATTTTTCTAACGGCTTTTTTGTCGGCAGCCAGCGCAGCAACATTGTTTTCAACGGCCTCAGCCAGAGTGCGTTCGGCAGTTTCGGCTCGCTCTACAGCGAAGGCGTGCAGTTCGGCTACAGCCTCAAGAACAGCGGCTTGCCCGTCACCTTCTATGCCGGGTTCGACACGCTGAAATACAATACCGGCATCGGCGGCCCTTTTGCGCCGTTCGACTCCAAGTCCGGCACGCTGCCGATCTCCAGCGTGAATGCCGGCGTCGAATTCCAGGCGACGTCGAATCTTAGCCTGTCGCTTGGGGTCGGCTATGTGCAGCAGTCGGGCCGGCTCGACAGCGAGATCAATTCGCTGCCTGGGGCATCACCGTTTGCCATTGGCGGCCGCCGCTAACGCGAACCTCGAGAACAAGCCCGCCGTGACTAAAGCATGACGAAATTGAGTTTGATTGCGACCACGAAGAAGGTGCGCTCCCTCTCCCGCTTGCGGGGGAGGGCCGGGGCGGGGGTGTCTCCGCGGTCGACACTGCCCGAGTGGAGAGAGCCCCACCCGGCGCTTCGCGCCGACCTCCCCCGCAAGCGGGAGAGGTGAAGCGCGTCTGCGGCAGCGCCGCGCGAATGTTGGCGCGTTCGTGCTGATTACGCGGCCTGGGTATTGCCCCTTGCCGCCTTGGTCTCTCGAACGGGCGGCAAGCCGAACATGCGCCCGTATTCCCGCGTGAACTGAGAGACGCTCTCGTAGCCGACCGCGAATGCCGCGCTACTCGAGGTCACTCCATCCGACAGCATCAGCCGTCTCGCCTCGATCAGACGCAATTGTTTCTGGAACTGAAGCGGAGAAAGAGATGTCACGGTGCGAAAGTGCTGGTGGAAGGACGATGGGCTCATCCCGGCAACAGCCGCCAGGCGCGCGACCCGCAATGGCTGAGTGAACTCGGCTCGAAGCACCGCGACCGCGCGCGCTACACGCTGCGCATGGCCGTCCGGCCAGCCAAGGCGTCGGATCGCCGCCCCGTGCCGTCCGGAAAGGAGCCAGTAGTGCATCTCGCGCACCAACTGCGTGCGCAGCACTGGCACCGATGCCGGGCGCTCAATCAAGCGTATCAGCCGAAGCGCCGCGTCGGCGACCTCGGCATCGGTGGGCTCGTGGTGCACGGGCGCGCCCTCGGCAATCGGCACCGCCTTCATCTCCACGGCGAGGTCTGCGATCACCGCCGGATCCAGGTCCAGTACAAGCGAGAAGTAAGGCACGGCGATGCTCGCCCGCGTGATCCGGCTCACCGTTGGCACGTCAGCCGTGATCAACAGAGAGTCGCCAGCGCGGAACGTGAAGGCACGATTGCCCATCGTCACGTGCTTGGTTCCCTGCAGCACGAGGCACACGAGCGGTCGGGAGATCGCGTAGTCCAGGCCGCTCGGTGCGGTCGCACGAATGGTCGTCAGGCCAGGAATCGGAGTCCGAGCGACCCCGGCCGGATCAGCATAGACCTCCGCATAGCGGCGAACAGCCTTGAGGAGAGTGTCGGTCATGCGGCGATCCTATCGCGCCTGAACCGATGCGTAAATTCGATCTGTAGGAATAGGCAAAGAACGTCGAGGTTCCGGCAACAAAGGCCAGCTCCCGGGCTGCATATCAGCGCGGCCACACAAGCAACAGGAGCCTAGCATGACCAAGATCGCTCTCATCACCGGAGCAAGCCGCGGGCTTGGCCGGAACACTGCGCTCAACATCGCCCGCGAGGGTAGCGACGTCATCATCACTTATCAAAGCCTTGAGGAAGGCGCTCGAGCCGTTGTCGCCGAGATAGTGGCGATGGGGCGCAGGGCGATCTCACTCCAACTCGACCTTAGCGATGTCTCTGCTTTCAAGCCTTTCGCCGAGCAGCTGCGGACGGCGCTGCGGAAGATCTGGCAGCGCGATACGTTCGATCACCTTGTCAACAACGCCGGCCATGGTGACATGGCTTCGATCGCGGAAACGACCGAGGCGCAGTTCGACAAATTGGTCAACGTCCATTTCAAGGGCGTGTTCTTCCTCACTCAGGCGCTGTTGCCGCTGATCGCGGACGGCGGCCGGATCGTGAACCTGTCCTCCGGCCTTACCCGCATCTCCTTCCCCGGCTTCTCCGTCTATTCGGCAGTGAAGGGTGCGGTCGAGGTCCTCAGCGTTTACATGGCGAAGGAACTCGGCAGCCGCGGCATCGCGGTCAATACCGTGGCGCCGGGCGCGATCGAGACAGACTTCCTCGGTGGCGCGGTCCGCGACACGCCG
The DNA here is from genome assembly GCF_023073815.1 of Bradyrhizobium sp. 157. Lineage (NCBI taxonomy): Bacteria > Pseudomonadati > Pseudomonadota > Alphaproteobacteria > Hyphomicrobiales > Nitrobacteraceae > Bradyrhizobium > Bradyrhizobium sp. 157. The sequence continues at coordinate 6,286 of NZ_JADPKF010000058.1, read as the reverse complement.
GATCTCAACAAGACCTTCGCGGGCATGACTGCCCTTGGTCGTGTCGGTGTGCCTGAGGACATCGGCCCAATGATCGCGAAGCTGTTGACCGACGACAATCGCTGGATCAACGCCCAGCGGATCGAAGTCTCCGGCGGCCAGGTCATTTGACCGACGAGCCGGGTCAGTCCGAGGGCCGCGTCTATCCGCTGGGGCAAGCGGATCCGCGCGGCCGCGGGGCTATCCCCAGCGCCTTGATCCGCGAGGCCAGCGTGGTCGGCTTGATATCCAGCATCTCCGCCGCACCGCCGGGGCCGAACACCTTGCCGGAACACGCCTGAAGCGCGGCGAGAATGTTGGCGCGTTCGTGCGCGCGCATTTCTGCTGTGGTCATGACCGTCGGGCGGGCATCGGCTTTCACGTGCGCTGATCCCGGTGCTGGCTGAGCATCGGACGGCTCGGGCAGGTCGATGCGCAAGCGGCCATTCTGCGCGAGGATCGCCGCTCGCTCGATTACGTTCTGCAATTCGCGGACGTTACCGGGCCAGTCGTAGCGCGAAAGCCGGCGCGCATCGCCCTCCGACAAGCGAAGCTCAGATTTCAGCGCCTTGCTTTCGCGCGTCAGAAAATGCTGTGCCAGGAGCGGAATGTCCTCGCGGCGCTCGCGCAACGGGACTGACTCGACCGGAAACACGTTGAGGCGGAAATAGAGGTCCTCGCGAAACCGGCCGCGCTGCACTTCCTGCTTGAGGTCGCGGTTGGTGGCGGCGATCACGCGCACGTCCACCGCGCGGGTGCGCTCCTCGCCGACACGTTCGAAATTGCCTTCCTGCAGCACCCGTAGCAGCTTGCCCTGCAGCTCCAGCGGGATCTCGCCGACCTCGTCGAGAAACAGCGTGCCGCCGTCGGCAAGCTCGAACCGTCCGATGCGGTCGCGCATCGCGCCGGTGAAGGCACCTCGGACATGGCCGAAGAATTCGCTCTCAAAGAGTTCGCGCGGGATTGCCGCGCAGTTGACGCGGATCAGCGGCCGGTCGCGGCGGCTGCTCGCCTCATGAATGGCGCGCGCGATCAATTCCTTGCCGGTGCCGGACTCGCCGGTGATCATCACGGCGGCGGTGGTCGGCGCCACCAGCTTGACCTGGCGCAGCGTCTTCTGGATCGCCTCGCTCTGGCCGATGATGCCGCGCGGATTGGTCTCGATGCGGATTTCTTCCTGCAAATAGGCGTTTTCCAGCTCCAGCCGCTCGCGCAGCCGATCGACTTCGGCAAGCGCAGCATGCAGCTTCTCGTCGGCCTCGCGGCGCTGGCTGACGTCACGGAATACAATGACCGCGCCAACCACGACGCCGCGGTCGCGGATCGGCGTCGAGGTATATTCGACCCAGACCGGCGTGCCATCCTTGCGCCAGAACACCTCGCCCTCGACCTGGTGCACGGCGCCGTCGCGAAACGCCGCGTAAATCGGGCAGTCATGATCGGGATAGTGCCGCCCGTCATGATGGGTGTGATGAACGATCGGGTGGATTGCCTTGCCGACCAATTCTTCCGCGCCCCAGCCCAGCATGCGTTCGGCGGCCGGATTGACGAAGGTGGTCTTGCCCTCGGCGTTGACGCCGTAAATGCCTTCGCCGGCGGCACGCAGGATGAGCTGGTTTTCGCGCTCGATATCCTGGAACACCCGCTCGACGCGTTGCCAGGTCGCGATTCCGCCGCGCATGTGGTCTTCGGCCGCCGCATCGACATAGCGCCGGCGGCGCGCGTCGAGGTCGCTCATCGTGAGCAGCACCAGCGAGCGGCCGTCGCCGGGCACGAGTGAGCCGGCGTATTCCAGGCGCAGGCTTTGCCCCGTGGCGTGGCGCGGGGTCAGCGCGTTGGTCCAGTACGCGCCCTTGTCGAGCACGGCTTGCGTGAACACGATCAGCGCCGGCAGTTGCCCGGCGTGCAAGGCACTGACTTTGGTCTGCCGCAACAAGGCGCGGTCGTAGCCGAGCAGGGTGCAGGCGGCCGGATTGGCGTCGAGGATCTGGTCGGCATGGGGATCGAGCAGCAGCGCGGGCTCGATCGCGAATTCGAACGCGGCCGCGCGCAGTTCGGCATCCTGCGGTGGCGCGGTTGAGCCGAGGGCCAGATCCATCCGGTTGATACTCCGAAATTTCGTAATTCAGCTACGACATTTCGTGTATCACGAATTTTCGTAGCCGCCAATGTCAGCAGAATCCCTGTGATGTCAGAGCCATTGCCGCAGAACGGGGCTGGCATGTGGCTTGCTTAATAAGGGGGCAAACGTCGCGCAGGAGGGCTGATGTCTACCTTCGACAATCCATTCGATCCCAACCGTCGTCTTCATGCCGGTGGCTGTAGCTGCGGCCAGCATGTCAGCGAGGCCGAGCACCAGGCCGTCCAACTGCAGGCCGAGGCGGCCATCGAGAGCGAACAGAAACGCTACGAAGGGGTGGTCGCCTCCGCCGTGATGCGCGCGATGTTCCCGCAGGACGTCGCGCGACGCGCGTTTTTGAAGTCGGTAGGAGCGGCAACCGCCGCGGCGGCATTATCGCAATTCTTCCCGCTCAAGACCGCGACTGAAGCATTCGCGCAAGGCGGGCCGCTGGAAAAGAAGGACCTCAAGGTCGGCTTCATCCCGATCACCTGCGCCACGCCGATCATCATGGCCGCGCCGATGGGGTTCTATGCCAAGAACGGCCTGAATGTCGAAGTGATCAAGACCGCCGGCTGGGCCGTCATTCGCGACAAGACCATCAACAAGGAATACGACGCGGCCCACATGCTGTCGCCGATGCCGCTCGCCATCACGATGGGCGCCGGCTCGAATCCGATTCCCTACACCATGCCGGCGGTCGAAAACATCAACGGCCAGGCGATCACGCTGTCGGTCAAGCACAAGGACAAGCGCAATCCGAAGGACTGGAAGGGTTTTAAGTTCGCCGTGCCCTTCGACTACTCGATGCACAACTACCTGCTGCGCTATTACCTTGCCGAGCACGGCATCGATCCCGATGCCGACGTGCAGATCCGCGCGGTGCCGCCGCCGGAAATGGTCGCCAACCTGCGCGCCGACAACATCGACGGCTTTCTCGGGCCCGACCCGATGAACCAGCGCGCCGTGTTTGACGGCGCGGGCTTCATCCACATCCTGACCAAGGACATCTGGGAAGGGCATCCGTGCTGCGCCTTCGCCGCGTCGAAGGAATTCGTCACGTCGATGCCGAATACCTACGGCGCGCTGCTCAAATCGATCATCGAAGCCACCGCGTACGCGCACAAGGCGGAGAACCGCAAGGAGATTGCCGCCGCGATCGCGCCGGCGAACTATCTCAATCAGCCGCCGATCGTGCTGGAGCAGGTTTTGACCGGCACCTTCGCCGATGGGCTGGGCAACATCGTCACGCAGCCGAACCGTGTCGATTTCGATCCGTTCCCGTGGCAGTCGTTTGCGGTGTGGATCATGACCCAGATGAAGCGCTGGGGACAGATCAAGGGCGACATCGACTATGCGGGCATTGCCGCGCAGGTCTATCTCGCCACCGACGCCGCCAAGCTGATGAAGCAAGCAGGACTAACGCCGCCCACCGCAACCACCAAGAGTTTTTCGGTGATGGGCAAGACGTTCGATCCTGCGAAGCCCGAGGATTATCTCGCCAGCTTCAAGATCAGGAAGGCGTCGTGATGAATCCCGGTTTCGTGTCCCGGATGCGATGCAGCGCGCAGCACGGAGTGCGTGGCGATGCTTCGCGAAGCCGGGACCGCCTCGCGCTCGGTGGGTCCCGGTTCAGCAGCGCAGCACTGCGCTGCGCTTCGTGCTGCGCCGCGCCCGGGACAGGGAGCTTGTCGTCATGACCTCATCCCTCCGTTTCCGCGCGGCCGTGGTTTCGATCGTGCTGTTCGCGGCGTTCCTCGGCATCTGGCATCTCGCCACCCGCTCGACGGGCGCTGTCGGCAACATGTCGCCGGAATACGCCAAGCTGATGGGGCTGACGGCGACCCAGGGCAAGTCGGCGATGCCGGGTCCATCAGATGTCGGCGCGAAATTGTGGGAGCATCTCAGGCAACCGTTCTACGACAACGGCCCGAACGACAAGGGGCTCGGGATCCAGCTCGGCTATTCCATCGCCCGCGTCGGCCTCGGCTACTTTCTCGCCGTCATCGTCGCGATCCCGCTCGGCTTCCTGATCGGCATGTCGCCTTTGATCAGCAAGGCGCTGGATCCGTTCATCCAGGTGCTGAAGCCGATCTCGCCGCTCGCCTGGATGCCGCTTGCGCTTTACACCATCAAGGATTCCTCGATCTCGGCGATCTTCGTCATCTTCATCTGCTCGGTGTGGCCGATGCTGCTCAACACGGCCTTCGGCGTCGCCGCGGTGCGCAAGGAATGGATCAACGTCGCGCGCACGCTGGAAGTCGGCACCGTCAGGCGGGCCTTCACGGTGATCCTGCCAGCGGCGGCGCCGACGATCCTGACTGGCATGCGGATTTCGATCGGCATCGCCTGGCTCGTGATCGTCGCGGCCGAGATGCTCGTCGGCGGCACCGGCATTGGTTACTTCGTCTGGAACGAGTGGAACAATCTCTCCATTACCAACGTCATCATCGCCATCCTCATGATCGGCATCGTCGGAATGCTGCTCGACCAGATCCTGGCGCGGTTTACGCGCATGGTCACGTTCCCGGAGTGATGGCGATGACCGACAAATTCATTTCCATCGAGGGGATCGCGCGGCGCTATCCCGGCGCGGGTGGCGGCGAGACCACGATTTTCGAGGATCTCTGGCTGTCGATGAAGCGCGGCGAATTCGGCTGCGTGATCGGGCATTCCGGCTGCGGCAAGACTACGGTGTTGAACATTCTGGCCGGTCTCGACGAGCCGAGCGAGGGCGCGGTCATCGTCGACGGACAGGCCATTGAAGGCACGAGCCTCGACCGCGCCGTGATCTTCCAGAGCCATGCGCTGCTGCCCTGGCGCACAGTGCTCGGCAACGTCGCCTATGCCGTGACCTCGAAATGGCGGAACTGGGACCGCGCCAAGGTCAAGGCGCATGCGCAAAAGTTCATCGACCTGGTCGGGCTGACCGGCTCGGAGCACAAGCGCCCGTCCGAACTGTCCGGCGGCATGAAGCAGCGCGTCGGCATTGCGCGGGCGCTCTCGATCACGCCAAAGATCATGCTGATGGACGAGCCGTTCTCGGCGCTGGATGCGCTGACGCGCGGCACGCTGCAGGACGAGGTGCGGCGCATTTGCCTCGAGACCGGGCAGACCGCGTTCATGATCACCCATGATGTCGATGAGGCGATCTATCTCGCCGACAAGATTTTTCTGATGACCAATGGTCCGGGCGCCGTGCTGGCGGAGATCGTGGAAAATCCGCTGCCGAAGGATCGCGGCCGCATCGATCTGCACCGCCATCCGCTCTATTACGCGGTGCGCAATCACATCGTCGATTTTCTGGTCAGCCGCAGCAAGACGTTTGCCGCCACGGTGACCGATCATGATCCGCGCAACGTGCCGGTGGTGCGGCCCGGCAAGCCGGAACTGGTGGTTGCAGCGGAGGCAGAAGAGTCAACGCAGGCGTCATGGCCGGGCTTGGCCCGGCCATCCACGTCTTCCCAAGGTTAGCCAAACAAGTACGTGGATGCCCGGGACAAGCCCGGGCATGACGGGTGTTGAAGGAGAGACGAAGCATGAAGCGCGAAGACCTCACCGAAAAGCTGCTCGACATCAAGCGCGAGAAGGGCTGGAGCTGGAAACATATCTGCGAAAAGATCGGCGGCTATTCGGAAGTGCTGATCGTCGGCGCCATCATGGGCCAGATGAAGCTGACGAAGCCGCAGGCCGCCAACGCCGGCGAGTTGTTCGGGCTGTCGAAATCGGAAACAGCGATGCTCAACGAGGTGCCGATGCGCGGCACCGGCACGCCGATGCCGCCGACCGATCCCTTGATCTACCGGTTCTACGAAATGGTGATGGTCAACGGGCCGGCATGGAAGGCGCTGATCGAGGAAGAATTCGGCGACGGCATCATGTCGGCGATCGATTTCGACATGGCGATCGACCGCGTCGCCAATCCGAAGGGCGACCGGGTCAAGATCACGATGTCCGGAAAATTCCTGCCGTACAAATATTACGGCGCCAGCGGCAATGTGCCGGAGTATGGATTCAAGGAGGGGTGACGCATCTCTCCACGGTCATTGCTGTGCATGTTCACTAATTCGCTGATTGGATCGCTCCACTGGAGGACGATCCAATGCGCGATAACAGCTACGACCGGACGATTGAACGCAACTATCTGCA